>JAMCYH010000142.1 GCA_023474025.1 Deltaproteobacteria bacterium
GGAAGTGCCAAGACGTTCCGAGAATTTTTTCAGGAAATATGTGATCAGGAGAGGTATGTCCTTAATGCGCTCTCTTAACGGTGGCATGGTCACATGGACGACGTTGAGGCGAAAATACAGATCAGACCTAAACAAACCGGTTTCAACCTGGTCCCTTAAAACTTTGTTTGTAGCCGCAATCACCCTTACATCGACGCGAATATCCCTATTTCCACCAACTCTCTGAAATTCCTGTTCCTGCAGTATCCTCAGTAATTTTACCTGCAGGTTAAGAGACATTTCTCCTATTTCATCCAGGAATAGGACTCCATTATCAGCTATCTCAAACTTGCCTTGCTTGGTTGATATTGCCCCGGTAAACGCACCCTTTTCATATCCAAACAACTCAGATTCCAATAGGGTTTCCGGAATGGCTGCGCAGTTGATGGACACAAACGGCTTGGAAGCACGCGAAGAAGCCCTGTGTAAGGCCTTGGCGATTACTTCTTTGCCTGTTCCTGATTCTCCGGATATCAAAACAGTGGCCGAGGTGTCCGCTACTCTCTTGACTATCTGGAAGACCTGGTCCATGGCATCCGATTCACCGATTATGCTTCCCCAAATTGGGTCTGACTCAGATGAGCTGATACGACGAAGATTTCCATCCATGCGTCTTTTTTGCACAGCCCTTGCCACAGCTCGTTTGATGTCGTCGTTGTCAAACGGTTTCTGAATATGATCAATAGCGCCCTTTTTCATGGCCGAGACGGCCTGATCAACCTCGGCGAATGCCGTCATAAGAATTACCGGCAAACCGGGATCGTTGGCCATTACACGTTCGAGAAGTTCGATACCGTTCATTCCCGGCATCTTGATGTCCGATAGAACGGCGTCGACCTTTTGGTTGCTTAATATTTCGACCGCCTCATTCCCTGACGACGCGGTCAAAACATGGTAACCCTCATCTGTGAGCAGATCTTCCAACACAAAAAGGTAGTTTCTTTCATCATCAACTATCAGGACGCTTGCCATGTCATAGCCTCTGAGAACCTGGGATCAATCCCGATCGTCAATTCCTCTTGGAAGAATGATCGTAAATACAGCGCCTTCACCTTCATCACTTTTTACCGAGATCTCTCCATTATGGGCAGTAATAATATTGTGCACTACAGCCAGTCCCAAGCCCGTTCCCATTTGATTGGTTGTAAAAAAGGGGATGAATATTTTGTGCAAATTCTCTTTCTTTATTCCTTGACCATCATCCGAGAAAATTATTTCAACATTGGATTCCTCAGGCTTGATGGTTATGTCTAAAGAGCCACCTTCGTCCATAAATTCAAAAGCATTCATGGCGATATTCAAAAAAGCCTGATACAAGAGGTCTGAATCCCCAAGTATTATAGGCTCGAATTCTGATTCTACAACATTTTCCGTCCAGGATATTTTTTTGGAGACAATTTCATGCTCAAGAATATTCCGGACGCGAGTCACGATGTCTCTAACATCCAGGGGGTCTGAAGCCGGAGATTTGGGTCTGGCGAAATCCAGGAAATCGGTAAGGATTAAACTGAGTCGGGTGGCTTCTTCCAAAATTATATTGGAAAACCTCTTTATTTTTGAGATGTCAGGGTTTGCCTTGTTGACGAGGACCTCAGCGGACGATCTGATAATCCCTAAGGGGTTGCGTATTTCGTGGGCGATTGTGGCCACCATTTGTCCTATCGAAGCGAGTTTCTCGGATTGCTGAAGCTTGTCCTCAAGGCGCTTTTGTTCCTCTGCCCGTTCGATAAGAATCCGTTCCCCTCTCCTCACAATGAGGGTAAGAGTCACAAATAAAAACGCCATTAGGCCACTGGCGACAAGAAGTATGATTACAATGTAGCGTTGAACATTAACATATTGATCTGTAACATCCTGGGTTATTTGTATTACGCCGTATATGGCTCCCAACATCCAGTAGTTGCCGGTCCCTTCCCTCAAAGGATAATAGGTGTCAGCCTGCCACACGCCGTACCAGTTAGTCGCTGATCTTTTCCCCTGCCGTATTTTGGTCTGATCCTTTCCATTGAGAAGAGCTTCATCAACCGCCTGGTTTGGTGGTTCATACTTTCCTATCAAATCGTAATCAGTGCTATAGACGATCTTTCTATTTTTATCTATGATTTTGATCCTGTCTATACGGAGTCCATAAGTGAAATCCTTTATCAATGAATCTAAAGCCCCAAACTGGTCCCATTTCCTGAGGTCCATGGTTATTCCCCTGGCCTTTAACGGGGCATAGAACCCAACAAAAATGTTGTAGTTCAGGTTTTCGGCCAAGAGACGGGCATAGTTCTCAGCTCCTTTTAGAAGGGTGTCCACACTACGGGTATACAGAAATGCCCCCAGCAAAAGAGTTACCGCGGCTATAACCGCGAAACCTGATATGATAAAATATTTCAGTAACCTAAAAGGGCCGACTTCTTTAGGGGTTGATCTCTTCAGAGCAGATTTAGTGTTATTACCTGACATTATTGTGAAACTCAAAGCCGTTCTTTGAGTTCTGAAAACCTTTCATCTTCCAAAGATTTTTGGTGAAGTTTTTCATAATTGATGAGGAACTTGGGCTAGCTTAAAACAACATGTAAATTGCCAAAAACTGATACTTTCTTCAGCAAAATACCGAAAACAATTTTTACGCGTTGCCAAGATCTTCAGGGTCTAATCGCTCCAGTATTTTAGTAAGTTCTTCGTCTGTTCGTTCAACATCCTCTTGAGTCAGCACTAATTTACTTTTGGGTTCATTGGTTTGTTCAGAATCTGACATTCCCTCTATGACCTCTTCATTGACAAAAATGGCCACACCTGCCCATGTCGCCAGCACAAGAGAATCGGAAGGCCTAGCGTCTACGGTTACCAGCTTTGAGTCAGCAGTTCTCAAATAAATTGTCGCGTAATATGTGTGTTCCTTCAAATCATCAATCTCTATGTGCTCGATATGCGCGCCGGTTTTTTCAATGACATTTCTCAGTAACTCGTGAGTCAAAGGACGTTGGAATACTTCCTTAGAAATCGCCCTTTGCAATGCCATGGCTTCAACGGGTCCAATCCAGATGAACAGTTCCCGCTCCCCCCCCTTTTCTCGAAGGATCACCACAGGCTGCATGTTTCTCGAATCTGAGGCAAGCCCGGATATTACCATTTCCTTAAAATTTTTCTCCATCCCCACCA
>JAMCYH010000154.1 GCA_023474025.1 Deltaproteobacteria bacterium
GTCCGTATATTTTCCATGTTAACTGTAACCGCCCATCTAGGAGATTGGATATGCGTTGGAATAGAGCCGCTGAAGAAGCGATAGCCAAGGTCCCTTTTTTTATAAGAAGACGTGTCAAAAAGAAAGTGGAACAGGACGCAGAGAGCCGGGGCTCAGCGGAAGTCACACTGGAAAATATACGGACGGTCCAACAGAACTTCCTAAAAAATATGGAAGACGATATCAAAGGCTATCAACTTGAAAATTGTTTTGGGGCAAGTGGATGCCCGAACAGAATTCCGACTGGAAACAATTTTATTGGAACGCTGGAAGAAAAATTAAGGTCCAGGGATTTGAAAACCTTCCTGAAATCTAGAGTGGATGGCCCTTTGAAGTTCCACCACGAATTCAGGGTATCTGTATCAGACTGCCCGAATGCCTGTTCCAGGCCTCAGGTCGCAGATCTCGGGATAGTAGCGGCTGTACACCCCACGCTGGGCGAGGCCGAATGTAGCCGGTGTGGGGTTTGCGCAGAGACTTGTATAGAACGTGCTGTAACAATGACGCCGGAAATGTCCGTACCCAAGATCGACTTTGATAGATGCCTTTTCTGTGGTCATTGCATAAGGGCCTGTCCAACTGAAACACTTGTACGTGGTAGGGAAGGTTTCAGGATAATGATCGGTGGCAAATTGGGCAGACGGCCCAGGTTGGCGTCCGAAATCCCCAGGATCTTTTCTAAAGAAGAAACTTTTCGTTTGATTGATTTAACTCTGGATTTTTATTTTGAGCAAAACACGAAAGGAGAAAGGTTTGGTGAAATTTTAGAGCGCGTAGGTATTCAAGAGATGGAGCAATTCCTGACAAATACCTCGTCTCATAGCAATTCTAGCCCAATATTCCGCTGACTATTAACTAAAATTGGATTTTTTTTGGGGGCCTTGACTTAAGTCAAGGCTTTCGCGTCTTCCAACCTCCATATTGTTTACAGAGACAACACGTAAAAGTATTTCACGTTACCCTGTCGAATGGGAACTAAAAAAACAGGAGGATAAAATGGCTGACAAAATGTTTTGTTATCAATGCGAACAGACAGCGGGTGGCACAGCTTGCACTCGAGCTGGTGTATGTGGAAAATCCCCTGAGACGGCATCCTTGCACGACCTCTTGCTTCATGCTCTCAAGGGGTTGGCGCTTTTTGCAGTCGAGGGACGAAAATTCGGAATCGTGGACAATGAAGCAAGTGTATTCACGAATGAAGCCCTTTTTGCAACTCTCACAAATGTTGATTTTGATGAAGACAGGTTTCCTCCGTTAATCAATAAGGCTGTAGAATATCGAGACAGGCTCAGGGACCAGGTCAAAGCGGCAGGTGGTAAGGTAGACTTTACTGACGACGCTGCCACATTTAAACCCGCTGCGGATAAAGCAGGGATGATAGCCATGGGCCTTACTAGAGGTTTCAAAGCTGACTCTGATGATCAGGATATAGTTTCATTAAAACATACCTTGATTTTCGGTCTTAGAGGCGTAGCGGCCTATGCTGATCATGCCCACATCCTTGGAAAAGAAAATGACGAGATTTACAAGTTTGTAGCCGAAGGTCTGGCGGCGACTCTAAATCATAGTTTGACTTTAAACGACTGGATCGGCCTGGTGCTAAAATGTGGTGAAATAAACCTCAAGACTATGGAGCTCCTTGACGCGGCCAACACTGAGGCTTACGGACATCCGGTCCCAACCAAAGTGCCTCTTGGCCATAAAGCAGGAAAGGCTATTCTGGTATCCGGTCACGATTTGAAAGACATGGAAGAAATCCTTAAACAAACCGAGGGCAAAGGAATCTATGTGTATACCCACGGAGAAATGTTGCCTACTCACGGTTACCCGGGTTTGAAAAAATATCCTCACTTCTATGGTCATTATGGAACAGCCTGGCAAAATCAGAAGAAGGAGTTTGCTGAGTTCCCCGGCGCTATCCTTATGACGACAAACTGCATCCAAAAGCCCGCTGAATCCTATAATAGCAATATTTTCTCGACGGGGCTGGTAGGTTATCCTGCTGTCCAGCATATTGCTGACAAGAATTTTGCTCCCGTAATCAAGAGGGCCCTGGAATTACCTGGCTTCACTTCGGATTTCAATGGCAAGGAAGTCATGTGTGGCTTCGCCAGAAACGCTGTAATGTCTGTGGCCGGCAAGGTGATTGACGCTGTCAAGAGCGGCGCAATTAAACATTTCTTCCTCGTTGCAGGATGTGATGGAGCAAAACCTGGACGCAATTACTACACCGAATTTGTCGAAAAGACACCTAAAGACACTGTAGTTTTGACACTAGCCTGTGGCAAATTCCGTTTCTTTGATAAGGACCTTGGGGACATCGGCGGGATACCCCGTCTATTAGACGTAGGACAATGTAACGACGCTTATTCAGCTATCCAGATTGCTGTAGCTTTGGCCAACGCTTTTAACTGCGGGGTCAACGAATTGCCGCTGTCAATGGTCCTTTCATGGTATGAGCAGAAAGCGGTAGCGATCCTTTTGACGTTGTTTCACCTTGGGATAAAGGGAATTCGCTTGGGCCCAAGCCTGCCGGCTTTTATTACGCCGAATATTCTGGACACCCTGGTTAGGACCTTTGACATTAAACCCATAACAACTCCGGATGAAGACCTGAAGGCCATATTGGGCTGATGGTAATAGATGTTTGATTCAATAAATTGAAGAATCCAACACTATTAATGATCATCTAAGTTTAATGTCGATGGCGATAACAGATTGATTTACCGGTTAAGGCGGCGCGTTTAATTGATACATTCCACGCGCCGTAATTATAAAGGATGATTCCTTCGCAGGAAGGGAGACTAAACATGAAATGCCCCGGACAAGACCCTCGTTACTGGAATTTTGACGCGATCTTTGATGTAGAATGCCCGAACTGCGGTTCGAAAATGGAATTTTTCAAAGATGAAACTCGCCGAAAATGCAAGAATTGTGGGCAATATGTGCTTAACCCTAAAATGGATTTTGGATGCGCCGCGCACTGCAAATTTGCCAAACAGTGTTTCGGAGATTTACCTCCCGAGCTTATCAAGCAAAAGGAAGACCTCTTCAAGGACCGTGTAGCCGTTGAAATGAAGATACGGCTAAAAAATGACTTCAGGAGAATTGGCCACGCATCCAGAGTGGCAGATCGGAAGAGCGT
>JAMCYH010000229.1 GCA_023474025.1 Deltaproteobacteria bacterium
CGTTTTAAGCTTTCCGGGAACCTTATTGAAGACGACTTTGACGACTTCAGTGGCATGTCCAGTCGAATCGATCACAAATTTTGACCCCACCGCTAGTGGATCAACATGGAGCCTAGCCATTTCTACGGGGGACCAGTTCAGAACCAGCCCCGTAATCCTATCCTCTCTCATCATGACATCTTCTACAGTCATACAGTTAAAAATGGTCAGACCAGCTTTTGTCGCCTGAGCAACCAAGGAAGAGGCTGTCTCAACGGAATCGGCAGTATAGTAGTCATTCTGATAGAGTAGATGGCGTACGCCGAACTCCTTGAGAATGTGAACGGCGCTTTCTTGAACAACTATTTCATTAAACATCATGCCACCACCCCACATTCCACCGCCTACACTCAATTTCCTTTCAAATAGTGTCACCTTTTTGCCGGCTTTGGCGAGGTAATATCCGGCTACCAATCCCGATGGCCCCCCGCCAACGATGGCGACATCCATTTCAAGGCTATTCCTGAACTTGGTCCAGAATCGTTCTGCGATGGCCTGTGTAATGATAACTTCATTCAGTTCCAAATGCTTTTCTCCTTCGTTTACTTCAAGTGGGCAACAAAACATGTTGCCCTTGGTCACCAATCTCATGGCATTTCATGGCAACATGAAATTTTTATTTAAAGCGATCAATAAGATCCAGAAGCTCCTCTGTTTTCGTTTCAAGAAGTTTCGGATCACCCCTAGTTTCTAAGTTGAGCCTTATTACAGGCTCTGTGTTCGATGGCCGCAGGTTGAAGCGCCACAGAGTAAATTCCATGCTGAGACCATCTATATAATCTACATCAATCTCGGACCCTTTATAAAAAGCTTCGATCCGGGATATAACCGCGTGGGGATCTGTGACGGTTCTATTAATCTCCCCGCTCACTGGATATTTGTTCATCCTTGATTTGACAAGCTCAGAAAAAGGGCGGCCTGCAGAACTTACCGCCTGGACAAGAACGAGCCAGGGAATCATACCGCTATCGCAATACGCGAAATCCCGAAAATAATGATGAGCCGACATCTCTCCGCCATAAACAGCGTCCTCCTGACGCATTCTTTCCTTGATAAAAGCGTGTCCTGCTTTGCTCATGATCGCATTGCCGCCGTGTTCCTGGACTATTTCAACTGTGTTCCATATTAGCCTTGGATCATGAACTATCCTTGCTCCAGGATTAACTTTCAAGAATTCTTGCGCCAAAAATCCTACAATATAATACCCCTCGAGAAACTCACCTCTTTCGTCGAAAAAGAAGCAACGGTCCGCGTCGCCATCCCATGCGATCCCTATATCGGCTTTTGTGGTTAAGACCCTTTCAACCGTAACTCCACGGTTCTCAGGTAAAATTGGGTTGGGAATTCCGTTCGGGAATCGACCGTCCGGCTCCGGGAATACCATTACAAAATCAATAGGCAAACGGGATTTAAGTTTTTCCAATATTGGACCGGCGCATCCGTTGCCACAATTGGCGACCACCTTTAAAGGAGATATTTTTGACGGATCTATGTAGGTCAACAGATGCTCTACGTATTCAGCAACGACGTCAATAGGTCTCAACTCTCCTTTCCGGGATGATTGAGGGTCGAATCGATTGCAGATTACCATGTCAGCGATGTCTTTGATACCCGAATCCCCACTGATAGGTTTGGAATCCTCGCGTATGAGCTTCATCCCATTATAATCCATGGGATTATGACTCGCTGTCACCATTATCCCCCCGTCCAGTTTGAGGTGTGAGGTTGCAAAGTACACCATCTCTGTGGGACAAAGCCCTATGTCCATGACATCACAACCGTGGGAATTGATTCCTTCAGCCAGAGCGGTTACCAGCGATAGGCTTGAAAGACGGACGTCCCTACCTATGCAGACCCTTTTGGGCTTCAGGAGAGTGGCATAAGCCCTCCCAATTTTGAAAGCGATTTCTTCGTTCAGTTCATCAGGTATCCGTCCTCTAATGTCATAAGCCTTGAAACTATTTCTGATTGCTGAGTTTAAATCGGTCATTTCGCCTCCTTTCAATAAAGTGTTTATCTTGAAAGGTTACCAATTCCATTACAAACAAGGTTCGAAATGATGGCGCCCAATAATATTCCGGTTTTGCAAGCAACTGAAGATTTTAGGAAAAATAGACACGGCTGAATTACAACAATCCCTGGTAACCATGCTTTTTAAGCAATTCCTGAAGTTGTTTGATGTCTTGGGCCCGGTCTTTTCTACAAACCAATATTGCGTCGGGTGTGTCTACCACGATTATGTCCTCGACGCCGACCAGCGCTGTCAGCTTCTGAGGGGAAGAAACTACACATCCCTTGGCGTTAAGCGTCAGGATTTTACCCTTGACGGCGTTTCCTTCCTCGTCAGTGTTCCACACATCCTGAAGCGATGTCCAACTCCCAACATCATTCCATCCAACATCAATAGGGACCACAAGGACATTATCAGCCCGTTCCAGTACTCCATAGTCAATAGAGATGTCCGGAAGGTCCTCATAGACCTCTGCAAGAGAAGCGTCCTCATCCGGCGTGTTGAAGACAGGGTGCAGCTTTTCCATGGCTTTAGCGATAACGGGAAGGTACCGTTCGATGGCTTTGATTATGGTTGAAACTTTCCATATGAACATTCCACTGTTCCACAGATAGTTTCCAAGCTTTAAATATGATTGTGCAGTTTTTATGTCGGGTTTTTCGACAAATCTTTCAACCCTATGTGCCGTTAACCCATTAAATTCAGTGACTTTGTCTCCAACATGGATGTAACCGTAGCCGGTTTCCGGTCGATCTGGAACTATCCCGAACGTCAGCAAATCTTCCGTGTTGGCTGCAAGTTCTGTCGCAGCTTCCAATACGGCTCTGAATTCATCTTCTTTCGTTATCAAATGGTCAGCAGGTAGAACTAACATGACGGCGTCCGGATCAATTTTTGCCAGCCTATAGGCGGCAAGGGCTACGCAGGGCGCCGTGTTTCTGCCGACAGGTTCTGTAACTATAAAGTCGTTGGGGATTTCCGGGATCTGGACACGTATCTTTTCAGCATGGCGCGCTCCAGTTACGACCATTATTCTGTCATAAGGGGTGACAGGGGATACTCTGTCTATAGTCGCCCGAATCATGGTTTTTTCGCCAACAATCTTCAGGAGCTGCTTGGGTCTGGCCGGCGGTA
>JAMCYH010000083.1 GCA_023474025.1 Deltaproteobacteria bacterium
CGAGGGCAAAAATATTCCGATTGGACCTAAAGACCGTCAGTCGACGCCTTTCAGCACATGCGGTAATTCTGTATCGCACACGTCGCGTTCTCTTTTTTCTGGACTCATTTTTTTCCGAACTGCTACTCATTACGAATCCTTTTCAGCTCATTAACGACCCAAGAGCGGTCTATTTTGAGCCTGCCTTTCCAACTTTGCGCCTTATTAGCTCGCCCATATATCGAATGCCTTTGCCTCGGTATGGCTCGGGTTTTCGGACTCGACGGATTTTTGCCGCCATCTCACCGACTTGCTGTTTGTCAATGCCCCGGACATGGATTAGGGTGTTTTTCTCAACCTCAATCGTAAGACCTTCTGGAATAGGGAGGACCTTCGGATTGGAATACCCAACGTTCAAGGTCAGATTTTGCTTGTCGGCTTCAGCTCGGTAGCCCACTCCAACAATTTCCAGTGACTTCGTAAACCCATTGGTAACACCAATCACCATATTATTGATAAGACTTCTGAACAACCCGTGCATTGCCTTGAGTTTGCGTTCCGCTCCCACAGCTTTGACCTGAATTACGGAATCGGTGATGTCCAGGTCCACCAATTCCCTAAGATCCAAATTCAGGGAACCTTTAGGGCCGTCCACATTTAATATAGTATCCTCGTATTTAACCTTAACTTTATCAGGTATTGGTATTGGGGCTTTGCCTATTCTAGACATTAATCACGCTCCTAAAAAACATTTGGCCTACCAGACGCTGCACAATACTTCGCCACCAATTCCCCTTCGCCGTGCTTCCTTATCGGTCATGACTCCCTGGGACGTCGAAAGGACCAGCATCCCAACTCCTCCATGGCTTGTCAGGTTATGTTCTTTCCCGACATAAACCCGCCGACCAGGTCTGGAGGTTCTGGCTAAGCCCTCAATTGTGCATTGAGTTTCATCATCGAACCGTAAAGTCAGTTTTAATACGCCCTGTTTATTCTTGGCTGACCGTATGACCTTATATTTTTTAATATAACCCTCTTCCTTTAGGATCTGCACAACTCCTATTTTGAGGTTAGAGGCAGGGATGGTCACTTGATCCTTCCTCGCTTGTCGAGCGTTCCGGATTCGCGTCAGCATATCAGCTATTGGATCGGTCATACTCATGCGTATAATCTCCCTACCAGCTCGATTTGATCATGCCGGGTATATTACCCCTTAGCGCCTGATCACGTAGACATATACGACATAGCTGGAACTTGCGATAGTATGCTCTTGGTCGGCCACAAATCTGGCAACGATTATATGACCTCACCGAAAATTTTTGAGGCCTGCCGGCCTTTACCATCATCGATAATTTTGCCACGCTTCCTCCTTGTAAGGAGACTATTTCTATTTTCTGAAAGGCATTCCCAAATGGTCTAGAAGCTGCTTTGCTTCTTCATCCGTTTCCGCGGAAGTCACCACTGTTACATTCATACCCCGAATTTTCTCGATTCTGTCATAATTGATCTCGGGGAATATGATTTGTTCTTTAATTCCCATCGAGAAATTACCGCGTCCATCGAATCCCTTTGGGTTTACACCCCGAAAGTCCCTAACTCGGGGGAGCGCTACGTTGATCAACTTGTCAAGAAAATGGAACATACTGTCTCTGCGTAAGGTCACCTTACAACCAATGGTCATTCCTTCACGAAGTTTAAACGAAGCGATAGATTTTCGCGCCTTGCGCATTACGGGCCATTGTCCTGAAATCACCGACAACTCTTGCTGTGCGTTTTCGAGTGCCTTGGCGTTTTGAATTGCTTCACCGAGTCCCATGTTAATTACTATTTTCTTCAGGGCGGGCACCTGCATTGGATTCCTGTACTTGAACTGCTCTCTCAACGCGGGAACTACCGATTTGAAGTAATATTCTTTAAGTCTTGAAGACATGAGAAAATTCCTTCTAATTTTCCAACTGCTCTAGGCATTTTTTGCAAAACCGACTGTGTTTACCTTCAACCACACGAACACCAACACGGGTAGGCCTTGAGCACTTGGGACATATAAGCATCAGCTTGCACAATCTTATGGGGGCCTCTTTTTCAATGATTCCGCCCTGTTGTACCCCTTTACCCCCGGGTTTCGTATGACGCTTAACCATGTTGATTCTCTCAACAAGGGCGGATTCTTTTTCTTTAAGAACCCTCAGAACTCGCCCTTCTCGACCTGCGTTCTTACCAGATAGAACCCTTACCCTATCTTCCTTCTTAATGATTGACATGACTACAGGACCTCCGGAGCAAGTGACACTATCTTCATAAACTTTTTTGCCCTCAGTTCACGAGCTACAGGACCGAAGATTCGAGTTCCGATTGGTTCAAGCTGATTGTTAATCAAAACCGCCGAATTGTCATCAAATCTAATATATGAACCATCGGGTCTCCGAACCGCACGTTTCGTCCGGACGACCACAGCTTTATGAACCTCTCCCTTTTTAACCTTGGAGTTTGGGATAGCCTGCTTTACCGAAACGATAACCACATCGCCGACGCTCGCATATTTTCGTCGGGTGCCGCCTAAAATCTTCACGCAAAAAAGCTCCTTTGCGCCCGAATTGTCGGCGACATCCATTCTCGTCTGCTGTTGTATCATGCGGCGCCTCCGAGGAATGCCGCTTCCTTGACGATCTTCTGCACACGCCAATTCTTGTGGCGACTCAGCGGCCGAGTTTCGACTATCATGACTTCATCGCCGATCCTGCAGCGATTTTCTTCATCGTGAGCCATGAACCGTTTTCTTCGCCGTACATATTTTTTGTATACCGGGTGCAGCACTGTGCGGCTAACTTCTACGACCACTGTCTTATCCATCCTGTCACTGATAACAATACCGGTACGGACCTTGCGCTGTTGACGTTCGCTAGAGGAGCTAGTCATACAGACCCCCTCTTTTCTCGTATTATAGTTTTAACCCGAGCTATCTCTTTACGGATGATACCGAGCCGGGCGGTTTTCTCCAGTTGACCGGTGGCTTTCTTGAAGCGGAGCTTAAATTCCTCTTCCCGAAACTCTCGCTCTTTCACGGCCAATTCTTCCTCAGAAAGATCCCGCAACTCCCGGGGCTTCATGTCAACTCCTCACGAATTACAAAACGAGTTTTCAAAGGCAGCTTCCTCGCAGCGAGCCTAAAGGCCTCTCGGGCCACCTCCACCGGAACACCTT
>JAMCYH010000324.1 GCA_023474025.1 Deltaproteobacteria bacterium
CGATCTGCCGACTGATGCAAATCCTGGAAGACCGTTGGCGTAAAATCAAGGGCGTCAAAAATATTGTGGCCGTACCAAACAGAGATATCACCCAGAATGTAATTTTTCTGGTTTGTGAACGCGAAGAAGATAGCGGCGTCCCAATTGAACGAATAGCTACGGAAGCCCACGACACTTCAATGGATTTGCCCTTCAAATACCTTAATCCGATTCAATTCCCACTTTTTGGAAACATCGACACAAGATCAAACATCGTTGACCTCCGTGTTGTTGGTGATAGCTACAAGGTCATTGAGCCAATAGTCAAAGGTATTATGGACATTGCAAAAAAATGTCGATGGCATTGTGTTCCGTTACACAGACCGGCCTTAAAAAAGCCTGAAGTTCAGGTTCGAACCAACCCCGAGCGAACAGCGAAATTGGGGTTCCAGCCGCAAGACATCGCTGACGCTGTTGAGGCGGCCGGAGGTGGCCAGCAAACAACCACGCAATATGATGTAAATGGAAGATATTTTTATATAAATGTCATGGGGCGAGAAAGTAACCTGAAAACCGTGGAAGATGCCAAACGAATAATGCTGACATCTCCCAACAATCCAAATGTACAGGTCCCTCTAACTAGCGTGGCGTCAGTAGAAACCACATTTGGGCCTCTTTTAATTGATCACTACAACTCTAATCGAGCCGCAACGGTCCAGTTTACGATACAGGGCAGGTCGTTGTCGGAAGTATTTCATGAATTAAGTGACAAAATTAAATCTACGCTGGCTTTACCAATAGGTTACAGTATTGTCCCCTTTGGAGCTGTAAATCAGCTTAAATCTCTCGAAAAGGCCATCGCTTTTGTCTTTCCCTTATCTGTAATAGTTGTTTATCTGCTTTTGGTCATGCAATTTCAATCATTTGTTCGACCCCTGTCGATCATGCTTAGTGTCCCTCTTTCTATTATAGGCGCAAACATCTTGGTCAAACTCAGTGGGGTTCATTTCGATTCGTTCACCATGCTGGGTTACATCATGATGGTTGGGCTTGTTGTAAAAAATGCCATAATATTAATTACATACGCCGTTCAATTAATAGAGAAAGGTATCGAACGAAATGAAGCTTTAACGCTTGCCAGTCAGAGACGTTTGCGTCCCATATTTATGACAGCTATTTCAATGGTATTGGGAATGCTTCCTTTAGCCTTAAAACACGGAGCGGGAGCTGAAATTTACAACGGCCTAGCTATGGCTGTAGTAGGTGGTTTGTCCGTTGCGACTCTTTTCACCCTGATATTTATTCCAGTAGTTTACACAATACTCGATGACATCAAGAACCGTTTTTGGACAATAAAGCCGATCAGTCTGGCAAATGATTTAGGGAATCCAAATGGCAAGTCCATATAAAACTACATTTGAAATCAAATGTTCGCTTCTTTTAGATTCTTGAGTGATATTTCTGGGTTGGAATGAACATAGTCGAATCATCAGTTAAATATCCGATCACAGTAATAGTCCGGGTTCTGCTCGTATTGGTTTTTGGTTATGTTTGCATGACGTTCCTTACGGTAGAACTTAAACCCAATACTGATCAACCAGTGCTGGTTATATCAACGGTGTTTACTGGATCAGCGCCTGAGGAGGTAGAAGGAGAAATAACAGTTCCTTTCGAGGATGCCATAAGTGGCGTCTCAAACATGCAGTACACCCAGAGTTTTTCTTCGTACGGGCAATCATTTGTAGTCGTATTTTACAATCCTGGAACCAACCTGGATCTCGCCGCCGCAGAGGTCCAGCGAAATCTCGCAAAAGTTAATACCCTTCCCAGTCAGGTTCAAACCCCCCAAATAATAAAGGCTACCGATCGGGTCAACCTTCCGATTTATCAGTTTTCCCTGACTGGAAATGTGGATCTGGTTACCACATCAACATGGGCAAATTTTGAAATCATACCCAGGATACTCAGGTTGCCGGGAGTTGGAGATTGTCAGTATGACGGTTACCTCACTCGTCAAATGAGGATCACTTTTGATCCTCAAAGATTGAAAGAAAGGCGATTAACGGTTAACGACGTCAAAAAATATATCGATCGAGCCAACTTCAATCAAAGTGGCGGTTATTTTGTCCAGGGGACCAGGGAAAACTGATAAATCGGAGTGAATGAATTTCTAAACGCAGCCGCATTTAGCAAACTCGTGGTTTCGAAACCCGGGGATCCGGTTGTATATCTCAGTGACGTCGCGAACGTCCAGGATGCCTATGACAGACCCGATTCATATTGTCGTATAGATGGTAAAAGAGGAATCATATTTAGTGTTCTGAGCCAAGCTGGGGCCAATATCCTGGATGTGATCAATTCAGTTAACAATGAATTGAAGCTCATGAAACAGAAATATGGCCCTAGAGGGGCGTATTTCGAGAAAATCTATGACACCAGTGGGTATATTAAAGACGCAATCAATGTGGTCAAGGAATCCCTGATCGAGGCCATTATACTTGTGCTCCTGGTGTTATTTGTATTTCTCAAGAATTGGCGCAGCATTTTCATAGTAGCGACATCTATACCCGTTTCAATTATCGGGACATTTATCGCCATGTATTTGGGCCATTACTCCATAAACGTCCTTTCTCTCGCCGGTCTGGCCTTGTCGGTGGGAATGATCGTAGATGACGCAATTGTGGTCCTGGAAAATATTTATAGACACCGTTATGAGGAAGGGAAAACTGTAATAAAGGCTTGTGTGGATGGCACCAAAGAGGTCGGTTCAGCGGTTTTCATGAGCACACTTACCACTGCTGCCGTTTTTTTACCAGTGTTGATGTTAAAGGGCGAAGTTGGGACGCTGTTTGGACCGGTAGCTTTCATAATTTCAGCCGCCATTTTTTTGTCATTGTTTGACGCATTCACTGTGGTGCCAATGTTAGCTTCTCGATGGATGAAGGAGGATGCTGAACCAAAAGGACTTGTCAAAAAAATCATGATGCCGCTGTTTATCCTCGACAAAATTGGGAGCGCGGCAGGGCAAGGTCTTGTTCAGTCTTTGTGTTTCTTTCTTGGAACATCCTGGCGTAAAGCGCTCTTGATAGTACTGGTGGTCATATTATTCGGGCTGTCATGTAAGATGTTGCCAGGAATTGGGTACCTTCCTACAGGGGGGACTAACCTCATCAAAACCCAGATAGTGTCATCCGAAGGCACAAGTCTGGATGAAAACAGCAGACTGATGAAGGTCCTGGAAGACCGATGGAGCAAAATCAAAGGCGTGCGCCATATAGTCGCGGTTCCAAATCGCCAGGACGCGAGAAATGTTATTTTTATCGATTGTGATAGAGAGGAAGATAGTGGTGTATCAGTTGAAAAGATTTCTCGGGAAGCGTACAAAACTTCTCGTGATCTCCCCCTTAAATTTATAAATCCAATACAATTCCCTTTATTTGGCAACATTTACTCCCGGTCGAATATAGTTGATGTGAGAATCGCAGGGGAAGGATATCCAGTCATAGAGCGTTTAGTAAACCAAATCCTTGACCTGGGCAAAGAAATTCCGGGCATAGTGTTTAGCTATACGGACCTGGCCCTTCGCAAGCCGGAGGTACAGGTTCGGGTAAATTTGGAGAGGGCTGGTCAATTTGGGTTTCAACCCCAAGATGTAGCTGACGCTGTAGAGGCTGCCGGAGGCGGCCAGCAAACCATAACACAGTATGATGTAAATGGCAGATATTTTTATGTTAACGTTACCGGCCCTCCTGATGAACAGAAAACAGTTGAAGACATCAAGAGAGTCGTTTTGACGTCTCCAAAAAACTCAGCTGTTCAGGTTCCCCTTACGAGCGTAGCGTCAGTTAGTACCGAGTTTGGACCATTGCAAATCAACCACTACAATGGAATACGATGCGCAAGAGTCCAGTTTACAATTCAGGGTAGGCCTTTGTATGATGTTTTTAAGGACGTTATGGCTAAGATTTCATCTTCCGTGCCCCTGCCTGTGGGGTATCAAGTAGTGCCAGTAGGGGCCGTTTTTTTACCAGTGTTGATGTTAAAGGGCGAAGTTGGGACGCTGTTTGGACCGGTAGCTTTCATAATTTCAGCCGCCATTTTTTTGTCATTGTTTGACGCATTCACTGTGGTGCCAATGTTAGCTTCTCGATGGATGAAGGAGGATGCTGAACCAAAAGGACTTGTCAAAAAAATCATGATGCCGCTGTTTATCCTCGACAAAATTGGGAGCGCGGCAGGGCAAGGTCTTGTTCAGTCTTTGTGTTTCTTTCTTGGAACATCCTGGCGTAAAGCGCTCTTGATAGTACTGGTGGTCATATTATTCGGGCTGTCATGTAAGATGTTGCCAGGAATTGGGTACCTTCCTACAGGGGGGACTAACCTCATCAAAACCCAGATAGTGTCATCCGAAGGCACAAGTCTGGATGAAAACAGCAGACTGATGAAGGTCCTGGAAGACCGATGGAGCAAAATCAAAGGCGTGCGCCATATAGTCGCGGTTCCAAATCGCCAGGACGCGAGAAATGTTATTTTTATCGATTGTGATAGAGAGGAAGATAGTGGTGTATCAGTTGAAAAGATTTCTCGGGAAGCGTACAAAACTTCTCGTGATCTCCCCCTTAAATTTATAAATCCAATACAATTCCCTTTATTTGGCAACATTTACTCCCGGTCGAATATAGTTGATGTGAGAATCGCAGGGGAAGGATATCCAGTCATAGAGCGTTTAGTAAACCAAATCCTTGACCTGGGCAAAGAAATTCCGGGCATAGTGTTTAGCTATACGGACCTGGCCCTTCGCAAGCCGGAGGTACAGGTTCGGGTAAATTTGGAGAGGGCTGGTCAATTTGGGTTTCAACCCCAAGATGTAGCTGACGCTGTAGAGGCTGCCGGAGGCGGCCAGCAAACCATAACACAGTATGATGTAAATGGCAGATATTTTTATGTTAACGTTACCGGCCCTCCTGATGAACAGAAAACAGTTGAAGACATCAAGAGAGTCGTTTTGACGTCTCCAAAAAACTCAGCTGTTCAGGTTCCCCTTACGAGCGTAGCGTCAGTTAGTACCGAGTTTGGACCATTGCAAATCAACCACTACAATGGAATACGATGCGCAAGAGTCCAGTTTACAATTCAGGGTAGGCCTTTGTATGATGTTTTTAAGGACGTTATGGCTAAGATTTCATCTTCCGTGCCCCTGCCTGTGGGGTATCAAGTAGTGCCAGTAGGGGCCATAAACAAACTTCGTGAATTGATTTCAGCGATTTTTTTCGTTTTTACGCTCTCAGTCGTGGTTGTTTATTTGTTACTGGTATTACAATTCCAATCATTTATTAGACCGCTATCTATCATGCTGAGCGTCCCTCTTTCTATTGTGGGCGCAAACTTTCTGGTAAAACTGAGCGGGGTTCAATTTGATTCTTTTACCGTGCTCGGCTACATAATGATGGTTGGCCTTGTAGTTAAAAATGCTATTATATTAATTACATACGCTGTGCAACTTATGGAGAGTGGTATTGAACGTGATGAAGCGCTCATTTTAGCCAGTAAAAGGAGAATGAGACCGATATTCATGACGGCTATATCGATGGTATTGGGAATGCTTCCGCTGGCGTTGAAGCATGGCGCTGGAGCCGAGATATACAATGGGCTCGCTATGGCCGTGGTTGGTGGCCTTTCTGTCGCGACGCTTTTCACTCTTATATTGATTCCAGTCGTTTATACTATTTTTGACGATATAAAACTTCGTTTTTGGAGAATAAAGCCAATCAGTTTTGGTGAACCTGGCGCCGATACAACCAGGATTGCAGACTGACCAAAGTCATGTCTGATATACGTGGAGATTCAGGTAGCAGCGCCAAAAATACCCAAGCCCATTTTAAACGGGGTTCCTTTTTGGGCGTCACCTTGAGGAAAGCAGAGAATTTATGACATCGCGATTATTTATACTCTTGCTGTTAACTTCTATGCTGATGTTCGCTTGTGGCAAAAAGCAGGAGACCAAAGCGCCGCCGCCAATAAAGGTTTCCGCGGCAGATGTAGAAAAGGGGGTAATCGAAGAGAACCTGTACATGTCTGGCAATTTGCGATTCATCAGGGATACCACTGTATCATCCCAGGTTTCGGCAAGGATAACGTCCATTGAGGTCAGGGACGGCCAGCCAGTTTCGGAAGGCCAGAGACTGCTCTTGTTCGATGATTCGATAATACGGCCTATTGCTGATCAGGCGCGCGGGACCCTAGAGAAAGATATGGCTACGGAGAAAATTGCGAAGATAGATATGGACAAGAACACTCCGCTGGTCAAAACAGGAGCAATAAGCGAACTCACTTACGACCAAAAGGTATCGGCCTATCAATCAGCCCATGGTCAGGTTTTAGCGGACAAAGGAGCATTGGCTAAAGCTGAAGAAGATCTGAAGAACACAGTGGTGATCGCTCCTATCACCGGGATTCTTTCGAATCGTTTTGTAGAGGTTGGGGATTGGGTGTCAACAGGGGGAAAACTGTTCCAGATTAGTGATTACACCACTGTATATCTAGAAACTTACCTTAGCGATAAGGACGTCGCATCAATCGACTTCGGCAAGGTTATAAAACAAGGATATGGTGGAGACGCCGAGGTAACCGTAGATTCGTTGCCCGGACAAAAGTTCCAAGCCAAAATTGGTTACGTCCAGGCTGTCGTTAATCAGAACCAACTTTTCCAGGTTAGACTATACATTGAAAACAAGGATTTGAAACTTTTGGAAGGGATGTACGCCAGAGGCCGCGTTTTGGTAAAAAGCATACCTGATGTCGTGAGGGTTCCCGTCGAATCATTGTTGGAACAAATCAGGAATAATGAGGGTAATTCGGTTGTTCGAATAGCAAAGGACAACAAGGCGCAGATAGTCCAGATCAAAATCGGCGCTACTGATGACCATTACGCTGAAGTAAAGAATGGTCTAACCCCCGGAGAAAAGGTGGTCACCGATGGAAAAGAAATTCTCAGCACAGGGCAACCTGTAGAAATTACCAACAATGCGTCGCTGTCAAAATAGTTCGCGCCCCATAACTAAATACGGAAGTGTGCCCATGGCCATAGAATGAGGTTTCAGAGAACCTGTCAGATGATTCTTGGACAGCCATTCTAAATTGTTGTAGGACAGATACCTGTGTGGTATTGCTTCGGATGCCTTGAGTCCAGATTCATCAATCTATAGCTGCAGGAGAACTATCAACATTGAAGGCCTCACTGATTTCATTGATTCTTGTTCTGATGTTCATATTTACAGTTCCAAAAATCTCGGCCCAAACTGCCAGTGGTCCTAAAAGGCCTGACGACCATAGATGGCTCAGCCATCAAATGTTTCAGCCGCCTCCAAATGATGCGGAAAAACAGAAAATTTCAGAAAAGGTCATCGAAGAAATCAAGCGGCTATATATAGAGGCTGAGAAAGAAAAGACAACTCAAAATCATCCCGATGCCAAACCTCAAAAGCGCTAACTTAATCCACGAGTTAATTGATTTTTATTTCAATGCGGTAACCAGATTCCATCTGAATGACATTTTGTCGCAACGCAGATGTGAAAACAATGTCTCCAGCATTCTGAGTCGGTCTTCGTAAACCAGAGATGGATATAGACCGGCGGACATCGCGGGGATTGAGAAGAAAGCTCTTAACATTTCTATATCGCAGATGAAATCTTTGGCATGCGCCGTCACATTTGAGAAAAGATCTTTTAGGAAAAGGGTGAGGCTATCGAATTCAACTGGTTTTTTCTGACTCACATTGGTCTGGGCTCGTTCGTCCGCGCATACAAAAGCGTTTTGCCCGCCATCTTCTAAAACGCCTACCATGTAGGTTAGTCCCAATGCGCCACCGGGGTTCAAAAGTTCCCAAGCCTGATGTAGACTTTGTCTGTAATCAGGTATAAGAAAAATGGACGCGCTATATATAATGATATCCATTTTTTGCTTTATATAATTAGTTATGGCCCCAGCGTCTCCCTCAATGAACTTCAATCGTAAAGGCGAGGGGTTATTTTTCCGCGCGATCGCCAACATTGCAGGAGAATTGTCTAATCCCCAGACATTTGATTCCGGGATCGACTCCAATATCTGTATTGAACTGGCGCCTGTTCCGCACCCAATGTCAAGGACTCTCGGATTACTACGTATCTTTAACTCCTGAAGCAAGGCTGAATTCAGCGCTCCAAAAAAACCATATTTGGTCTCGAACGCTTCATATTTGTCAGGACTCTCCTCAAAGTTTCTCTTTATAGCTTCTTTAATTTTCAGTATCTTTTTCTCGTCCATTTCTTTCTTTCGTATTGTCAGATCCGCTAGATGGAGCGCCGCAAACTGTTTGCTGAAAAACATTGGGCGCTATTACAATTCGCTCCAGGCTTCGTTTATAACTCGATTCACTATGGTCATCTCCATGCTTCCAGGTACGGAGCATGTCCTTGGCCTGCTTCTTATCAATACCCATCGCTGCTCTGAGCTGCCCCATAGTTACACATTCCTTTTCATATGCGTATCGGGCAATAATTTCCAGAGGATATTCCCTCAGTTTCTCTATCGGCACCCTGATCCCGGCCGCAGCTAGATATCCATGCAACTCGGAGTATGGTTCCTTTTCTTCAATCTCTTGTGTAATTTCCGATTCGTTTTTTTTATCAACGGAAGTTTTCTCTGGTTCAGCGAAATAACTGGCTGTCCCATCGATAAAATCCTGCCTTATAGGTGAGAACAAGTCGATTACATCACAACCTTCGGGCCCCGACGAACCGGAATGGGGAACCATTGAAGGGATGAGCAGCATCTCGTTGGGCCCCAAAGTGACGTCAACCTGATCTGCGAAATGAAGGGTTATCCGCCCGTTTTGAACCATTGTAAGCTGTTCTGATTCATGTTTATGTATCGGTATAAATGAATTCGGCGAAAGTTCGAACCTCACCGCCATTAAATTCTTTCCCCAGATCATTTGATGATTTATTTCATCAGATAATTTCTCTTTTTTGATCTCATTCCACGACTGTTTTTCCATTAATAAGCCTCTCGGTTCCAATTTTTCCTCTTAATTGAACCCTTCCTGTTTATGGCAGAATTTTGGTACAACATCGAATCTGGGTCTTTCACACCTGAATTCGCCGGCTCATCGTCTGTGACAATTCCTCTTCTTTCAAAAGAGACTCCAGCTTATCTATTATACCGCTGACTTGAATTTCCGTATCCGCAAGTGAACCGCTGTTGTCGATCACTATGTCGGCAAGAGTCTTCTTGGATTCTATGTCCATTTGGGCGCTCAGTCTTGATGAAGCTTCATCGGCGGAAATACTATCCCGCTGCAGCAAGCGTTTCTTTTGAATTTTTCGGGGAGCGTAAACAAGGATCACGAGGTCGAAATCGGTTTCCCAGCCAGCTTCAAACAAAAGCGGCACATCAACTACGACAATCTTGTGACCTTTTCGCATATATTCTTTTGCAAGGCGTTCTTTTTCGCGAGACACCCTGGGATGGATTATTGACTCCAACGTTTTCCTTTTTGCAGCGTCTGAAAAAACAATTCGGGCTAATTCAGGCCTATTTAGCGTCCCATCAACATCCAGAACTGAATCACCGAAAGCTGATGTTATCTCTTTTATCCCGCCTGATCCTGGTTTTACGACTTCACGAGCCAGTTCATCCGCACAAATCACAGGTATGCCTCTAGCCCTGAAAATTTTGCTGACTGAACTTTTGCCGCTTGCTATGCCACCGGTCAATCCGACCGTTAGAAAACGCTTCCTGGTTTTGGAGATCATCTTTTTTTGTTCTGTATTCATAATTGTATGATCCAGTCGCAGTTGTTAATTAATTGATATGTTTAGTTTTTCTTTTTTATTTCGTTCCACGCCGCGTCGATGGCCCTATCAAGCTTTTTTCCCGTCTTACGTGCTCTGTTAAACAGAGTCCCTAATCCACTTTTCAAGGTATTTGCGAAATCGTCGGAATTTTCCTGGACCTGCTTTAGACGATCCTCTCCTATCCTACCCAAAGCTGTCCACTGTTTGTCGAGAAGTTCTTTAGCCTGATTCAGACAGAGTCCCAGAGTTTCCTTACTTAGGGCGCCAAGTTTCTTAAGCCGCTGTTTCAGATCAGCCAAAAAATTATCCCAATCGAGGTTCCGTTCGCGATCCAGAATTTCCCAGGCGTCCTTGATCTTTGCTGAAGCCGTCTCAATGTCACTAATTGCCATTTTCCCAGAGCGTTTCAGATTGGTAGCGGTCTTATCCACAGCGGCAAAGAATTCCTCCCTTGAACCGCCCCAACTATTTTTTAGGAAAACCCTTATCTCACCCAACATGAAAACACCGACCGTTCCTATATTTTCAATCAGCTCGGCTATCGAATCTCTTACGTCCGGTGGTTTCTTCTCCATAAAAACCTCCAAAAATGTTCCGAATACAATTAACCTTAAAGATAACACTAAACAACAATGTGATCCAATCGTTTAAGGTTTGCGCTAAATTTGACGTCTACAAGTACTACGACCCGCTGTCCGGCGCAACCAGTTTGATGTTCAATCAACTCAAATATAAACAGTGACTTTTTCCAGGAATTTATTATAATTTACTAATCAATTGATTCGACTTCAGCTCCTGCTGAAACTATCGAATTATCCTCATGAACAGGTGGTCAACGATGCTATGAGTACGGAACCTGAAATCAAATTGCTGAAAACCATCAACGGTATCCCCGTTTTTGAGCAAGTGGAACTTACCGACAAACTTGGGATCGATTCGCTGGATGAAGCTGTAATCCTCACCAGTGACAAGACAAAATCCGGGATTTCGAAATTTGAACCGGTTAGCATCGAAAGCCCCAGTCCAGGTTCACCTTCTAACCACATCACATCAACCACCAGCATTGAAAGATTGTTATTCGGATTCCAAACTGTTCCGGCGCCTATCATACCAATGAGCCTGGCGGTTATAGCGCTACTTATCGCTATAACTTTCGGACATGTCTAGCTTTCAGATCTAATGCCGCTGTAAATCATGGGCCAGCCAGTTATTGACATATCCGGGTGTTGCTGGTAAATAAATGCGGAGCATTGTGACTGACTCATCGATCCTTATCATTACACACAAGAATTGTGTTCACGTAACGCTCACAATCAGCATATATGGTTTCTGGTTTGTGAAACCGCATATGCCTGAATGATCACTTCACATGAAGGTTTGACCATTAGCCTTTTGGTTGTTGTGAGATATTTTCGTGTCAAGGGAGGTATGTCCTCGTGAAAGTACTTGTATCGGACAATCTGTCGGAGTTGGGTGTTCAGATCTTCAGGGACGCGCCTGGTATTGAAGTAGACGTCAAAGTTGGCTTAAGTCCCGAAGAACTTATAGCGATTATTCCTGAATATCACGGTCTGGCAATTCGGGGGGCCACCAAGGTGACAGCAGAAGTAATTGCTGCGGCCAAAAATCTCAAAGTGGTAGGTCGCGCGGGGACAGGACTGGATAACGTAGATATCCGCGCAGCCTCTAAACGCGGAATCGTTGTTATGAATACTCCCGGTGGAAACAGTGTAACCACAGCGGAACACACAGTCTCCATGATGATGTCTTTGGTCCGCAACATACCTCAAGCCGTCGCATCTATGAAACAGGGAAAATGGGAAAAGAAGAAATTTTCCGGATCCGAGATTTTTAATAAGGTCCTCGGGGTTATTGGGCTCGGGAAAATCGGGGCCATTGTGGCGGACAGGGCTATGGGATTAGGAATGAAGGTAATAGCCTACGATCCATTTCTGTCTGTCGATCAGGCAAAACAAATGGGTATTAAACTGGGGACTATTGACGACGTCTTTAAGGAGTCCGACTTTATCACCTTTCACGTACCGTTGACTGATGAGACCCGTGGACTGGTGAGCGCAAAAAATATAGCAAAGATGAAAAACGGGGTAAGACTCATCAACTGCTCCCGTGGCCCGGTCGTGAACGAAGAAGATCTTGCTGACGCTATTGAATCCGGTAAAGTAGCCGGCGCAGCCCTGGATGTATACTCCCAGGAACCTCCAGGCCTGACCCGGTTGATTCAACTCGATCGGGTCATCTGTACACCGCATCTTGGAGCTTCAACCAGGGAGGCTCAGGATAATGTCGCCATTGCTGTGGCCAATCAAATCAGTGATTATCTTCTGAACGGCACGATTCAGAACGCCGTAAACGCCCCGGCTGTCGCGGGTGAGGCCCTCGAAAATCTTAAACCCTATTTGGAACTGGCCCAGAGATTGGGGCTCTTTTTAGGGTCAATGATTGAGACCGGAATCAAGACTGTGGAAGCTCAGTATTCCGGAGCGGTCCTGGAAATGGAGCTCAAACCAATCACCACATCCTTTCTAACCGGTTTACTAACACCAATAATGATGGATGACGTCAACCAGGTGAATGCTCCTATGGTGGCTGAGGAAAGAGGCATACTGGTTTCCGAAACCAAGGTCAGCCGATCTGAGAATTTTATTTCCCTGTTGAAATTCAAAGTGGTTACACAAAATCGCGAACATGTTGTAGAGGGCACTCTTTTCGGCAAATCGGAACCGCGTATGGTACGATATGGACATTTCCGTGGTGAATTTGACGTCTCAGGTGAATTGCTTCTGATCCACGGACTGGACAAACCTGGGCTCATCGGAGAGGTCGGTTCTACACTTGGAAGTTGCGGAATCAATATTTCTCACTTTCAGTTTGCGAGGTACCAACCGGGCGGAGAAGCTTTACTCTTCCTGACAACTGATTCCAAAGCAGGTGACGAAGTCCTCACCAAGTTACAGGCCATAAGTCACGTAGTAGGCGTTAGGCGCATTACCATATAAATGCGCTTCTGATCTTTCTTCGATCAACTATATGTTGAAGTTCCTTCACGTGAAAGTATGATCCTGTTTCGGTTTCGACTAATAACTTCTTTAGTATTTACGGGTTCTAATAATGTTAACCTTCAAAGATATAAATAAAATGGACCTTCCCAAACAGGACAATTATGAGAGGGCTTTTGCAATCGGTCTTGAAAAGTTCGCGAGGAAAGATCCCGAGTGGATAGCAGAGAGGGCTGGGGCTTCAATCTCAGACGGAAAACTGGTCGTACCGCACTTGAATACGAATTTAATTCTGGATTTAAAGGGTAAAACGTTTTGCGTCCAGGAAACAGGGGAAGAAGCCCCCATCTGGCTGTCCATACTATGCCTGCATTATCTGAATTCCGCCGAAGGAACAAAACCGACCGGAAAGCTCAAACATTTCAGGGAATTCAAAGACGGTACTTTTTATGAGCCAGCCTTTAATCGAAGAACAAAGGAAATTTTGATCGCCGTTTTTGGTCAGGATCCCTCTCCCATGATAAAGGCGGGTAAATTACTCCACGGAAAGGTCCTTGACTCTGGGGACGCGGCCATTGAACTGTATTATTTTCCATACCTTCCAATTACCTGCATGGTGTGGAAAGGTGACGATGAATTTCCACCCGAAGCCAGTGTACTATTTGATGAAACCGCTGAAATATTTTTTAGCGCGGAAGATATGGCGGTCGCAGCCCAGATGTGTGTCCTGGAATTAATGAGACGATCCAGGAGTTGAATTGTAATTGGATAATTCTTACCCTGTTAATCGAATAATTTTTTTGAATAGTCTTTGAGGTTATCATGAAAATTGCCGTTTCAGGTAAAGGAGGAGTGGGCAAAACCACTCTTAGTAGCCTACTAGCCCGATACTGGGCAAGAAAGGGATTTAGGGTTCTGGCTGTTGACGCTGACCCTGATGCAAATCTCGGGTCTGCTCTGGGTATTGATACTTCAGGAATAACGCCTATAGCCAAAATGGAAAAGCTTATTTACGAACGCACCGAAACCAAGCCCGGAACCGTCGGTGGCTTTTTCAAGATGAACCCCAAGGTTGATGATTTGCCGGAAGCTTTGGGCAAGGAAAAAGATGGTGTCAGGCTACTGGTTATGGGTACGGTAAAAAAAGGGGGTGGCGGTTGTATATGTCCCGAGAGCGTGTTACTCAAAGCCCTCATCAGCCACCTTGTGCTATATGAAAAGGACATAGTTATCATGGATATGGAGGCGGGTATCGAGCATTTGGGCCGCGGGACCGCCCAAGGAGTGGATCGCTTGATCATAGTGGTTGAACCCGGCCAGAGGAGTATTGAAACTGCGGCAAAGGTTCGCAGTCTGACCCAAGACATCGGCTTGACCAGAGTGGTTGCAGTGGGCAGCAAAGTCCGCAATTCTGAACAGGAAACATTCCTGAAAGGAAATTTGGGGGAAATTCCTTTAATCGGTATCATACCGTTTTCTGAGGAAATTGCTCTGGCGGATCTCGAAAATCGTCCGCCTTCCCTCGATGACTCGGAATTATTTCCGGCAATTGAAAAAATAGCTTCGATAATTGAGAAAGATTCGGGAAAATAACCGAGACAATTTTGACGCGGATAGTGTATATTTCAACGTTGATTCGAAATCGTCAGATTAACACGTTGTTACTTTCGATTTTGCCCGTAAAAGTAGGTAAAAATCGTCCGGGGGTTTTTCCACATCGATATTTATAAGCCGTGTGGTGGCTAACACGGCCCGCAACGACCATATAAGCTAAAACAACCATAAGGAGGATCGCATGTCGGCTAAGATTATCAGTGGCAATGAAGTTTCGACACAACTCAAGGATGAAATGAAGGAAGAAGTGGTCAAGCTCAAGGCTCAAGGTTTGGAGCCATGTCTGGCCGTTATTCTGGTCGGTGAAGACCCTGCTTCAAAAGTCTATGTGCTTAACAAGAAAAAGGCATGCGAGTATATAGGGATCAAATCCCTGGAAACAAGACTCCCTGCTGATACAAAAACTGAAGACCTACTCAAGGTCATTGAAAATTATAACAACGACAAAACTGTTCACGGCATACTTTGTCAGTTGCCTCTACCAAAACATATTCCCGAAACCAAGATCTTGCGATCAATACTGCCGGAAAAGGATGTTGACTGTTTCCATCCTTTTAACGTCGGACTTATAAGTATAGGCGAAGTAAGGTTCCTTCCTTGCACACCAGCCGGTGTTATTGAACTTATCAAAAGAGGCGGATTCGAAACAGCAGGTAAGGATGTCGTCATACTTGGAAGAAGCAATATAGTAGGCAGGCCTCTTTCGAACATGCTGGATCAAAGAGATATGAACGCTACCGTTACTATGTGCCATACAAAAACCAAGAACCTTAAACAGCGATGCGCTGAGGCTGATATAGTTATAGCCGCTATCGGTCGTCCCGAGTATTTGAAAGGTGACATGGTCAAAGAAGGGGCTGTTGTAATCGACGTAGGTATCAATAGAGTTGATGCCCCTGGCACCGAAAAAGGATTCAAAATTGTTGGAGATGTGGCTTTTGACGAAGTCAAGGAGAAAGCCGCAGCGATCACACCTGTCCCCGGCGGTGTCGGACCGATGACCATTGCAATGCTTATGAAAAATACCCTTACAGCCGCTCGGGAAGCTTTTTTCAAGAAATAGAAGCCTCTGAAACGATCGGCGTGTGGCTTTCGATTCAGTGAAGGCCGGTTTGTGTCGTTCCGAGGCTTTAATACATACAGGACGAGCCAAGATCATTAACGGCTCGTCCCGTATCTTCCTTATTTTGCCCCTGCCCAATCTTCCTAGCTTCTAATATCTAGCTGTCACATCAATGAGACATTGTCTTGAGGATTTTGGTTGAGAATGGACCTGGCCTTTTCCACATCCTTTGCGATCTGGGACTTCAGCTCTTCAACCGATTCGAACGTGCGTTCAGACCTCAATCTTGCCTTGAAAAAGACCTTTATTGTTGACCCATAAAGTTCATCTGAGAAATCAAGCAGATGAACCTCAAAAGACGTTTTTCGATCACGAAACGTCGGGTTTTTCCCTATGTTCATGACTCCCTGATAAATTCTGCCCTGGAGCCGGCAAAATACGGCATAAACCCCATCAGGAGGTATAAGTTTTCTATCCGGTTTGATGTTCGCAGTTGGGAATCCGAGCGCTTTACCCCGACTATGTCCATGAATCACATTGCCCTGAACTGAAAAAGGTCGCCCCAGCATTTCGTTAGCCCGAATGACCTTGCCACCAAGAAGAAGCTTCCGAATTAACGTTGATGAAACAACCTCTTCACCAACTTTAACCGATGGGACCACATGAACAGAAAAATTCCGCTCTCTGCCCATGTGTTTTAATTGTGAGGGATCACCTGACCTGCCACTACCAAACCGATAATTTTCACCCACAAACAGGTTCTTAATGGCCAGTTCCTCCACTAGTGTGTTTTCAACAAAATCCTGCGGGGTCTGGCGGGCAAAATCCTTCGTT
>JAMCYH010000291.1 GCA_023474025.1 Deltaproteobacteria bacterium
GGCCTTAGTCTCAAGCCTGCGTTCAGTAAAATTTCTCCCTGGCGGTAGTCTTCCCCTTTCCGAACAACATTGTCAAAAGGCGCTACCGCCTTCAAAATCTCGACAGAATTTGCTCCCAAATCCTCCGTGTACTCTATCATCACCACAGCGTCAGCGTTGGTCGGTAATACTCCACCAGTCCAGATCCTTACGGCTTCCCCTCGCTTCAGTTTAATGTTTGGAGATTCTCCCATGGGAATTTCTCCAACTACCGTGAAAATCGACGGGGAACTCTCAGTAGACCCAAAAGTGTCAATTGATCTGACGGCAAATCCGTCCATCGTCGAGCGGGCAAATGGAGGTGAATCTTGATCAGCTTTTAGAGATTCAGCTAAAACACGAAAAAGCGCTTCGTCCAGATCAACTAATTCCGGCTTAAGCGGCTTGACCGCTTCCAGTTTAGCTTTTGCCTCCTCAACGGACACAACTCTAAAAAAGGGTTTTAACATGCTATCAATTCTCAGCTTTTCTAACTTAAACAATGGCTTGAAAGCCAGTATATCAATTGGATTTGGCTATGTCAAAATTGGTCGAACCGCAGATTTCAAACCTGAATCACCAATAACAGGGCATCCGGAGTGTCTAAGGTAGATCAAATTAGATCAGGATAGTTTATAAAATATTCCTGTTTAAATTTTACCGAACCAGGACTGGATTTTTTCGATGAATATCTGGGTCATTCGTCCCGGCGCTTTGGGAGACACGGTACTTACATTTCCCCTGCTCCGTTCAATCAAATCTTCAGTCCGTGATGCAGATATCACACTAGTGGGATCCAGCCCATATGGTGAAATTGTTCCCGTCGACTTTGGTTTTATGCCTATCGACCATCCAGATTTACTATGGATGTTTCAATCTGGCCAAAAGATCGAGACGCTCAAGGTGAAACCTTGCGATATGGCATACGTCATTCTTAAAAATCCCGACACCGTTGTGTCTAATTTACGGAGGGTAGGTGTCGAAAAAATATTGAGCGCGTCTCCAATTCCTATTGCTGGTTTTCATTTTGTTGAAACCATTCACGCGCAGTTAAATCTCCCAACGCCCCCGAGAAATCCAATATTGAAGGATCCCTGCCGACTTTGGACAGAAAATCTGTTGTGGCTGCATCCAGGTAGTGGCGGACGCGCCAAGTTGGCTCCATTGAAGCTTTTCAGGGCATTGTCCGTTGCTTTCAAACAAGAAATTGGGTGCCACATTGCAATTACTTTAGGGGAAGCTGATAGCCACATAAAATTTTCAGAGGATTGGCGGCCCTGGTTAGAAGAAACACAGGCTGAAGTTCTTGAGAATCAGTCATTGGCAAAAATATGTGAGCGTATGCGACACGCAAGGTTTTATGTAGGCAATGATTCGGGCATCAGTCATTTGGCGGCGCTAATCGGGGTTTTTTCGATTCTATTTTTTATGAGGACGGACCCACTTCAGTGGGCTCCTTGGGCTCCCTTGGATCAGCGCATAATAGTGGATTACCGTGATTGGGCTTCAGGTGAGGACAAACCAGCCTGGATTAAGTCCATGGTAGACATGACACTCAATCTAACAATAAATAATAACAATAATACCATATAAATCAACTTGTTATATATATATTCTAATTAACTTTATTATTATAAATAGCGCGCATCCTTTTATTTAGAGGCTTAGCGCGTTTATTTTTTAAATTGCGCAGATCACTATTTTTTATAAAAAATAAAAGTCTTTTTAATACAGATAAATAGCTATAATATATTAAGTATTACACTAATTTAAGCGCTTCCAATATCTAATTTGATTTCTAGCTTTTTTATATAACTTATTAAAACATAGCATTTTTTTGTTGACAGATAAAAAGCAATCTGTAAAGTGCGGTCTCAACAAAACGTTCTCCTGGGAGGGAGGCTATGAAAATTCAAAGACCTCGTATGCTATTGGTATGTCTATGTTTGTTCACCATCATCTTCACGGCGAATGCCATGGCCTGGAACTTCGTTCAGGCCGCTGCCTCGAACGATAGCCGTGAGAGCCTTCTCGTTCCGGTTTCTTCAAATTTGAAACCGATCATGAAGGTTAGACCCCAAAAAATCTCCAAGATTAGACCTTCGATGGGCTTCGAGCAAAGCGCCGTGGCCGCAATGACTCAGGTCCCCAAAATAGCTCTACCGGCTATCAAGACCCGAGGCTGGGAACTGGACGCCCAGGCGTTCTTCGCTCGCACGAAAGGCAATGCGATCTACCTCGGTGGACAGTACGGCTACACCTATTATGCCAATAGTCAGCCAACCACTGACTTCAACAGCGCCCTCGGGATTCCGGACCATATGGTATTAGGCTCATTTACCGCAAAGTACAGGTTTCACCCCAGATGGTCCTTAACGTACTCCATACTGCCCGCTATGATTCAGGGCGGAGGCAGTGGGTTGAACCCATTCCAGTTCGGCACCGGCACGATGAATACCGGGACCGGCCAGGGGGTCAAATCCAAATGGGAGAGACTCTATCAACAAATGGGGTTGGTTTATGACCCAATTAGAACACAAACGTCACGGGTCGGGATCTTTGCCGAATACGTCAGACTCAACGAGAGAATCAGCGTATTGCAGGCTGGGGGAGGAGCTGGGTTAGGCGCTTCGATGTTCGACAATGATCTGAACATGGCCATGGTGGGCATCGAAATGGAGAAGTTGCTCAAAGTAACCCGAAATTCCAACACTTTATCCGTAGAATGTAAGGCAGGAGTCGCATTCTGTGATAACGCTGTAGGCTCAGACATGAGCACAGGCCTCAAGTACTCCGTTCCTCTAAATAATGGACGCTCCGGCTTTGTCAAAGGCGGCTATCGGTACTTGACCTACAAGAAAAACTACAGTGATGTCAAGATGATCGATACCGCTATGGACGGTGGATTTCTTGAGATGGGCTTTATCTTCTAACAATCTTTAATGAATTGCATAGTCAGGCGACGGAGGGAGCCTGACTAAAATGAATTTTTCAAAAGACTTAAGGAAACAATCCAAGTATCGCCCGACCGGGTCCTTAAGTCTCTTCCCTCCCAGCTCGACTTCACCGGTCGGGCATTTTTCTTTTGTGCTCAAGGGTTCTTGTATTATGATGAAAGAAAGGGTTTTCTTTCATCATA
>JAMCYH010000158.1 GCA_023474025.1 Deltaproteobacteria bacterium
TGGCCGTAAAGGGCATGGGACTGAAGGCAATGTGGTTGGTAGAAAAATTGAAGCCCCTCACCGAAAATGTAATTTTGTTTTTTGATGAACCGACCTTGAAATAAGTGAGGATTATGGACTTGGGATCAAGTTGTTTATTGAACGATTGATCAAGGACCATTCGAAGCTCTCATTCCTTAAAGCGCAAGTTACAGGGCCTCTAAGCTTTGCTTTGTCCGTAACCGATGAGCATGGCAAGCCCATATTTTATCACCCTATATTCAAGGACGTGGCCGTAAAGGGCATGGGACTGAAGGCAATGTGGTTGGTAGAAAAATTGAAGCCCCTCACCGAAAATGTAATTTTGTTTTTTGATGAACCGACCTTGAAATAAGTGAGGATTATGGACTTCCTGGGAGTTTCAAGTTCGGATGTTATTGAATCTCTCAACGACGTTTTTTCAATGGCGTCTTCCTTGGGGGCGATCACCGGGGTCCATTGCTGTGGAAACACAGACTGGCCATTGCTGATGCAGACAACAGTAGATATTATCAATTTTGACGCTGTGGATTATCTGGAGTCTTTGGCGATCTATCCTGAACAATTGTCGAATTTCCTGGCTCGAGGCGGTGTTCTGGCATGGGGCGCAGTCCCTAATGATTCCAGAATAAATCAGGAATCCGTTGATTTAACATCGGGAAGGCTTCGTAAGGGTGTGTCTGTGTTAGAGGCGAAAGGTATTAAGAGGGAACTATTGCTTAACCATATTATAGTTACACCGGCGTGCGGTTGCTCGAGCCTGACTATCGAAGAAACCGAAAAAGTCTACGCGATACTATCTCAAATTGACGAAATGAGATTTGAAAATATCTTTAAAAACTAACGTAACAATTTTGTCCGAAAGGAAAAGACATGGGAATAACCCTTGCGGTTGCGGGAAAGGGTGGCGTCGGAAAAACGTCAATTACATCACTGATAATCAAAAACCTTATAGATACTGGTCAGAGACCTTTATTAGCTATTGACGCGGATTCAAACTCAAACCTTCATGAAGTCCTCGGGATACGGGAACCCAAAAGCGTAGGGTGCATAAGAGAAGACGCGAGGAAGATGGGTGAAGACATTCCTGGAGGCATGACCAGGGACCGCTTCATGGACTACCAGATCCAGGCCAACCTTGAAGAAACAAAAGATTTGGATTTCCTGTCAATGGGTAGGCCGGAGGGACCGGGCTGCTATTGCATGGCCAACAATATACTTCGTGATGTCATCTCCCGGTTAACCACGAACTACAAGTTCGTCATTATCGACAATGAAGCCGGTATGGAGCACCTATCGAGGCGAACCGAGGAGGAAGTCGACCATCTATTTATAATCTCAGACCCCTCTCCTCGTAGTGTACGCACAATTGGACGGATTTATCAGTTGATTGACGAAATGGAAGGCAGAATACACAACCAGCACATAGTCTTAAGCCGAATTCAGGGAACTCTGGCAGATTTACCAAAAACTACCCGTGAAGAAATAGAGGCCCTGCCTTCGACACCTTTGGCTCTGATCCCTTATGATGAGCAACTGGTTGCCCTTGATCTTGAAGGAAAGCCGCTGGTTGATATTCCATCTGATTCCATAGCGTATCAGGCAGTTCGCAAGATGCTTCAGGAGATAGATGTGCTAAGTTAACCACGGACAGATTTACGAAACAATGAACGGCCGCAAGGGGAAATCTGCCAAGCTGTTTGAGGAGGTCTCTCCTTGCTCTATGTTTTCGAGATATCAGAAATGCCTCCATTGCCGTTTTTGGCCTATTGACAAATATTGACCCTACGTAGAACCGGTGTCCCAACCGGTTATTGCATTTTCTATCGGGTTGATCTCCGATCCTGAAAATCGTGCAATTGGAAAATTTAACGTGGCCGTTTCGTGGTTGAGGATTTCGGCCAGCGACGGAACAAGAGGAATGGGAAGCTGTCTGATAATTAAAAGGTAAAATTTAATATGATATATAATAATACACTTAAAATGATTTAATAAATATGTATAAGCTACAATAAATACGGGTAAAACTTGACATATTCCATTTAATGGACTAATTAGTCTGGGACTGATCGAAAGGGGAATTTTCTATGTTGAACGCTTATCTGGCGGCGCTCCCGGCCCAAAATTTGGCTAATCAAAGCATGTGGTCGATTGTATTAGAGGCCGGTATTGTCGTTAAATGCGTGATGCTAACACTTTTGGTTTTTTCGATTATTTGTTGGGGGATAATCCTCACCAAGGCCATCATGCTATCAAGGGCGAAAAAACATACTCAGCTCTTTTTTGACGCTTTCAGAGAATCAAGAAAATTTTCTACTCTTTATACTGAGGCCAAGCAATTTACTCATAGCCCTCTGGCGCATGTCTTCAAGGCTGGCTATGCTGAGTTAAGCCGTTTGTCGCGGATCCAGGCTGGGGCTCAAAAGGGATCTGTGGATGCCACTGGAGAGCCTGAATATGAACGGACCGGCATGGATAACATAATACGGTCCCTCCAGCAAGCGGTCACGGCAGAACGGGCCAGGTTAGAGCGAGGTGTGAATTTCCTCGCTACCACTGGATCATCAGCGCCATTCATCGGCCTTTTTGGAACCGTCTGGGGAATAATGGAGTCATTTCGGAACATAGGGGCTATGAAGAGCGCTTCACTTGCTGTTGTGGCGCCTGGTATTGCAGAAGCGTTGATTGCCACGGCGGCAGGTCTGGCCGCCGCTATCCCGGCCGTAATTTTCTTCAATTATTTTCTGGGTCGCATAAATGTCATTTCAACTGAAATGGACAATTTTGCTTCTGAACTGATCAACATCATTGAACGCATTTACTGGAAGAGGAAATAGGCTCACGGGGTCTTAGCTTTGGAACTCAGGAGGCGAACAGATGGCTTTTAGCCTGAATAGAGGTGGTAGGGCCCCCATGGCCGACATAAACGTAACCCCGTTAGTCGACGTAATGTTGGTCTTGTTAATCATTTTCATGGTGACGGCGCCCATGCTCCAGGAAGGAGTGTCTGTCGAATTGCCGTCAGCCAAGGGCGCGCCGATAGAAAAGGCCCAACAGCGAGATGAGGTCATGATTTCAGTGTCAGGGGCCGGATCAATTTTTGTAAA
>JAMCYH010000037.1 GCA_023474025.1 Deltaproteobacteria bacterium
GCCTCAAAATGTTCCCAAATCCTTCTTCTCAAATATGAGTTCAAGCAAGTGTACGGTATTTTTCCCTTGGGACAAAAAATGATCCTGACATACAGCGCAATAAGTGACAAAATCATCTGGGCTTGCGTCTATACGGCGATTTATTACCTTAGCTGCGAGGTCCCGATTGGCAAAACACATTAAACCACCATATCCGCAACACTCTGTCAAACCTCGACTTAGGACAAGTTCATGGAGTTCGCAGCCAAGTTTTTTCAGAATGTTCCGAACTGCCTGATGAACTCGTGGTTCATGTCTCGATGAGCACGGATCGTGGACCGCAAGAGTCATGCTTCGCTGTTTACAGGCGGAATCCGGTAGTCCACAAGTGTCGATGGTTTCCCAGAGAGACCGCAATTTATCTTTCGGCAGAGACTTTCGAAATAGTGAATAGCACGATGAACAGGCCGCAATTACTGTGGGACGGCCCATTCCCCGCCATTGTTCAAGAAATTCTTCCGATACCCTGGCAAAATCGTCCTGTCTCCCTGCCCATTCAGCGGGAGCTCCGCAGCAACCTAACATCAACCCCACTCCGTCAGGGAGGTTTTCCATTAGGTATTGATAGGATTTGTGAACATTTTGAGGCGATGAACCGCTGAGCCTGCAACCAGGAAAGAACACGAAAGCGCTGGAATCCATTCCTGGTTGATGTCTGACCAAAGCGCATTTGTCGCTGTTACTAAATTCCATGTCTCGAATAGCAAACTCATGAGCCGAAGGCGGCATCTTGCCCTGCTCAACCATAGTCTGCCTGGCGGACCTGCATACCTCGCCCATGTGAAGCTCTTCAGGACACACTTCTTTGCACAAACCACAGAGACTGCACGAGTTTATAAGTTTATTTCCGTGTCTTTGTCCCATAACAATCGACAGATTGTTGTAAATTTGCCTTATATATTTCCTGGGATAGCCACTGAAACTTGAAAGAAATTCGCAGACCTTAACACATTCCATGCACTCGCAATTGAGGCATCTAGCAGCCTCCTGGACGGCTTCGTCTTCCGAATATTTCCCGGATGGGTTTTTCATTGGTATTCGGTCCCGGTAATCAATAGCACGGGTACTCGTAAAGAGCCTGGTTTGATAAGGACCTTCATTCTCTCTCGACGCAGTAATCGATACACCTTGCAAGAATCGATCTATGGATATTGCAGCTCTACGTCCATCGGAAACAGATGTTATCGGAGAAACGGGGCCGTCAATTCTCATGACGCTTCCGCCAGCAAAGACCCCATTGAGCTGCGTCTCAAAAGTTGTGGGGTCGATTTCAAACTTTTTCCCATGAAAACAATGCATTGCAATGGTATCGAAACTTTGCCGACCCGTCCCCAAATATATAGCGTCAAAACTTGTTATAAGGTCTGAAATAGAATGGTCTGCGCCAAGAGTCTTTTCAAATTCGAATGTTATCCGCGGGCCCGATACAATCTGAAGGTCCGCTTCAATGTCCGACTTCGGTAACAGATCCCCGGGATAATCCCAAACACTTCCGCCAAGTCGGTCTGTAGCCTCGAGAATAGCGCATTCGTACCCCTTTTTTGAAAGGTCAACAGCAGCGGTGAGACCGCTTAACCCTGCCCCAACGATAGCAACCCTTTTATTTCTGGCGGGCAAGGGGACAACTCTTTTGGTTCCAGGTTTACCCCAGGCTACGGCCGCCCTTTCCAAAGAGCGAATTGCAACGGCTTCGCCAACTTCCATTCGCTTGCAAACATTTTCACAAGGGTGATCGCAGATCTGACTTATGATTCGGGGAAATGGAATGGTCCTTACAAAAATGTTTAAAGCCGCTGAGAAATCCTTTTTGGCTATAGCGGCGCACATGGACCTCACATCGACGTGCGCCGGGCAATTGGACACACACCAGGGAGAGCACTCTTGAATACAGAGATTTTCGAGTTCCCGCAATTCAGTTTGGTTCATGGGTCTGCGCCACCCCAATATCGGTTTAATGCCAATTGGTTAAGTTCAGGCGCGAAAAGACGCGCCTGAAAATGTTTATTGTAGATTATCCAAGGGCCTTGAGACCGGCCAAGACCTTCTCTGGAAGCGCTGGGGTCTCTCTGATCCTAACTCCGGTAGCATTGTAGATGGCGTTGAGGACAGCGGCGTGAGGAGATGTTAGTGGCAACTCACCTACACCTGCTGCCCCAAATGGACCATGTTCCCTCGGATTTTCGAAGTAAAAGATCTTAAAATCATCAGGAATGTCCTTGGTGTAAGGCAAACCACAGTCCATGAGGCTGGTGTGTTTGTTGAGGTCCTCAAAATCTTCGGACAGAGCGAGCCCGATGCCCTGCGCCACACCACCATAGATCTGACCGTCTACAACCAGTTTGTTATTGATCTTTCCAATATCGGCCATGATTGCAAACTTTTCCACCTGGGTCTTGCCTGTTTTAGTATCAACAGCCACCTTGGCCATAAACACTCCATACATATAGACTGCGAAGGGGTTTCCCTGGCCGTTCTCATCACAGGGAGAACACATTGAAGCTGTCCATTTGCCTGAATATTTAAGCGGGATATTCTCGGCCTTCATCTCGTCATACGTACGGAATGTGCCGTCAGGTTTACGCATGGCGTTAACCAGCATTTCGCAACCATTTTTTATGGCGTTGCCGGTCATAACCTGCTGGCGGCTTCCTCCCGATGGGCCGCTGTTGGGGACCATCGCTGTGTCATTCATGACCAGCTTGATCTTGTCCGGGCTTATTCCAAGAGGCCTAAGGCCCTCATGGCATGTGCCTAGAGCCCCCATGTCCGCCCCCTGTCCATGATCTTCCCATGAAGATGACAGCGTGACGCCGTCAGGGGTCAATTCAACCGCGACTTCCGAAGAATCTGGGCCATCAAGTCCACAACCGTAGACCCCAATGGACACGCCAACACCCTTTTTCTTATCAGGTGTGGATTCTTTCTTGGCCTCCTCAAGAGTCTCCTTGTAAATTGGCCGCAATTTCTCAATCATCTCAGGTAAACTGTAAACCTCGGGTGTCTGGCCAGTGGGAGTGGTATCTCCGGGGCGATAAACGTTAAGATATCTTAATTCTAGCGGGTCCTTGCCCATTTTTACCGCAAGCTCATCAATCAGGCTCTCGGATGCAAGGAAGCTTTGGGGCGAGCCATAAGCCCTGAAGGCGGAACCCCAGGCGTGGTTTGTGCAGACCGTCTTGCCGAGACCCCTGATATTGGGAATACCATATCCAGCCCCAATAAACTGCGCGCCACGGACAGTAAGAAGGTCACCGAATTCCGAGTATGGCCCATGATCCACAATCCAGTCGCTGTCCATGGCAATTATCTTGCCGTCTTTATCTGCTCCGTATTTGAGATGGATAAAGAAAGGAGATCTTTTCCCAGTGTAGGTAATATGTTGATAGTAATCATATTTTAGAGCCACCGGTTTGTTGGTGGCTATGGCCGCCACTCCGACCAGCGCCTCCATCGTGGGGCTGAATTTGTAACCGAATGTTCCACCTGCGGGGTTCTGAACCAGTCTTAACTTTTCTGGTTCTATTCCTAAACCAGGACAGATCATCGCGTGATGCAAATGGATACCAATGCTCTTGGAATGTATTGTTAGACGACCTTCTTCGTCAAAGTAAGCGAATCCAACATCTGGCTCCATTGTTAGGTGGGGTTGCCTTTGCAGGTAATAATCGCCCTCCACCACATACGCGGCTGATTCCATAAGAGGCTTTGTATCGTTCCCTTTGGCCCGCTTTTGCTCATAGTATACATTTGGAGTGCCTGGGTGGATCTCAATTGCGTCATCAGCCATTGCGGCTGGAGCGCTCATGTATGCCGGCAATTGCTCGAGATTGACTTTCACCTTTTCTGCCGCCGCTCTGGCGTTAGCCTCGGTATCGGCTGCCACAATGGCGATAGCGTCTCCAAATTGAAACACCTTTTCGTCACAAAGAATAGGCCTGTCCCAACCATCGCCCTTGTTCGTAGGAAAAGTTATCAATCCAGTGATACGGTTTTTCCCTTTTACATCCTTGTGGGTTATCACCTTCTCAACGCCAGCCATTTTTTCAGCTTCTGAAGTGTCTATAGACAGTATTTTGGCGTGAGAAACTTTCGCCTGAACCAGGGCCAGGTGAAGCGTGTCCGGAGGCATCTTGCAAATCAGATCAGCTCCATAGTCAGTTCCGCCTGTTACCTTTGCTATCGCTGTAGGTCGAGGATAACTGGTACCCCAGATACGTCCATCCTGTGGCAGCTTGTAGGCCAATTCGGTTTTGGTCATTTCTCCGCGAAGCACTTTTGCGGCATCCATGACCGCGTCTACAAGCGGCTTATATCCTGTGCAACGGCAGGCGTTCCGGTTTTTCTGGAACCAATCCCTGACCTGTTCCCTTGCAGGATTGAGGTTCTCATCAAGCAGGGCCTTTGCCGACATGATGAAACCGGGCGAACAAAACCCACATTGTGCGCCACCGTGAACTACCCATGCCAACTGAAGAGCGTGCAAATTGTCAGGGGTTCCAACACCTTCTATTGTAGTGACATAAGCGCCATCCTGAACTCGCTTGATCTTGGTCATGCATGATTTGACGAGTTTTCCATTCATAATGACTGAGCATGCGCCGCACTGGCCTTTTCCGCACCCGACTTTCGTCCCGGTTAGCCCGAATTGCCCTCTGATCACTTCAGCCAGTGAGGCTTCGGGATCCGCCAGGATCATCTTACTCACACCATTTAAGTTAATAACTCTCTTAATCATGTTGCGCCATCCTTTCTGTAGTCTTTGATAAAACTCAGGAAATCAGTCAACGATTAACAACCTTTACCAAAAGCGCACATCGGATATCTGCAGACATCACACACCGAGCAGAGCCCTCCGTGCCCTAAAGATACAATATCAGCCCTGGTAATTGAGTCTCCGGCCAAAATACGAGGAATCACCAGGTCAAAAATGCTAGCCTTGTGATACATCACGCATGCTGGAAGACCCACGATGGGTATATCGCGTATGTATGCCAGCATGAACATCGCGCCGGGAAAGGTGGCGGCGCCGTATGACACAACGCGCGCTCCAGATTCCCTTATGGCTAGCGGGGTTTGATCATCAGGGTCTACCGACATGCCTCCAGTTACCGCTATCATTTGAGCGCCTTCAGAAAGGAGAGACCGGATTGCCTGGACTGTCATGGCAACATTGTCGGAGACAAAAATCTGTTTCATTATGTTCGACCCAATTGACGCGAACTTCTCACGCAGCACCGGTCCGAAACCATCCTTGATCCGTCCGTTGTAGACCTCACTACCAGTGGTCACGATACCAACGTTTAACGACGCGAACGGCCTGATTTCGATAACAGGAAAATTTTCCCTACATGCGTCTTCGACCAGACGGATTCTTTCCGCCTCTATCATCAAAGGAATAATCCTTGTAGCTGCCACAGCCTGCCCTTTGTTAACACGCTGGTTTGTATGAAGCGTGCCTACGGCGATATCCTCTATGAAATTGATCTGATTGAGGCTTTGAACGTTGATTTTCAATAGACCTTGCCATGTTGCGATCATGTTCACTCTGCCTTCAACCGGTTCCGAGATAGTAATACCTGGCCCAATCGCAGCACGGGCTATCGCAATGGCAGCGTCATCTTCATGGATCACCCCCGGTTTCATTTTAAGGACATAAAGGTGCTCTTTTCCAAGATTAAGTAATTTGGGGACATCACTTGGACGTACTATATGCCCCTTTTTGAACGCCCTACCTTTAAACCTTCCGGGACTAACCTCGGTGATATCATGACACAAAGCCGAACCCACAGCGTCATGAACAGATACGATTGTTTTCATAAAGACCCCTTTATCCGAATCTCAATCAAAAGCGATCTGAAAATCAGTCGGTCATTCATTTACCAAGGGCGCTCTACCGGACAATAAGCCTCCGAAATTAACGATATGCCCTACCCCTACCTTAGATCACACAATCAAAATAGGAACAAAACTGTCTCGCCCGGATTCAACTTCGGAATGGCCCTTTCATCGCGCCCTTCCATGAAAATTTGTCAATGTGATTAAATTCAAACGAGTATTAGCGTAAAGCGAGCCACTCGCTACCGTCTATTGAAGCTAAAGGAGAAAAACTTTGAGGAACATTATGATGCTAATTGTAGGACTTGGTTATGTCAAGAAGTTTTATGTCTAGATTTACATATCTGGGGGATTCAACTCGCTCTTGACACTGGCCCAGCAATGTGTCAATTTAAAAAAACCTCATATTTCTCTACGTTACTCCGGATCGACTCTACCGGTTCTGGAATCTCCATTCGATAACACCATTATCGCCAAGCTGAAATTGTTTCATCAGAGTTGTGCCACCTTAATACGGCGCGCTGGATTCTAAAGAACAGGGAATACGTGGCTAGAGCCGCAAAGTGATTCGGAAGGAGCCCAAAAATGTTCGGATGGATAGGAAAAATTCTTAAAGTAGATTTGACCGATGGGAAAATTTCCATCGAATCCACAGAACCATACATTGAAGATTACCTTGGTGGAAGAGGAATAGGAGTTCGCCTTATATACGACAATTACAAGCCGGGGACCGACGCGTTGGATCCGGGCAATCCCCTTATATTCAGTATGGGACCACTGACGGGTACGGCGATGCCGTCTTCAGGCAGGACAGATGTTACTGCATTGTCCCCTATGAGCAACCTGAGGGCAAAATCCAATTTTGGAGGTTACTGGGGACCGGAGGCCAAGTTCGCGGGATTCGATCACATTATTATTACCGGGAAATCGGAAAGGCCCTGTTACCTTTGGATAAAGGATGGACAGGTCGAGATCCGTGACGCTACCCATATTTGGGGTCAGGACACTTTCCAGACTCAGAAAACCATTCAAGCTGAACTTGGGGATCCAGAGATCAAAGTGGTTTGTATAGGACCGGCTGGAGAGAAACTCGTCCGATTTGCGTGCATTATTACCGAAGTAGCCGGGGCTGCGGCGAGGACCGGAATGGGGGCAGTGATGGGTTCAAAAAACCTCAAGGCTGTCGCTGTCCGCGGTTCCGGGAGCGTGCTTATCGCAAAACCGGATGAGATGTTGAAGCTTTCACTGGAAATCAACAGGGAAGTCCGGGAACATCCCGCTTGCAAAGAGCTTTCCACCTACGGTGTCGTCCGTTTCGTGGCCATGATGTATCAACTCAGTTTCTTTCCGGTAGGATATTTTGAAGACGTGGATTGGCAGGATATTATCACCGGTTTCGGTGGGCCAGAATATGTGGAGAGATTTCAGCTTAAAAATGTGGGTTGCTTCGGCTGTCCTGTTCGATGCAAAAACTTCCTCTGCGTCCCGGAGGTTGGAAAAGGATTCACAACATGTGAACCGTGGAGCGGCTTCACCGGTTCTGTCTGGAATCTGGACATGGACATTTTTTGGGAAGCGATATCGCTTGCCAACAAATTGGGATTGGATTCCACCGAAACATCAGCCTGTATAGGCTTGCTAATGGAACTCTATCATGAAGGTATTATTTCGGAAAGTGACACTGACGGGATCAAGATGAAAAGGGGCAGTAAAGAGGCCATAATCACCACGATTCAGAAAATCGCCAATCGGGAAGGTTATGGAGATATCCTGGCTGAGGGGCAAAAGGCCTTCGCCGAGAAAATCGGACCGGCAGCAACGGACAAGTTGGATATAGTGAAAGGCCTTGCGCCTCACCCTTACGAGTTCAGGGCCTACCACGGATCAGCCCTAATGCAGGCCGTAGGACACAGGGGCGACCCCCTGCCCCTTCGAGGTAGTCTCATTGAATTTGAATGGCATAACGCGCCGGAATGGTTCCAGCAGGTCGCAAAGGCGCAATTTGGGAGTGAAGAAGCCGCAATACCATCAGAATACAAGGGAAAAGCGCTTGCCGGCATTATTTCCGAACATAATGAACGAGTCGCGGATTCCTTGGGGATTTGTACTTGGCCATATACCCTGTTCATTTTTCATGATATCACAAAAGCTTGGGAGTTCTTCAAGGTAGTTACTGGAAAGGACTGGGAAATCGAACGGCTTTTGAAAATATCTGAACGGATACGTAACCTGGAGAGGATGTTTGATGTCAGACAGGGACTAACAAGGGCAGATGACTGCTTACCCAAAAAGTTTTTTGATAAACCTCTTGAGCGTGGCAAATATGAGGGAGCTGTCCTGGATAGAAACAAATTCGAGCAAATGAAGGATGAATATTACGAAATTAGAGGATGGGATATCAAGACCGGGATCCCTACAAAAGAAAAGCTAGAGGAACTCGGGCTAACCAATATCTGATTTCGTTCGAGATGTTCATCGTGTAACCCTGTTTCGAGTGTAAACAAAAAAGTATTTTGTAAAATCGTACAAATGTGACAGTCTTAAAGCCTTGAAGATATAGGGTACGGGCGAGCATATTGCCCGTCTTGGTCGTTGATGTAATTGAAAGCCCTAGCCTTGAAGAATGAAGGTTTGCCTACGGTCACAAAGAACCTGGCTTCAAAAATCTTCCAGTAGTCACATTTTTTTTGTTTGCGCAAATACACTATGGACGCATCCGTATGAGAATTTTATTCGCTTCGCATCGAGACGCTTTGGGAGGTTTCCTGGAAATTCTTAGAAAGGAATTTCCACAGCACTCATTTCAATCAAGCGGTCGTTTTGCCGGGTTTGATAGTCTCGAAGGCTTTGACGTCCTGATCCCCAGACGAAGCCTGATCGACAGGAATGCCCTTAAAACAGCCAATCGCCTTCGACTGATTCAACAGTGCGGCGCCGGTATCGAGAATATCGATGTCCAGGCCGCGAGGGCCATGAATATTTGGGTCGCCAATGTTGAATCTGACATATCGGGAAATGCTGATTCCGTAGCTGAAATTGGGGTATATCTTATGATAGGGTTATCGCGAGATTTCAGGAACATGAAATTTAGCGTTTCAAGCCGGCGGATTGGAACTCCACAAGGCAGGGCGCTGCGTGGGAAAACGGTCGGCATTATTGGGCTTGGGGGTATTGGGTGTTCCCTCGTCAGGAGACTCAAGGGTTTTGAAGTCGACATAATCGGCATAAAACGTCGTAATCAGCGACAAGCGCAGGAGGAACTGGGACTCAATTGGGTTGGAACCCCGGATCAGATTAAAGAACTGCTGAGGCTCTCTGACTATGTCGTTCTTTGTCTCCCTCTAACTGCTGAAAACACGGGTATGATTGGACGGCAAGCATTCGATGTCATGAAGCCTGAGGCATTCCTGATCAATCTTTCCAGAGGCGGATTAGTGGATCGCGACGCCCTGCAAGACGCTCTGGCTTCAGGTAAGATTGCAGGCGCGGGCCTTGATGTATTCTGGAAAGAGCCTCCAGATCCCCATGATCCAATATTTCAATACAATGTACTAGCTACGCCTCATATTGGCGGGGTCACAGATATTTCAATCCAGGGAATCACAAATGTAGTGATCGAGAATATCAGGAGATTGGAAAAGGGACAAAAACCTCTGTACCTGAAAGAGTAGCTATGCGTTTAGGACAGGCTAAAATAAAAATTAAAAGCCTTTCGGTGAATTACACATGGTGATATGCGCTGTGCGCCTGGCATTTTAGTCTCTCTTCAACCACAAAACGTCACTTACCTATATTGCAGGGATCCAAACCGTAAACTTGCTCCCCTCAGACGTTTTGCTTTTTGCAGTGATACGTCCCCCAAGTTTCTCCATGATACTGTAACTGACAGACAGCCCAAGGCCTGGACGACCTTGTTCAGTTTTGGTAGTGAAAAAAGGATCGAAGATATTTCCTATAACCTCTTTGGGAATACCGACGCCATCATCCTTGATTTCGACGGATATCTCGTTGTCCTCCTTATGATAACTAGTTTTAATAGCGATTAGACCGCCTTTAGCAATTGCGTCGATAGCATTATTTATAAGATTCAAAAAAACCTGCTGAAGTTGGGCTGGGTCGGTAGTAATTTTCGGAAGGGTCTCATCGTAGTCCGTTTCTATCTTGATTTCTCTAAACTTGGCTTCATCTTCAAGAAAGCTGACCGTTTCCATTACAGTCTGATTAACATCGAATGTTTCCATCGTAGGTTCCATCCTGCGCCCGAAACGAAGCAGGTGGTGGACAATGTTTCCTGATCGTTCGATATTACGTTGGATCTTGCCTAGGCACCCCTCAATTTCCTTAAAGTTACGAATTTTGGTAACATCCTCTTCATTTAACAGATCCTTCATCCAACCAGCCTGTTCTGCTATGATTGCCAAAGGATTGTTGATCTCGTGGGCTATACCAGCCGCCATTTTTCCTAGAGCCGCCATTTTGGCCGACTGAATAAGTATGTCCTGTTTTTCGGCGTTCTTACGTTCCATCCTCACCAGTTCACGGGTGATAAATTGGGTGATCAAAACAGCGCCGCTCGCGATCAGAAAGATGGCTATTGTCAAAATGCTTAAACCTACATACCTGGCCATGAACAGAGGTTGCAATTCTTCTCCGGGCTCTTGCTTTATGACTACCACCCATCTCGGATTTATCATCTGGCTCGTGGCAAAAAGTGTTGGCGCCCCTTCAAATTCGATTTCTCTTATGGCGGTTCCTACAGACGATGAAAAATCTGGAGCTCTTGGGTGACCCATCAGAGAGCCGCTCAATCGCGAGGGAGTTTGCAGCACGTTGTTTCTGTTGATGATGAAAGCGTCTCCTCGCAACCCACATTGACCCTGCCGAATGATATCATCAATACTTTCGGAACTTATCGCAGTTCGTAACACCCAGGGCCGATGTCCGTTGTTATTGACTACTGCAATTGTAAAATGAGGAACTTCCCGAAAACCCAGGCACACATCGCTTATGTAAAAACCTGAGGCAAGAACGAGTCGAAACCAATTTTCGTCCAAGCAGTCCGAATACTTGATCTCATTTCGATATGGCCCCACGTAAGCGAGATTTTTTCCGTGCTCATCCATTACTTCGATGTCTATGAAAAACTTTGACGTCGACTGCATGACATTGAAGACGTTACTGAGATACGTTTGATCTTCTAACTGTTCAATTGAATGGGTCCTGGTTACAGTCACAACTTGAGCGGCCCGTTCTTGAAGGAACATTTCGACGGTACGACATCTGTTCCGTGCCAAAGTCCGCAATGTTTGAAGAGTTTTATTGGTGTATGCTACGCTAAATTGATAATATATGGTCCCAGCCAGAACAAGGAGCGGAACAAGGGAAAAGAATAGAATTGAAGCCATCATTTTTCCCTGGAGCTTCTTGTAATATGGGTCCATGGTCATACGGTTTTTCCAATCCAGATAATTTAGAGTTTGCCGCCAGTTCCCTTACCTGGGTTGACGATGTCTGATGGTCTCGTATAGTTAACCGCTATTTGGAAGTTCAGCCTGCTTGCCCGTAACACTATCGTAAATACTAATTGTGTCTCAGTAAACATCCTATGGCATTCCGCAGTCAAGAGCGCACATGATATCCCGGTGCAAACATTGTTATGCTTCACACGGGCCTTGAACGCCTCCTTACGCCAGTTATCGACAAGCGTTTTCCATGTACAGATCCTTATGTCTTTACGCTTGACACTTTTGCATCATAAATGGCCCCTGTTCCTATTTAATAGCCCTCCAATAAATCCTTGCTCCCGAAAAGCATTGCAGGGATTCTTCCAATTCCCCTCTGAAATCGTCACGCTCCTTCAAGTTATATTAGTTTAGAGCAGCCCCTGCGCTTATGCCACAGTCCACTTTTTTAGACTCTCAATATTGAGTTGGGGTTCGTTCTTCTGGACAGATCTGCTACAAATAATTGAAGGGTCGTTTGATTCCAATTCATAGAGCAGTTATGGGTCAAAAAAGGAGCGCTCCATGCATAAACGCAGACGGAATATTCTTGCATAATCTGGAAGCCAGCCATGGGATTCAGGAACGCGCGCCGGATCGTCTGCCAGCGAACAGTAGCAACGCCCAAAAAATATAATGACTCGCAGCATAGTGATTTGGACAACCCCCGAGTGGCTGGAAACGACTTCTAGTGAATAATTACTTTTGTTAGTTGTAAGACCCGGAGTGCGCCCATCGCTACAACAATGTCACTGAGAAGGAAGTTCGGAAAATCAGCGGTGGTCAAAGGCAGAATCTTATACACCCATATAGTCATCAAAAGAATTATCACATCTAGTTATGACCATATGGCTGTAAAAAAATATTGTATTTGGTGCTCGGAGCGAGAGTCGAACTCGCACACCCTTGCGGGCGGTGGATTTTGAGTCCACTGCGTCTACCAATTCCGCCATCCGAGCTAAGAGAGGCTTTGATGGCCTTTCTCTTGAAGACTTATAATATAGCGAATATGATCCAGACAAGCAAACAGAAATTTTTGTCAATAGCTAAAAATAGGTTCAAAATGGCGCTTAAAACAATTCCTGATTAGGCGCTGGTCGGGCAATTCGAGATTCCCAAAGTCTGCATAATAATATATCGATATATTATCGACCACTTATAGGAATATGGCTCTTTAAGACATAAATAACTATGTTGATAATTTATGGATTATTGATATAATGATCCAATATATAGAGGAATTATGATATGAACGATAGCAAACAATACGTTATTGACGATTTCAGCGTCAGGGATAGCTGGCGTATATTTCGTATCATCTCCGAATTCGTGGATGGCTTCGAGACAATGTCCGAAATTTACCCCGCGGTCTCTGTTTTTGGCTCCGCGTCCATAACGGAAAACGATCCGGTATATGCTCTCGGACGACAGGTTGGCCGTCTCCTAGCAGAAAACGGATTTGCAGTAATAACAGGTGGTGGTCCCGGAGCTATGGAAGCCGCCAATAGAGGCGCAATGGAGGCAGGCGGCAAATCGGTTGGATTGTGCATTCAGCTTCCAAGGGAACAGGCGTCTAACCTATATACTAATGTTAGACTCAATTTTAGATATTTCTTTGTCAGAAAAGTCATGTTTGTTAAATATGCGATGGCTTATATCATCCTGCCTGGTGGTTTCGGTACCATGGATGAGCTTTTCGAAGCCATGACCCTCATCCAGACACATCGCATCAAACCCTTTCCTGTAATAATGCTTGGAAAAGATTACTGGAAGGATCTTGTTTCCTGGATAAAGAAAACGATGCTTGGAAAACACCGAATGATATGCCCTGATGACCTGGAGCTGTTTCAGGTGACCGATGATCCCGAAGCTGCCGTAGCAACTATTAAACGTATAGTAATAGTTTAACTAGCTTTGAACACTGAAAGGTCGCAGAGAAAATTGTCAAAACTTGACTTTCAGGAAGCTTCCTCAAGATTCAAAAGATTTATCGAAACTGAAAAAGCCAGGTCATCAGGGCATATCAGAGCTTACATGTCCGATATCGGGGATTTCAGAATCTTTCTGGAGAAAACGGGGAACTCTGACCTTCTACGCGATTTGACCCAAATTGGTCCGCTTCACATAAGGGGTTTTGTGGCAAGTCGATTTTCAAAAATTAAAAAATCATCAATCAGCAGAAAACTTGCAGCTCTTCGAACTTTTTTCCGATTTTTGGTAAGGGATGGTTTCTTGCTGAGCAATCCGGCTGTTTCACTTAGATCCCCCAAACTGGAGAAGCCACTTCCCCGGGCTTTGAGTGTGGACGATATGGACAGGTTCTTTTCAAGGAACGACCAGGCTTCTAAAAGGGATCTGGCCATTTTTGAACTTATGTACTCAGCAGGTTTACGGGTAAGTGAGTTGACTTCCCTACAAATCGACGATGTAGACATTCATAATGGTTGGGTAAGAGTTATAGGTAAGGGTTCCAAAGAGCGATATTGCCCCGTTGGAGAAAAGGCCATTAATGCAATTTTGTTTTATTTACCTGAAAGACTTACAATTTTGAACGCTCACCCTAATATAAGGGGAATGAAAGCGCTGTTCCTGAATAATAGAGGTGGGCCTTTATCTTCAAGGCATATCAGACGTATAATGAAATCATTCCTTGACGGAGCGAATCTCGGACGCGACGCTTCACCTCATGCTCTGAGGCATTCTTTTGCGACTCATCTGCTTCAGGGTGGAGCTGATCTAAGATCCATTCAGGAGATGCTTGGTCACTCAAGTCTTTCTACCACTCAGCGCTATACAAAGGTTGATCTGGGAAGACTCATGGAAGTCTACGATAAGGCTCATCCTCGAAGTGGATTTCGTGATTCCAAAGCCTAAACATTTCCAGCCGGGAAACTGGTCACACTCCATAATCTCAAAAAAGGACAACGAAAAATGAAGCCGATTACGCGTTCCACAACAGTGCTTTGCGTTCGACGGGGAGACAGGGTCGTAATGGCGGGCGACGGCCAGGTATCACTGGGAGAGACTATAGTCAAGAGTTCAGCAAAGAAAGTAAGGCTGGTGGGAAAACAAAAAAATGTTCTCGCTGGTTTCGCAGGGTCCACAGCCGATGCTTTAACCCTTTTGGACAAATTTGAACAAACACTTGAGAAATATTCGAATAACCTGGCGAGAGCAGCAGTGGAATTGGCAAAAGATTGGCGTACTGATAGGGCGCTAAGAAGATTGGAAGCTCTACTCATAGTTGCAGACAGAGAACAAACCCTTTTGCTTTCAGGAACAGGGGATGTGGTTGAACCTGATGATGGCATTATAGCAATCGGTTCGGGAGGAAACTACGCCCTGTCCGCCGCCAGGGCGCTCATGCGTCACACGGAAATGGAATTATGGGATATCGCAAAGTCGGCCATGATGATTGCTGCTGAAATTTGTGTTTTTACCAACGAAAATCTGTTAATCGAAACACTTTGATGTTATCGGGAATAGATTTATGCTACGAATTGATGAGCCATTTTTTCTTAATATGGAGCAACTTTAGTTTATGGAAACATTAACACCACGCGAGATAGTTCGGGAACTGGACAAATACATCATAGGTCAAGACAATGCGAAACGCATGGTAGCAATAGCGTTACGAAATCGATGGAGAAGGCGACAGGTACCGGAAGACTTGAGGGATGAAATTGCGCCCAAGAATATAATTATGATAGGCCCCACAGGCGTGGGAAAGACCGAAATTGCGCGTAGGCTCGCCAAATTGGCTGAATCACCTTTCCTTAAGGTAGAGGCTTCCAAATTTACTGAGGTAGGCTATGTCGGAAGAGATGTAGAGTCCATGATAAGAGACCTCATGGAAATTGGAATCAACATGGTCAAAGAAGAAGAATATGAAGCTTTAAGGCCAAAAGCTGAAGAACTTGCTGAGGAACGTCTTTTGGATATTTTCCTGCCGGTTAGACACCCCAGAAAATTAAGACGTAATCCTTCGAATATACCCTCGAAAGAAAATGATGACGAAATAGAAGTAGCTCAGCGCACTCGTGAGAAATTTAGAAAAATGCTCCGAAACGGAAAGCTGGATGACCGCGAAGTAGAAATTGAAACCCAGGTAAACGCCCTACCTGTCGTAGAAATTTTCTCTCCTGGTGGAATGGAAGAAATGGACATCAACATAAAAGACATGATGTCAAACTTTTTCCCCGGAAAAACTAAACGCCGGAGAGTAAAAGTCCCTGAAGCAATGAGGAGCCTGGTTCAGGAAGAATTAGCCAAGTTACTGGATAACGATAAGGTGGTTAAACTCGCAAAAATGAGGGTCGAAGAAACAGGAATAGTTTTTGTTGACGAATTGGACAAGGTAGCCGGTTCACACTCGTCGACCCATGGACCGGACATATCACGGGAGGGTGTTCAAAGGGACCTCTTACCTATCATCGAGGGTAGCAACGTCAACACCAAACACGGGGTTATTAAAACTGATCATATTCTGTTTATAGCTGCAGGCGCCTTTCACGTTTCCAAGCCATCTGACCTCATCCCCGAGATACAGGGACGCTTCCCGCTAAGGGCTGAGTTATCCGCCTTGACTCGACTTGATTTCATTCGTATTCTTAAAGAACCAAAAAACGCATTGGTAAAACAGTATCAGGAACTCCTCAAAACGGAAAATGTGCTGTTGGAATTTACGGGAAGCGTCCCTGTATCTCGGGGA
>JAMCYH010000309.1 GCA_023474025.1 Deltaproteobacteria bacterium
GGTGTTCGAACCTTTTCAGCCATTTCTTCGTCCAGGATAGGACAGGTAGCCACGAAAACTCTCGGTGCGGGGATATTCTCCGCAAGGGTCTGCGCATACTGACTTTTTCCGCTTCTTCTTCCACCAACAACAAGACATATGGTTCCCATTATCAGGACCTCTACCAAATAGCATTTAATACATTGCTTGAACCGATGTTAAGAAAAAGGGAACGAATAGCCAACATTTTTTGTCTTTTGATGAAATTTGATCAAATTCAGGCGGCCGAGTCAATTTTATTCGGTTTTTTAGAAAATGTTACTGTCCATATTTAACAACAAATGCCTTTCGCTCGCGCAAATAGTTGATAAAATGGAACATAAATGCTAATTTATCTAAATTCCAGCTTCTTGTTGATTTTAAAAAATACTCTCTGTTCGGAGCCTTTATGAATTTGAGTCAGATGGTAGACAGGGCTGCAAGTGATCTGCCGGATCACGTAGCGTTAGTGTTTCAGGATTTGAAAATTTCCTATTCTGAACTTCTGAAAAGCATTAACCGGCTATCAAACGCATTGACCAGAGCAGGGGTGGGCCAGGGCGATCGGGTGGTCACTTTGATGGGCAACAGACCAGAGTTTGTAATTTCCTATTTTGCCACAATTAGAATCGGAGCGATTTGCGTCACGTTAAATCCCTTGTGCACTTCGTACGAATTGAGCCACTATGTAGGTGATTGCAAACCAGTAGCCATAATCAGCGCTTCTGGTCAATCATCCAAGATAGCCAAAGTTCGTGAACACGCCGATTATCTGAGAACAGTAATCTCTATTGAACCACAAGAGGGAGAAATAAGCTTTGACGAAATCCAACGAGATTTTTCCGATGAATACCAGGCCGTCGACCTCGATGAAAATTCCCCTGCGGTTATAATCTTTACCGCTGGGTTGCTAGGGAGGGCCTTAGGGGCTACTTTGAGTCATCGAAATCTCGATACAAACTGTTCCTTATTGCTAGATGTTTGCCGGCGAGGTCCCGAGACCCATGGGTTGGCGCTGATACCGCTTTTTCACGCTTTCGGCGCGTCTACGAATCTTCTGGGTACTATAAAGGCGGCGGGAACTGTATATCTCGTCGACAAGGTTGATTTTCCCAGATTGATCCCGTGGCTCAAGGAAGCTCGGATAACCTATTCAGGTATGGTCCCTATGGTCTACTACGGACTTACGTATCATCCGTCGTGCAAGGACCTGGACCTTTCGAGTCTTGAAATAGGAATTAGTGGAGGCGCTCCACTTTCCATGGAGATATACGAAAAATTCTGTGAGAAATATCGCATTCATATTTATCACGGCTACGGTTTGACCGAAGCGTCACCCGTAGTGTCGTGGAACAACATTAATATACCAAATAAACCCAGAACAGTCGGTCTACCCGTCCCTGATGTAACAATCGCAATTCACGATGATGACGGAAGTCCCTTAGCAGTTGGGGTTGAAGGGGAAGTCGTTTTAAAAGGCCCCAATGTAATGCTCGGTTACTTTGGGAAGCCCAATGAAACTAAAACTGTTATCCGGAATGGTTGGTTGTATACTGGCGATATAGGATTTCTCGATGAAGATGGTTATCTCACTCTAACTGGACTCAAAAAGGACTTGATAATTACTTCGGGTTTCAATGTCTATTGCCAGGAAGTGGAGGAGGTCATCATAAGGCATCCTGGTGTCGCGGATGTTGCTCTGGTCGGTGTTCCAGATCTCATGCGAGGTGAAGTAATTGAGGCTATTATTGTCCCTGAGAATGGAGCCAAACCTGATGACCGGGAAATAATAAGATTCTGTAAAGAATATTTGTCCCGATACAAGTGCCCCCGTAAGGTGACTTTCGTCCGGGAAATTACCAGAGATTCCCGCGGCAAAGCCTCTGGCTGGAAATAATATTAGCCTGGGAGCATTCCATTAGACATGAAAAAATTCGCAGTAATAGCTTCCCTGGATCTGGATCTGGCCAATCGTGTGCTTGACGTCGCGTCAAGGATCGCAGGAACGGTAGATGGAATCAAGATTGGTGTTCCCACGATAATCGAATCAGGGATCGGTATCCTTGGTGAAATTAGGGCATTGCTCGGTGACAAACCCCTTCTTGTTGATTTGAAGATAGCCGACATCGGGTTTCGTTCGTCTCAATCATGGGAGGGCACAAATGCTAAAATTGTGGCAAAATTGGCAGGCAGCGGCGCGTCCCATATAACGGTTCACGGTTTTCCAGGTCCCTCTTCAGTAGCGGAAGTGGTTTCCATAGGCAGGGACTTGGGAATAGGTGTCTTGTTGCTTCCCATGATGAGTCATGTGGGAGCGGAAAGTTTCTTCTCGGGGTGTCTAGACATTTTAAATTTTAAGACGGCATGCGAAAAAAGCGGAGTAAAACTAAACCTGACCGCAGAATCAATGCTAAAAAATGTTACTGACGGAATCCTTGCCCTCGGAGAGGCTATTGGTGTAGATGGTTACATAGGGCCCGCGACAAGACCAGAAGATTTATTACGCTATCGAATTTTCACGAAAAAACAAATATGGTGTCCTGGATTTGGTAGACAGGACCGATTGGGAAGGACTCTGGCTGAACAATTTAAAGACTGGGCTTCTAACGTTGGTCCTCAGTCCGCCGCAATAGTTGGGTCCTTGATCTATAACGCGCCAGATCCCTGCCTTGCGGCGAATGAGGTAGTTCAAATCAGAGACTCAGTTATTGGGGGGTTGGCGTGCCAGTAACTGTGATCCCCTTCACTATGGCCAGGTTGTTGCGACATAGCCACACCAAACAGCAGGATCCGCATGAGGGCCCTGGCGTGCGGCTTGTCATTTGGCCGATGAGTGTCCATGGCGTACTATCTCTCCTGTAACCATATAAATAACATCCTCAGCAATATTTGTTGAATGGTCAGCGATTCTTTCCAAATGTCTTGATACCAGAAACAGGTGTATCAAAGCTCGACGCCTTTCCAGTTCATACTCCAGTCTTTCTTCAAAATTTCTATGCAATTTGTGTTTCATCATGTCCACTTCGTCATCATCAGCTAAAACCTGGGTAGCCAAGGCGTCATCCATGTTTACAAAAGCGTCGAGGGCCTTTTTGAGCATATTTTCCGCTCTTTCAGCCATCAAGTAATAGTCCGGTGGAATCATAAGAGGCGCCTCTGAGGCCAAAAGGACAGCCGTCTCCGCAATGTTGACAGCAAGATCGCCTATTCGTTCCAATTGGTTGATTATTTTGAAACCACCGGTTATAAACCGCAAATCCATGGCTACTGGTTGATGCAAGGCAAGTATTTCGAGGCAGTCCTCCTCCACTTCTATCTCAATCCGATCTATTTCCCGATCGCCATCAATAATCTTTGTCGCCAGCTTGGCATCTCTGTCCCTAATTGCCTTGATAGCCAACTTCACACTTTCTTCAACCGAGGAAGCAAGAGCAATCAGTTTATTTTTTAACATCTCATTTTTTCGCTGCAATCTGATTCTAGGGGTCCGAACCATTTTTTTGTCCTCTCGGCGCTCTATATGGCCCTCATTCAACAAACGTTGATTTCTTTTTAACAAATGGTTACTCCAAATTCCAATTCAAACTTGTGCTGATACAATTGAACCTTGCAAGCCATAGGATTACAATAGGGGTGTCTTTGAAGGAATCAAGACACAATATGATAAGAATATCATGATTTCAAAAACTTGATCATAAGGGATTACAAAACATAACTTTTCCCGGTCCTAGAGAACAAACATAATGGCAGTAGTCGCTCATCGCCTGGCAATGTGAAAGGAAACAAATGGTTACCCAGAAAAACCTAGGTTCACTTTTTTGCGAAATGATGGAAGGTTTTTTAATAATTGACTCTTATAAGGGAACAATATTGTGGGCGAATCAATTTGCATGCTCAACCTTCGGTTTTGAGAGAAAAGAATTTGTAGGACAACATTTTACGCGTCTTTTCCCCGCGGGGTCTGAAGTTCAGGCAGCGAATGTCCTAAATGAAGTCGTATGCGCAGATGGCGCTTTCTTGACTCAAAGCTTCATAAAAAGGGATGGTAGCGTTCTATATATGGATCTAACGGCCGCCCTAATTCCATGGGAGGGAGAATCATCAGCCATAGTTGCTGTCCTTCGGGATGCGTCGGAGCGTAAGGAACTTGAAGAATTGCGTTTGGAGTCCGAACGGCTGAGGTCTTTTGCGGAACTTTCGGCTGGTGTGGCGCATCATTTTAACAATATGCTCCAGGTAATTATAGGGTTTGCCGGATTGGCCCAGTCGGAGTTAAAAGTAGCGGGAACAACCCAAATATCAAAGAAGTTGGAGCAGATAATCATAAGTTCTTCGGCGGCCGCGGCAGCTATTAAAAGTTTACAGGATTTTGCCCGTTGTGCTCAACCCGACGGATGTTTGTCGAAGAATGTTGTTAACTTAAGAACGTTAGCACAAAGGGCCGTGGAATTGGGGAAGTTGTGGTGGAAGGCTCAACCGGAATCGAACCGTGTCGCTATTTCGATTGAAACAGATCTTGAGGATTGCTATGCGAACGTGAATCAGGAGCATATTGTTGGAGCAATTATAAATCTGATTAAAAACGCCTTAGAATCTTTTAAACAACCGGGGGCCATCATTGTAGGAACAAAGGTAGAAAAAGACGAAGCCATAATTTGTGTCAGGGATTCTGGGATGGGTATAAACAAAACAAACCTGAGAAAAATCTTTGATCCATTTTGGACGACCAAAGGTCCCAGAAGGAGCGGGCTGGGACTGCCCAGCGCCATGGGAATAGTTAAGCAGAACGGTGGAGATATAAATGTCGAGAGTTTGGAAGGTAGCGGCTCAACTTTTTCAGTAAGGTTTCCGGTCACCAAATCCCCGCAGCCGGAAAATTATGGCCTTGCCTCTAAAGAAAATATCGGACCAGTTACAATTCTTCTAATTGATGAAGAAGAAAAGGTAGTTGAATCACTCAGCGCCGGACTCATCTCGAAAGGCAATGTGGTTTATACTGCTTCAACGGTTGAAGAAGGGCTTCAAGTCCTAGAGACTATCGAGGTGGATGTAATTGTTAGTGACGAGGATTTCCAGGGCGCTAGCGGCTGGAATTTCGGAAGGAAGTTGAAAAGTCACTATTCGGCGTTAAATAGGGAGAAACCACCCCTGATACTGCTGACCGCATGGGGTGTTGGGGAAATTACAAGTGAGAGAATGTTAAATACCGGTGTTGACCGTATCTTGGCAAAGCCCATAACCATAGAAAAGTTGGTCCATAACATTCGAGAAATATTAAGTGAACAAATTTGACCCATTGGTCACTAATAATGATGGTCCAGGAGTGGGGACAATCATTCCTTAAAAATTATAAGAATTTGATCTGTATCGACCGTTTGCCCAGACCCTATGAGGATTTTATCAATTTGTCCGTCCCTCGGAGCAGCTACAGAGCTTTCCATTTTCATGGATTCCATGCGCAGCAATTCCTGGCCCTTGCGGACTTGAACTCCTTCTTCGACGAGCACCGCCGTAATTAAACCCGGCATTGGACATCTTAGAGCATTTTCTTGCACCGGCTTGATCTCTTGAAGCATAAAGTGGGCGAGGCTCCATTCCAAAGGAGTGTATATTTCAAAAATTCTTACGATTCCACAAAAGAATGCCCTGATGTGGTTGTCCAGGTACTGAAGGCGGAACATGTGAGCGATTCCGTCAATATATAACTTCAAGCGTCTTCTGTAATATTCAAACTCGGGAGCGACGACCTTATAGAGCTTGTCGTTTACGTTGATGTTCCAGCGTCTGTTTTGCTCTGAACCCTCCAGAACAATTTCAAAAACATCGTGAAAAGTTCTGACCACATACTTGTGAATGGGAGCAGGTGGTTCAGCTGCGCCAACGTGTGGACTCATGGGCCTCAAAGAATCCCGAACGAGATTCCTCCGAGTATGTGCAACCAGGACAGCGGCGATAGTCATGTAATGAAGGTCCTGCTCTGACGGTGGGATTTTGCTCTGACCATCCTCAAAGTGATCACTTATGAAATCGGTTGAAAGTTCAGAACTGGCAAATGCTGGATGAGACAAAACAGAATTCACAAAATCGAGATTGGTTGTAATCCCTTCAATATGGTATCCGTTCAACGCCCGTATAAGGGTTTTTCTAGCTTCTTCCCTGTTCGCTCCCCAAGCGGAAACCTTGGCCAGCAAACTGTCATAATGAATTGTAATAACGCTACCAGCGTCAATTCCACTATCGACTCGAACATTCTTACCCATAGGCATCGCATACCTTGTGATCATTCCAGTGGTAGGCAAAAATCCTTTTGAAGGATCCTCCGCGCATATGCGGGCTTCAACAGCCCATCCATGTATAACCACGTCTTTTTGTTCGACTGTTAACGGTTCCCCGGCTGCTATGCGAATCTGTAGTTCCACCAGATCCAGGCCAGTCACAAATTCCGTGACAGGGTGCTCTACCTGAAGCCGTGTGTTCATTTCGAGGAAATAGTATTTCTTTTCAGCATCGAGAATGAATTCTACAGTGCCGGCGTTGGTGTAACCGGCTGCCTTCGCAAGTTCACAAGCAGTTTTCCCCATTCCATTGCGAAGAGATTCGTGAACGGCTCGGGAAGGGGTTTCTTCAATCACCTTCTGATACCGACGCTGGATAGAACATTCACGTTCTCCCAGATGGATTATGTTTCCATAACTATCAGCCAGGATTTGAATTTCAATGTGACGCGGTCGCGTGATAAATCGCTCAACAAATATTCTGTCATCTCCAAAACTCTTGAGCGTCTCTGCCCGGCATGCGTCCAGAGCGCCAGCGAGCTCTCCCATATCATTGACTATCCTCATGCCCCTGCCGCCACCTCCAGCCGCAGGTTTGAGGAGAACTGGAAAGCCAATTTCCTTGGCTACAGTCATGGCTTCGTCCAGGTCAACAACTGGTTTCTGACAACCGGGGACAACAGGGACGCCGGTCATTATTGCAAGTTCTTTGGAAGCGGTCTTGTCTCCAAGCAGCGCAATCGCCTCTATCGGCGGCCCTATAAAGACCAGCCCGGCTTCAAATACAGTACGGGCAAATTCCGCATTTTCGGAAAGGAACCCGTATCCCGGATGTATGGCTTGACACCCTCTGGAAACAGCTACTTCAATAATCTTTTCAGAATTCAGAAAAGATTCTTTAGCGCTGGCGGGACCAATGAAGCACGATTCATCAGCGGCCTGAACATAAGGTGACCTGAAATCAGCCTCAGAGAAAACCGCTATTGATTTTATACCCATGCGTTTACATGTCCGAATAATTCTGACAGCTATTTCGCCTCTATTTGCAATTAATATTTTATCGAACACTATGAAGGTCCTTAAAGTGGAATGTTTCCATGTTTTCTTCTGGGACTGGTACTCTGTTTACCCTCCAGGAATTGCAGACTACGTATCAATCGACCCCGTGTGTCCCTGGGAAAAATTACATCGTCAATGTAGCCTCGTTTGGCCGCAAGGAACGGGTTCGCAAAGGTTTTTCTGTAGAAAACTTCCTTTTCGAGAAGTGTGCCGGCAGGGTCTGCTGATTCCTGGATCTCTTTGCGATAAATCACTTCAGCGGCCCCCCTGGGTCCCAATACGGCAATCTCGGCAGTCGGCCAAGCGTAATTTATGTCAGCGCCAATATGCTTTGAGTTCATGACTATATATGCGCCTCCGTAAGCCTTGCGCACAACCACCGTGATTCTCGGGACAGTAGCCTCTATAAACGCATAGAGCAATTTGGCCCCGTGCCTTATGATCCCGCCATGTTCCTGTTCCGGACCTGGCATGAAACCCGGGACGTCCACAAAACAAATCAGGGGGATATTAAAAGCGTCGCAAAAGCGTACGAACCGGGCGCCTTTCGCCGAAGCGTTACTATCGAGAACTCCCGCCAGCACGGCAGGTTGATTTGCTATAAGACCGATTGTCTGTCCACCCAGACGGCCGAATCCAACAATAAGGTTTTTAGCGAAATGCGACTGAACTTCAAAAAATTCGGCCCCATCCAATACGCTATTAATCAAAACCTTCATATCATAAGGTTGATTAGGACTCACTGGGACCAGGTAGTCGAGTGTTGGGTCCTTGCGGTCTATTGGGTCTCGAAGGTCTAAAAAAGGAGGTTTTTGGGTGTTGTTCGATGGAAGATAATTAATCAGTCGCCTAACTTCCCTGATGCATAAAATGTCATTTGGTAAGACGAAATGTGCCACCCCACTTTTTGAAGAATGTACTCCTGCCCCACCGAGATCCTCAAACGAGATATCCTGGTGTATTACTGTCTTAACGACATTTGGCCCTGTTACAAACATATAAGACGAATTTTGGACCATAAAGGTGAAGTCTGTCATGGCCGGGCTATATACAGCTCCACCAGCGCAAGGGCCCATTATACAGGATATCTGAGGAATTACACCGCTAGCCATCACGTTTCGATTGAAGATTTGCCCATATGCGGCAAGGGAATCGACGCCCTCTTGAATACGAGCGCCGCCGGAATCATTTAAACCAATAAAAGGAGCCCCAACCCTAACAGCGTGGTCCATTACTTTGCTAATTTTCTCAGAGTGGGCCTCCCCAAGCGAACCACCGATTACCGTAAAATCCTGACTGAAGATGAATACTTCCCTGCCGTCAATCGTTCCATGGCCAGTAATTACACCGTCACTCAAGTGTTCCTTTTCTCCACCTAAATGACCGCCTCTCCCTGATTTCAAAATGTCGAATTCTTCAAATGAACCTTCATCCAGGAGTAGATCAACTCTTTCGCGGGCGGTAAGTTTTCCCCTCGAGTGTTGCTGTTCAACTCGTTTGGAGCCACCTCCTCCCCTTGCTTCATCCCGCATTCGTTGCAGGCTGGTAAGGTTATCGCGCATAGGCCATTCAGAGGAGTTGCAATCTTTGGAATCCGTCAGAGCTGTGAAGAGAGTTTTGTTCATTGCTTTATGGGACGGTTTTTCCATTTTGATCTCCAATCTTAAATCCTAACCGATTAGTATCGCGATAGAATCATCTTTGAGTCAACAACAAAATTGACTTATGATTTTCAGTGTTCAAAACATCAGGAATGAAATTCAGTATCTGTTTTTGCTCTATGTAGGGATAGAAATTTCCTGTAGGCTTCAGATTTTGAAACATTAAACCTTATATGAGCCTCATTTGCCAAAATCTTCCCTGAATATCCTGCCTTCATCAACTCCATTACGATCTCATCTATATTGGGCTCGATGTTCAATCTGCACGGCTCTATCACAACCACAAACTCGCCTTTGATGTTTTCCCGCTGACCCAGTTGTTCGTAAATTGATTCCGCGTCCCCTGAAATTATCTCTTCAAACTTCTTGGTTAGTTCTCTGTTCAAAACAAATTTTCTGTTGGGAATCAATCTACGGGCCACATCCATGCTTTTCAGTATTCTCCGGGCGGGCTCGAGGAATACCACCGTCCTTTCTTCAAGACTGATGCGCCGAAAGAATTCCTCCAAAGCAAACTGCTTTTTAGGACTAAACCCCATGAAAACGAATGACGATCCATCTACACCTGAGACCGACAAAGCAGTAACAATTGACGATGGCCCAGGGATAGGCACAACCCCAAATCCTGCGTCCCTAGCCGAGCAGACGAGCCGGTAACCGGGATCAGATATATTTGGAGTGCCTGCGTCTGAAATCAAGGCTACTTTTTGTCCATTTTTCAGAAGTTCAAGGACTGTTTGTATCCTGGCATTTTCGTTGTAACGATGCAGACTCATCAGGGGGGTGGAAATGTTCCAGTTGTTCAGCAAAACTCTGCTATTCCTGGTGTCCTCACACGCTATGACATCCACGTTCCTAAGTGTCTCTATTGCCCTGACGCTGATGTCATCGAGATTACCTATGGGCGTCGCCACCACATAAAGAGCCACTGGGTAATCAACGTTTTTCATCGGCTAATAAACACCTTGAACCACCTGTTAACAATTGCTCTCAGAGTTCAGATTTATCCTCAGTTTCTTTGTACAGGTACGAATTCCTGTAGACGTCTATTGCGGAAATTAGCAAAACCCTAGAAACAGCCGCTACCGGGATGGCGACTAGCATTCCCACGAACCCAAACAGATTGGCGCCGACAATGATGACGATAATATAAACCACTGGATTAAGGCCTATCGCCTTCCCCACGATTTTGGGGGTAAGAAAATACGATTCAAATGTTTGGACAGCCCCTATCCATAATAGAACGTAAGCGACATGTAAAAAATCGCCAAACTTTACAAACGCCATGATCGAGCCACCTATAATCCCAACCAACGTCCCAAGGTAAGGCACTACAAAAAGGAGTCCGGAAAATAGGCCTAGGACTATTGGCATATCTATACCGATAATGAGAAAGCCAAGACTGTACAGGCCTGCCATAATAATGGCTATGGTCAACTGTCCCCGGACGAACGCCGCTATGACGGCGTCAATCTCCTGGAATTTCCTGACTATGGGCTCTCTGGTGTAAGGCGGAATAAGATCAACAGCTCCTTTAATTGTATTTTCGAAAGATTCCAGTACATAGTAAGTTATTATAGGGGTCAGGGCAACTTTAAGCAGTACCGACAAAGCGCTGATTGTCGAAGAAAAAAGTGAAGACAGAAGTGTCCCGGCAGTATATGTGATTTTGGGTAAAGATTGTTTGATCCTGTCAAAAATTAGAAGAATAAATTCATTCCAGTCTTGCGGTACATCTAGCTGTAAAACCTTAACCAGACTGTCAGCCAGATCTTGAAGCCTCGCAAAATAACGTGGGGCGCGTCTGGAAAACTGGGCCAATTCAGCAAAGATCGCAGGCGCAATCAACAAAACCAGCCCCAAAACGATCGCTAACACCAATAACAATACAAACAAAGAGGCCGCTGACCGACCGATGCCCCTGTTTTCCAGTCCAGTGACCAGCGGATTTAGGATATAAGCCATAAAAAATGAAACCAGTATCATCGTAGATACGGATTCCAAGGCCGAAATCAGCCAGAACAAAAGCATCAAAAAAATAAGTCCTGCCCCAATCCTGACAAAGGTTTTTGACGTGGTTGGAGTCATGTGCGCCTCTTAAATCTTGGGACCACATACCTAAGGTTGAGTAGCACCATCGTCACCAATAAAGCAATTGTGATCCAGGCAAAAATATCTCCATTTCGTGTATAAAACGAACCTGCTTCGGGCATCTTGGGAAGTCTGCAAACTAACGCTCCCTGTTCCATGAGAGGTAAAGACGCCACCAATCTGCCTGTGGGATCGAAAACAGCGCTTATTCCGGTGTTTGCCGCCCTAATTAGCCACACCCTGTTTTCAACCGCCCTGAACCCAGCCATTGCCAGATGTTGATACGGAGCGGCGCTATTTCCAAACCAACCATCATTAGTGATGTTTACAAGCGCTTTAGCTCCAGATTTAACCGCGGATTGAGCCAGTTCGGGAAAGATAGCTTCGTAACAAATCAGCACGCTAAAAGGAGGGAATCCCTTTGGCTTCATCAATGTCAAATGAGACCCGGGAGAGTAATCTTCTTCTCTAGCGGCGAGGCCAGGTCCAATGGGTATGATCCAGGAAAGAGGCATATATTCCCCAAACGGCACTAGATGGATTTTGTCATACCGTTGGGTAAGTTTCCCGTCTTTTACGAGAAATGCGCTGTTAAAAAAAATTACCTTCGTACCAACGTGTGTTTCAAAAGGAGCCCCTATCAACATAGGAATATCCAGAGTCCTAGATATATTGGTGGCGTATTTCCACGTGATGTCCGATCCTCCGATCACTACCGGAACACTTGTTTCCGGCCAGATCACGAGGTTTGCTCCACGTTTTAAAGCGTCCTGAGCCAAACTCTCATATGTCGTAAGAGTCTGAGATTTTGATGAAGGGTCCCATTTTACATCTTGCGGGATGTCTCCCTGGAGTATACCTGCGGCTACTGTTTCCTCGATTTTATCGGCCGCTTTTGAATAATTACCCAGAGTCATTCCGCCGTAAGTTAATGCTATGGCCGCGCAAACTAGGCCGGTGAAGGCGTGTATAAAATATCGGGGCCTTTTGAACATGAAGACTTTTAATAGCGATAGCGCCGAAACATTACCCAGAAGGATTAGGAATGAAAGTCCATAAACGCCGGTTATGTCGCACATCTGAATAAGCGTTAAGCGATGGGCCTGTGAATAACCGACACAATCCCACGGGAAACCGGTAAAAATGTAGGTCCTGAAATATTCGAGAGCCGTCCATATTATAGGGGCGACCCAAAATATGTCGAAGCCTTGTTTTACGAGAAAAAAGCTGAGTAAAGAAAAAATCCCCGGCAAAACAGAAAGCGTAGCCACCATTGAGATGAAAACCAGCGTCGCAATAGCAGTAGTGAATTTTCCATATGTTACCATGGTTTCGATGATCCATCTTAAATCTATTACGAAAAAGACAAAACCAAAAGAAAAGCCGCAAATAGCGGCTTTAGATATCACCTTTTCTCTTTCCATGGCTACTAAAAGTGGGATAAACGCCGACCACGCCAAAAAATCAAGGCCCCACGGCGGGAATGCCAGAGACAGTAATACGGCGCCAAAAATCGATAAAAATAGTGATCCAATCATGCTGGGGATTCAAATGGCCCCGAGCCATTGAAGCTTTGTTCAGAGTTTATGCGGGTTACCAGGATTCGTGTTATTCGCTTGGGGTCACTTCCGTGAATTTTCATGCAAAGTCCCTCAAAAAAAATTTCCTCTCCTTTTTTGGGGACTTTTCCGAGAAGATGGATAATGAAGCCGCCGACTGTGTCGTATCCTTCCCGCGGAACTTTTACCTTGAAGAATTCTTCGAAATCATCAAGATTTGCCCAAGCGTAAACGAGGCAGGATCCATCCTCCTGAGGCAGGAAAATATCTTCTTCCGCATCGTGTTCGTCTCTTATCTCACCGATAATCTCCTCAATTATATCCTCGATCGTGACCAACCCGGAAGTCCCACCATACTCGTCAACAATGACGGCAAGGTGAGATTTTTTACTGCGTAATTCGTTCAACAGGTCTTTTATCTGTTTCGTTTCCGGGACGAAAAAGGGCTCACGTATGATTTTGGACAGATGGAATTCTTCGTTCTTGTTCAACCAGAATGGCATCAGGTCTTTGGTATTAAGTATTCCGATAATTTGATCGACGTTGTCTTTGAATACTGGGATCCGCGAATGACCCGATTCGATAACGGTTGCAAGTATGGATTCCAGATTTGAGTCTAACGGGACCGCTACGATATAAGTGCGAGGGATCATAATTTCTCGGGCTACAGTTTGTTTAAGATCAAAAATCCCCTCTATCATCTCCCCCTGTTCTTCATCGATCAGTCCTCGTTCTTCACTTTCATCGATCACCTGCTGAATTTCTCGAGGGACTCGATCCAACTTCATTTTATTTTTCAGCCAACTAACCAGATTAAACATTTGGGCTCGGGAGTCTTCCAATTAATAAATTACCCATTTTTACGTAATATAATTTGTCGAAAAATAGGCCAAAAAGGCCATTTGACGGCGAAGCAAGAAGCCGATTTCACAGATAACAACCGGACAAGAAAGTGTCAAGCAAACAATACTCATGTTTTTCAAGCGCTTGAGAGAAACGTTATCGCAATCACTACGAGTTTCAAACAGTTGTAATTCCAGCCCCTAAAATTCGCAATCGTCGGGAGGAATAGCCAGGCCATGTCCCGGTATAAAAGGTATGGGAGCTACCGGATATCCTTTGAACCATCTGAAACCACATCTTAAGACGGTCTTAACCGGGGCGGGTTCCAATATATCTTCAACGTTCGCGACATTAACTTCATCTTCCCGATTAGAAGGGATTATTCTTATGCAATGACCTTTGGCTGGCGTATATGCGTAGAAATCCTTCAAATCAGTTGGGATGTAGCCAGGATAATCGTTAGAAGTGAATTCCTCTTTGTCAGCGGTTTCATTCTTCAGTGCGTCGGACTTGACCATATCCCATAATGACAGTTTGGGATAGTTTTGAGCGCAAAACCCCGTTACAGATCTCTCAAATTCTATTTCGGTCCACGGATTGGTTTGATCCATGATTTTGGACAGATATTCGAAAAATTTCCTGAATTCATTAGGGGCCTCAAGGGAAGAAAGAGTACCTTGATCATCACATAGATGAAATATTATAGTCTCCTGTTCAGACATCTTATGAAACAAGGACGGTCCATCCGGAGCATGATAGTTCCACCAGATGTCGAATATCTCTCGGTCATCATTGTTTATTTTGAATATGGTAAGAACCAAAAGGACGTTTTTAAATCTCACAAGGCCCGCTCGTTGCTGAACTTCCATAAGAGTAGGGATGTCCATGCGCAGATCAACCGGACGAATGAAGAAACCAATCTTCTGTGAGTTTCCGTCTAGAGCCTGGGACAAGGCCTTGATCGCCTGACCAGGGAAAAGACGTATGTCCTCTGAATCAAAAATTTCCATGGGTCATCCTCTGAAAGAACACGTAACAGAATTATGATCACTTAACCAGACAATTGTCAATGACTGGAAACATAAACAACTATCAAATATATTGACGCTAATTATATAAAATGATAAAACAAATTTATGTAAAATGGAGTTCAAAATGGACGAGCGTAAAACGGTATGTGTTACCTGCGCATGGCGAGCAACCTGCAATAAGAAGTTTCTCATGGATGGAACGACAACCACTCGATGTCTTGACTACACTCGAGATATTACGCTCCGCGATCCCGATGATTCAATGCAAGATACGACAATAAATACGAAAGACCAGAAAAATGACCGAACTCGTTAAAAGCTCTATCAGGGGTCTGCTATACAAATCGATTGAAAAGGCTTTTCCCTCAATTTGCAACCCTGAGAACGGGTTAAGTGAAGACAATGTGGAAGTTTCAAGGTCAAAAGATGCGCGTTTCGGAGATTATGCCACAAATGTGGCGCTGATCCTTTCAAAAAAGCTCAACGCCAAGCCAAGGGATTTGGCCGGCACAATATTGAACAACCTTCATACAGACCGATCTTTCATCGAAAGTTCCGAGATTGCTGGGCCAGGTTTCATCAATTTTAAAATTTCATCCGGATTCTGGAAAAACAATCTTGTTTTAATTCATGAGCGAAAGAATTTATACGGGCACGAGATTTCGAACACTAAACCTCATATCCTGATTGAATTTGTCAGCGCCAATCCTACTGGTCCTTTACATGTCGGGCACGGCCGGGGAGCCGCTGTGGGTGATAGTTTGGCGCGTTTGCTGAGGGCTAGGGGTTACAGAGTAGAAACTGAATATTATGTAAACGACGCCGGAAACCAAATGAGAATCCTTGGGCGATCGTTGCTTTTTAGATACAGGGAAATCGTTGGGCAACAGATCGAGTTTCCAGATGACCATTATAAAGGTGATTACATAAAGGAGTTAGCTGAGGAAATAAGGGGAACATCACTAGGGGATGAACTGGAAAAACTGTCTGATGACGAAGCGTTGCCATTGGCCTCTGATTTCGCGTGTGGACGTATCCTCGAAGGAATCAAGGACGATTTGAGAACGTTCGGAGTAAATTTCGACAGGTATTTCAGTGAAAAGACCCTGTATGCTGAAGACGCTGTCAATAAAGCGTTGAACGAACTTAGAAAGCGAGAAAAAGTTGAAGATCGCGAAGGCGCAATCTGGTTCAGAATGTCTGGGGACGAGGATGAAAAAGATCGTGTCCTGGTGCGCGCCTCGGGAGAACCAACATATTTTGCGGCAGACATCGCTTACCATAAGAATAAATTTGATCGCGGTTATGAAAACCTTGTCGATATTTGGGGATCAGATCATCACGGCTATGTGCCACGCGTAAAAGCTGGAATGGAAGCTTTGGGATATACCGCTGATCATCTTCGCGTAATGCTGGTTCAGTTCGTAAACCTGATCCGTGAAGGGAAAAAGATTTCCATGTCTACCAGATCCGGTGAGTTTGTTACCCTTATTTCCTCAGCTAA
>JAMCYH010000216.1 GCA_023474025.1 Deltaproteobacteria bacterium
GACCCCTGGTGTTCCGGTTGTCGCGCCAGCGGCATAGCCGGGTAGCTACGTCCGGATCGGATAACCGCTGAAAGCATCTAAGCGGGAAGTCGACCTCAAGATTAGATATCCCGGGCTTCGGCCCCTGAAGACCCCTTGTAGATGACAAGGTTGATAGGCCGGGTGTGGAAGTGCGGTAACGCATGGAGCTTACCGGTACTAATAGGTCGTGAGGCTTGATTCCCAAAAATAGATTTGTATCCTCGATCACCTATTTGGTTGATATATACGCCGGCAGGGTTTGCCGGCACGGTTATCATCCTTTGTGTTGAAGCTTCCCGGCGATTATGGCGGAGGGGCAACACCTGTTCCCATTCCGAACACAGAAGTTAAGCCCTCCAGCGCTGATGGTACTGCGTTGGGCGACCGCGTGGGAGAGTAAGTCGTTGCCGGGATAAAATTGACCCCTGTTCCGAATTTAGTTCGACACAGGGGTTTTTAATTCCAGTCAGATATTTGATACGGGGAGGTTTGCGTTTTATGGCTTCGATGTCGGTCGGACCAGGCGATGACATTGACGCGTGGTGTGGCAAGTGCCTCATGGTCTTGAGTCATCGGATAATCGCTATGGTCGGTAGTCAGGTCAAAAAGGTCGAATGTCTCACATGTCATGCAGTCCACGCGTACAAACGTGGCGTGGGAGAGAAACGGTCTGAGGGAACTTCACGGACTTCGACCAGTGGGGCTGTTCGTGTTTCGAAATCGAGCCCCTCAAAGTCGGGCAAGGCCGAGAATGAATGGAAAGTATTCATGGCCGAGGCTCCTGACGATCCGGCGCCTAGAAGATACAACGTTTTTGAATCGTTTAGCGTGTCGGAATTTATTGATCACCCTACATTTGGTGTCGGTAAGGTGATTGAAATAACCGGGGCTGAAAAGATTCTGGTTATTTTTAAGGAAGGTCGTAAAACTCTGGTTTGCAATCGTGCCAGGAGTTCTGGATAGGATTCGCCGCCTGTATTACTTGTATCTCTATAGGCGCTGAGCATTGATTTCTTCGAAACTTCAAAAGCGGTCGTATTTGGAGATAGTCGTGTGAGCGGCGCTTGATTACTTTTCGGTTGATTGTTAGACCTTGAAGCTGTAAAATAAAGGTAGTTTGGAGATGGAAGTGCCTAAACAGCGGATCATAATTGTTGTTTGTTTGGTCAGTTTCTTGCTCGGCGCAATGCCGGGGTTGTGTGCGGATTTCCCTTCTCAAGCCGATACAAATAGTCAATTGCAGGTGTCGCGACCTGGCAGCGCTCAGCTGCGTTATGACGGCTACGTTCCTCCTCCACCCATCAGGCACACATGGCCGGGAGGCTACAAGGTTATTTTTCATGAAATGATGAATACTCTTATGGATCACATCGTTGGGCAATACTAGTAAATATCTAGCGACCATTTGTTGTTGCGCTCGGTTTTCTATCCTCTCCTTTTTTGAACCCGCCTAGCTTTACCCTCTCGATAATGAAAGAAACGTTTCATCACGAAAGTTATCTGTGAATCATTTTTAGCTTTATCGTATCTATATTAGCAAATAGAATAGGAGGTGTACGTCATGTCCACACCTGTTACAATTGAAAATTGCGGTTGTGGCTGCAGTGCAGCCGAGAGCGGCTCTATTCATGAGCCACCCTGCGATTGTAGTTTAAAAATGGCCCTGACATATGAGGAAGAGGCGATTCTGGAAAAGCTTCGCAACATCAAGACGAAAGTTCGGCCGATAGCTCAGACCCTAAAAGAAATTGAATTTAGGCTGTCTGACAGAACGGGGGAAGATAGTTCGGGGGTTGAGGGTGAATGGACTCGTTTATCCGACGAACTCAGCGAATTGCGGTCCGCCTGGCATGAGTGGGAAAGTAGGCTTGAAGACGCTATCGAGAGGAAATGGATTATTCTGGGGCACAGGGAACCTCGTAAGTAAAGAGGGTTCGCGAATTTCCAGGTTATCGACGTGCCGGCCTTGATTGGAACTGCCCAATGAGTGACAAAAATCTTACAACATTGACTCTTAACAATGATCCAAGACTATTTGTCGCTGTCGCGGATTTGGTATCAAGCACGGCGGAAACCCACGGGTTTCCGCCAAACGAGGCGGGTGAGATTGGGAAGCTTACCAGAAACGTCCTGGAACATCTGTTTGGTATAAATGCGCAGGGGAACGACGACGCGCCTTTTAAGATTTCTATTTTCATTAGGTCATGTGAATTTTTTGTGTCTTTTGAATACAAAGGCTTGCCGATCGAACTGAAGGATGATAATTCAAATTCAGAATCACCATTTTCTCTGTCCATATCTTCACCCGCGATTGATAGGGTTAACCTTATCAATCGTGGGAAAGAAGGCCAATCGCTCGAGCTGATTAAAATATTGCCTACAGTAATGTGTGATTTCGAATTGTCCGAAGAGCTTTCTGGAAATTCGACTGAGAAGATCCCTGTATTAGGGCACGCTGAGGACCTGGACATAAGGATGATACGTCCTGACGAAGGTGTAAGGCTGGCTAGATGTTTCTATAGGGTTTATGGTTACACCTACGGACCGAGATACGTATATTCCCCCGATCTACTAAATATCCTCATCGAGAGCGGCAAGCTCGTTTCTGCCGTAGCCGTAGATAAGGCTGGAGAGGTTGTTGCCCACGGCGCGATGAGGCGAACAAAACCTGACGATAGAGTCGCTGAACTAATTTCACTTGCTGTTGACCCTGAATTTCGCGGCGTGGGTTTGGCAGCGAAAATACATCTCTATCTGATGAACTACGCTAGAGGCCTCGGTTTAAGAGGGGTGTTTGGTGAGGCGGTTACTATTCATCCTTTTTCACAACGACTTTGCAGATCATTGGGTGGAAAAGAGTCGGCCGTAATGCCCGGCTACATTCCGCCGGCCTACTACAAGGGAATTGCTGATAATAATTATGGAAAGAGACAAGTGGCTATTGTCTATTTTTTCCCATTAGACCTTTCTTCTGAGTCCGGTCGTGTCTTCGCTCCACTAAATTACCAGGATATATTAAAAAAGATATATGGCCGACTCGGATTATATCGAGATTTTGGCTCAGAGTTGGTTGTACCTTGGGGGATCAGTTGTGGAGAAACGTCCTTGAGTCTAGTCGTCAGTAATGACATAAACAGCGCTTCTATAGTGGTTAATTCATATTGCCCCGACACCGCAAAAGTTATCGAGTTCAGGCTGAAACAACTTATAAAGGAGGGGATAGAATATATTTCCCTTGACCTTCCTTTAGGTGATCCCTTGACCCCTTACTTCAGTCAGGAGCTTGAAACTATGGGCTTTTTCTTTTCAGGTGTAATACCCCATTTGGTTGACGGGGACGCTTTGCGTTTGCAATTCCTCAATACTAGGGAAATCAATTTTGATAGCGCATCTATAGAATCTAAGTTTGCGAAAGAACTAGTCAATTACGTGATATCGAAGCGAAATATTATCTGAAGCCGGGATTTTGCAGCGTGTGTCTGAAACTTCTCAAGTTACAATTCGTCACTAAAAACCTCGTAAATGGAACGAAGTCAACTCAGCCACGATTTTCATTTAAATGACAAGCTGTTTAGCATCAACTGAAATATGGACTTTTAATACATGATTAATCATTCCCAAATGGTGGCGTGAAGAGTCCGTAAAGCATCATTTTCTACCGTCTGCCTGTTAGATCAATACGTCGAACAAATAGCGGCCAGTCCGGTTTGATCAATTTTTCATCAAGTCCACAATTATTTGCGCTTATAGACCTAATTCTGATAAAAACATAATGTGCGGTGGAAGGTTAATCATGTTATTGGAATCCAGAATTCATTAGTCCGGTAAATTGTTAAACTCGCATTCTTGAATTGAATGTTAAAGGGAGGCGGAATATTGGCCAAAATATTGGTTGTGGACGACGAAGAGCCTATCCGCGGTTTGTTGCGGCACGCACTTATTGCAAATGGTTATGAGGTAGTCGAAGCCTCAAATGGAACAGAAGCGATCCACAGGTTCCGTGAGGGGGCAATCGATTTGGTGATCACCGACATCATAATGCCTGACAAGGAAGGTCTCGAATCCATAATGGATCTCAAGGAAATTGATCATGATGTCAAGATCATAGCCATGTCCGGTGGGGGGAGATTGGAGCCGCATTCCTATTTACAGATGGCCTCTAAATTCGGAGCCCAAAGGGTCTTTCAAAAACCCCTGTCGATTTCGACGCTATTGTCGGCTGTGGAAGAACTTCTTGATTCAGATTAGTTCGCTAATTGTATGCAAGTCGATTATTACATTTCACTTCTAGTTTTCAATTCATCCTTGTGGCTTTGAGACGCAAACAATTGAGTTATATAACCATTACAGTATCCTAAACCCATCAAACCGAACTTCACGCTCAATATATTTCTGCGATGACCCGGGCTACTCATCCAGGCTTGAACAGCTTTTCGACAATAATTGTCTAGTCCAGCCATGCTTAGGGGAAGCTTTGCGCTTGTCCAGAATATGTTTTCGCCATATGTGGCCGGTGCTGAAAAATGCAATCTTTTTATTCGTTCATCAAATGTTTGCCATCCTTTGGGAAATTTCTCAGAGTTGTGGCCCATAATGCCGGTTCTGGCTTGATTGCGGGAATGCGCCTCCGCTAATCTGTTCAAAGGCGCGCTTATTTTCAACAAGGGAATGTGTCGTTTTCTACGCTCTGCATTCGTCCATTTGAGAATAAGCGACTCGATATTCGGGTGAAAAGGTCTGATTAAGTTGTGACGTGGTCCTTTTCCAACATGTCCGACCTGAAGCTTACCGGATGGAACACTATTGGCGTTATCTTTAGGACTCTGGGCGGAGGCATATGGCGGAATGCTCAAAGAGACGCTGCCAAGGGCAAAGAGCAGCAGCCATGGAAACAGATAAATGAAAATGCTCCTGAACTCGATTCGGATAAACATATCTGATTCTATGCCGCAAAAATTCTAAAAAAATTATCCATTATGAAGTCAATTGTTTCTTTATTAACGTGGAAGTTTTCGCGTCCTTCTGTAAAAATGTGTTTGCCCATCATAGGTCTGTAGATAGCAGCCATTTCAAAGGCAGGAAAGTAACTGACATTCTTATGACGGGACACAAATTCGTCTGCGACGGCTCTTAAGGTTGACTTCGAGTTGCAACTCGCGCTTATAACGTCGCAATCAGTCCGAAACGTGGCCCACAGATGCACAGGAGATACCGTGACAACAATATGGCAAAGGGGATTGCAGTCAGTGAGAATCGCATGAATTCGTTCCAAGTTCATGAGGTTTTCTTCGTAACGGCTTACCCTAAATTCATAACGACTCATGTCCCCACGTTCATACACATAAGGGCCAGAAGGCAGGCAAATCACCGAACCGTCAAATTTGTCCTGCCAGATTTCTGTCAATCCCAATGTGAGTATGAGCATTTCAGCCGTTTGCAGGACACGTTTGGAACAGGAGATGTGATGCCGGAAATCACACTCAGCGTCTTCCAATGTCTTATAAACAATTAACCTACGGTAAGGGTCCTGTATGACTCCTGTCTCGGGCGCTATCCACCATCGTGTTTGTGGATTGAATTCCCCAAAGGTGTATTCAAATATCTGGGTCATGGAGAAAGTGTTATACAACCTCTCCCATGCGGCCGACGCGTGTATGGAAGCTGGGTGATCAGTTTCTTCAGCTATGTATGCATATCCTTCCCGCAGAAGCACGGATTTAATCTCCCGCGCAAAGCACGATCCCATAGAAGCAATTTTTGTGGATCTGTCAATCCTGGGGCCATCGTAGCGGGCGAAAGGGAAGTTTCCGTCAGCCGGTGGGTTATCATACGATCCCGGCCACACCTGCCAAGGCTGAAATTCATGTACGGGGTGAACATCTGAATGGGCCATGTCTATCTATCCTGGATCTGGTCAAGTCGTTACAAAGTGAGCTATGCTCCGTATTTTGTTTGTCTTTGAGCATGAGCTGTTATCAGTTTCATGAGATTGGAAGCGTTAAACTGGCCCAAGGCGCCTTTAAGACACTGGGATTCACCAAAACCGGTAACGTCCGGGTTTGCCCTTGTAGCCCCAGGGGCATATAGAATAATAGGCACTGGGTGCCAGCTATGAGCCTTTAAAACTGCGGGAGTAGAGTGGTCACCGGTAATTACCAGAACATCGGGATCCAATTCAAGTATCCTTGGAATTATGGTGTCTACTTTCTCGATTTCTTTTACTTTAGCGTCAAAGTTACCGTCTTCGCCTCGGCTATCAGTATATTTGTGATGAACAAAAAAGAAATCGTAGTTTTCCCAGTTGTGTTGAAGCGACTCCAACTGATCCTCAATGTTTGTCAATCCCTCTATTAAAGTCATACCAACCAGACTGGCAAGCCCCTTGTACATGGGGTATACAGCCATAGCGGCTGCTTTCATCCTGAAGACTTCTTCAAACTTTGGCAACCCTGGTTCAGTGGACCAGCCACGTAAGGTCACCATATTGGCGGGGCTCTCATCCCTGATTATTTCTGAGGCCTTTGCAACCCATTGATTTACCAGGTCTGCGGTCTTTCGAGCTTCAGGTGAGCCATCAAGCGGCCTTACCTTGAGCGGTTTGAGCCCAACTTTTTGTGGGTCTGTTTCATTTAAAGCAGCTGAAAGATTTGGGCCTCTAAGGATGAGGACAAACCGATAGTCCTGGACAGGTTGTACGATAGTCTCAACACCAGGAAGGTTTATACCTTCAATCAGTGAAACCATTCGCGCGCACTCAACGGTCGGAATACGGCCCGCTCGTCGGTCCGTTATCAATCCATTCTGGTCTATTGTACAGAAATTGCCCCTGGCGGCTACGTCCAGTTCGGTGAGAGTTAACCCGATTCCAACCGCTTCCAGGGCGCCCCTACCAATAAGATGTTCCAAAGGGTCATACCCGAACAGTCCAAAATGTCCAGGACCGCTGCCGGGGGTTATTCCCATGCCCACGGTATTTACCAATCCAACAGATCCCTCTCTTGCGAGCTTGTCCATATTTGGGGTAAATGCCGCTTCAAGTTCGGTCGGACCGCCTACTTCCCGAGGCAAACCTCCCAGACCATCCATGACCAGTAAAACAGCTTTTGTAGTTCCGGCCTGCGCCAGTGATTTCATGAGATCAATATTTGTCATAGTAGTCCCTCTTTGGGTTGATAATCTGCCGACAAAAGCGAAGCCTTCGCCTCTTGGTCAAAATAATTCATGATGCTTGGTTGAGACAAACCAAATTTGCGATCAGCCTTGACATTTACTATTAAATCCCGTTGTGATAGTAAGCCTTGAACGGTTGGGCGCCTTTCGCTAAAGCCGAACTTGTTTTTTTTAAGTTATGAAAGATAAGAAAAATTAATGGGTTTAACAAGTTCTTTAATCAGGCTGGCCAGGCCAAGCCAATGGATAAAAAACGGCTTTGTGCTCATGCCACTAGTTTTTTCCGGGCGACTCTTTTGCCCTTACGATACAGTGAAAACTCTTGGAGTTTTTGTCAGTTTCTGTCTCGCCGCCTCTGCCACCTACGCAATAAACGATTACATGGATATGGACCAAGACAGGATCCATCCCCTGAAACGGCACAGACCTCTCGCTTCCGGAGCCGTTTCCCCTAATGTTGCGTTAACTTTTGTGGCAGGATTATTGGCAATGATGTTCTTGAACTCATTGCTGTTTAAATTGCCATTTTTTACTATTGCAGTACTAGTGATTTACATAGTAATGCATTGTCTCTATTCTTGGGGACTCAAAAACCTTGTAATCATTGATGTGCTGGTAATTTCAACTGGTTTTTTGCTGCGCATTCTGGCCGGAACGTCAGCCTTGAGTGTAGGAGTTTCCAGTTGGTTGGTGCTTTGCACTTTTTCTGTGGCCATATTTCTTGCGCTTGGCAAACGACGTCATGAAGTGATGTTTCTTAACGGTGAGGCAGTAAGTCATAGACCAGTTCTAGAGAACTATAGTGTTGGCTTCCTGGACCAATTGCTGCAGGTTGTAACCACTTCCACCTTCATTTTCTATTGCCTGTATTCTGTAAAGGCCGGACCGGGTACCGACATCCAGTCCGAAAAAATGATGCTGACAATCCCGTTTGTGACTTACGGGATTTTTCGGTACCTCTATCTAATATACCATAGAGAAGACGGGGGATCTCCGACCGCGTTGCTGTTCACGGACCCTCCTCTGCTGGTATGTGTCACATTATGGTTGATGGCATGTGTTTACGTGATTTACTGGTCGGTTTAAATTTTGGTAAAACGCGCTACACACACTAGATTTTGAGCAATTGAGTGAGGAATTGACATGCTTCGTAAAGCCCTTTTTCTAATATATTTTTGTTTTCTTGCCGGACTAGGCATAATTCTTGGGTGTTTTATACACGCGCAGAGAGTAAATCAGACAACGGTGATGAGTGGCGTGGCCTTTGTCCGGCAATTGCCGTACGGCGAGTGGCTTGTAGGCAACATCGAGACTACGGTTTTTTCATATCAGGAAAAAAAGGACCTTCAGGATTTCAAAGAAAAGTATAAGGGCAAAATCCATATTGATCCTGAGGTCTTAAAAAGCCATAAGGAGCTATATGGTGATCACCCCCAATCCGAACAGTAAAAAATATATATAGTATTAATGAGCTGTTATAAAAAAACATAAAACCAATACTTGACAATAAGAAAAGAGCGTGGTACGCCCTTCCTCGACGCCGGATTCCCCGGTCCTGTTAATTAGTCCTCTAGATACGATATCATAACATACCGATGGAGCAGCCATGAGAGTGGACAAATCCGCCCAGGATATGGACCTGTCTTCTATTCCAGCAGAGTTTCGTGAAAACTACAAGTTCCTGAGCGAACTAATAAACTGTAAGGAAAAAAACAACACAGCCTCAAAAGGTCTGGAATCAATGGTTGAAGAAAGGTTAAAAGCCTTGAGAGGTAATTTAAACCGCAGGCAACTTAAAATACTTACCGACTATCTAAGCCGTATCGATGACGATGACGACGCCTTGCTTACACCTCCAGTTCCCGCCGAACTAGAAGCCTCCATAAGAATACGGAATAGAGGCACCTGGTTGCCATGGGAGACGGAAGCCATACGCAAGATAGAAAAATGGCGCGCCGATGTTCGTCACATCACGGTGCTGTGGAATGCAAACGACCATGCGTCGATAACTCCTATTGTTTTAAACAGTTCCATTACCAGAGTTAATTCCAATAATAAGATCAAGGCTTAATCTCAACACATCTTCCGGATTTTAAAACTAACTTCTTAAATTTGGCTGCCATCCTAATTGCCTCGGGATGGCTTTTGAGTTCTTCTAACGTGAATTTTGTTTTTGTTACCCAATTCGGGCGTTCATCGGTGGTCCCGGGGAGATTCTGTTGACGCGTATCGGCCATTAGGTCTTCAATACTTACAAGCGCCAAGCGTGACGGCGTTTTTAGAATAAACTTCACCACGGCGGAGTGCAATTCATCCGTAAGAGTTTTAGATTCCCATGCCTTGTGGGCAACATCAGCAGCCAGGGTCCCATCACGAACCAAGCGTTCGATTATTTTACCTTTATGCGCCATTCGCTCTGATAGGGTTGCAGATTGTTCCGCGTCCTTGATACGTCCCGCACTTACTCTTTCCTGAATATCAAGGCCCTGCCAGAAACCGGAGAACGTGGGTAAGTCATGATTGGACAATGAAACCAGCGCGTGGACCGGGTAATCGTAAAAAGGTATCTGATCCAAGTTTGTATCTCTTTCGAAATAAAAGATCCTGTATGAAAATATGCCACGGTCAATCAACCTCTCTCTGAAGTTGAACGGAAGTGTCCCAAGGTCCTCACCCACAACGATGTTGCGGTTTATCGAGCTTTCCAGTGTTATGATATTGAGCAGATCTTCCTCGTAATCCTTGACGTAAACTCCGTTTTTCGGTTTCAAACCTTGGGGTATCCAAAACAAGTGATGAATTTGCATTACATGGTCAATTCGGAGTGCGCCACCGTATCTGCTGTTAGACGAAAGACTTTTCCTAAAAAGGCCGAAACCCGAATTCCTGCTATAGTCTATATCTGGCGGTTGGAAGCCCCAATCTTGTCCGTCCGGAGCAAATGCGTCAGGAGGGGCCCCGACGCCGAATCCGTCAACGAAGAATTCGGGTCTGGACCAACTATCGGCGCCATATGGATCAACAGCGAGCGCAACGTCATGATACAGACCTACGAGCATACCTTTGTCTATGGCGTAACGATAGGCCGTCTCCAGCTGTTTTTCAGCAATCCATTGTAGAAAACTGTAGAAAAGGACATCCTTGGCATGTTTCGTTTTGAATTTACGAACTTCGGGAGATTCGGGATGACGAAATCCGTTAGGCCACTTAGGCCAAATGTGAAGGTTGGGCGCGTTGGAAAGCAAATTTTCGCGTAAAACACAGAAAGTGGCGAACCGATCAAGGTCCTCACCACGAAGGCTAATGTAATTTTCGAACGCTCTCCATTTTTGTTCAGAATCACCACCATGTCTATTGTCGTAAAAAAAATTGAACACCCTGCGAAGAGTCCCGATTTTTAGGTCTGAAACGCCCTCATAATCTACATACTGCTTTGAGCGAAGTCTCTTAGCTTCGGCCGCAATTCGATTGTCTGACGAGATCTCGTGGGCCATTCCTTTGGTGACATAGTTGGCCGCCTTGACGACATCTACGTAAATGAAATTGTAAAACAGGCGGCTAGACGGCATATAGGGACTACAATTGTAGGGTTGGGTGTTAAACAGGGCGTGTAGGGGGTTTAATCCTACGAAGTGGACGCCGAGATCGTCACTGGCCCAATCAATAATTTTTAACAAGTCGGAGAAATCTCCAACACCCCAGTTATTTTCTGAGCGTAAGCCGTATAGGGAAATTGATACGCCGGCTACTCGCTGCCCGCTTTCAATTGGTTCTGGGGCGTAGGCCGTGCTTGGAGCCAGTATAATAATTAGTTCATTAGAAATGGAGAAGTTTTCGGCTCTGACTTCTGCGACAAACCTGTAATCCCCAGGAGGTAAATTGTCTGGTAGAGGTGAAAATATTTTGACTAAACCAGTCTTTGAGTCCAGATCAATAGATAGTTCCGGATCATTAGACCGGTAAGCCCACGGTTTTAGTTGCTGTCGGGCATCGCTGAATTTTATCTCGCCGTTTTTGACAAGACTTTCAAAAAAAGATGTTGACGCTTCAAAATAGAGGGGAATCCTGGTTCCAACATCCCCAGTTTTCATGGTCACAACCTGGGGAGATACGCCTAGCAACTTGGGATCTATTCTCAAACCTTTCTTTTCCAGGATGTCTCTTGCAACCGAATATGGGGTTCGAAAAGTTCGGCCATAATTATCCACGTACTCCATTTCTACCCCAAAAATCTTTGCTAACAACCGCACTGCTTCGTAGGAATTCATCAATGAATAGCCCCCTTAAAACTGTCCAGGTTATCAAGAAGATGTGACATTTTGCTCAATTACTAGTTAATAGATCTTGTCTGCAGACGAACCGGTTTTTCCAGTTAAATCTGATGTGGGTGATCAGTTGTAAAGTGTTTTTGTTTGACTCTGTGGTCCAGAAATAGCTAATAATTGTAACAAGTACGTAGTCCCATTCATAATGGCTGAATTCATATAATATCACAAACCGTTTTTCCAACCTAGCGGCCATGGCTGTTCACTCATGACATGCCGCTTGGGTTACGGCTATTGTCTTTCGTAAATGACAATTGCGCGATTCTGATGTTCCAGTGGAGCGACAATGACTCAAATTACTTTTCGGGAGACTTTTTATGGATTTTAAGCTTAACGATGAACAAAGGCTTATACGAAAGGCCGCTCGCGATTTCGCTACTAAGGAGCTTGCTCCAAACGCAAGGGAATGGGAAGAAACCCACACTTTCTCAAGAGCGGTTTTCGATAAGATGGGACAGCTCGATTTCACGGGATTGTATGTCCCGGAGAAGTATGGTGGCACGGAAGTGGGGAGATTGACTGCCGCGCTGATTTTTGAAGAACTGGCTAAAGGATGCTTCGCCACCGCGGTTTACATGAGCGTGCATAACATGGTGGTCAACCTCATTTACCAGTACGGAAACGAAGACCAAAGAGATCGTCTTGTAAAGCCATTGGCTACAGGTGAGAAACTTGGGGCATATTCACTAACAGAGGCCGATGCCGGTTCAGACGCGGCGAACTTGAACTGTTCAGCCATAAAAGTCGATGGTGGCTATCTGATTAACGGTACGAAGTTGTATGTGACCAGTGGTGGAGTTGCCGATGTATACGCGGTAATGGTTAGAACCGATGACAGCCAAAAGCAAAAGGGTATTAGCGCAATAGTGGTAGAAAAGGGGACCGCGGGATTTTCTTTTGGACCTTATGAGCCAAAGATGGGGCTGAACGCTTCACCAACGACTGAATTGCATTTCCAGGACTGTTTTATTCCTGAAAGTAACCGAATAGGGGAAGAGGGGAAAGGGTTTAATATGGCCCTTTCCGCCCTTAACGGAGGAAGAGTTGGTATAGGCGCTTGCGCTGTCGGTCTGGCTCAACAGGCTTTTGACTATGCGCTGAACTATGCCCAGAAGAGAGTTCAGTTTGGCCGTCCGATAGTATCGTTTCAGGGATTGCAGTTCCTGATCGCGGACCTTGCTGCAGAAATTGAAGCCTCCCGTCTCATGGTCTATCGCGCCGCGTCGCTGATGGACCGGGGTGAACAGTGCGCTATGGAAGCCGCCATGGGTAAACGGTTTGCCACGGATATGGCCATGAGGGTGACTACAGAAGCTGTGCAAATCCTTGGAGGCTATGGGTACATGAGATCTTTCCCTGTAGAAATGTATATGAGGGCCGCGAAAATTGCCCAAATTTTCGAAGGCACCAACCAGGTTCAACGCATCGTAATCGCCAGGGAACTAACCAAAACTAAAGGTGGTAAAAGGCCGGATCTATACTAATTTGCGTCCGCCCGGTAGTCTCGGGCGGGAACTTCAAACTTTAGGGAGAATATCCATGGCAAAGAAGCCTGCTCGAGCGGTTAACGTAGGTGAAAAAATTCGGCAAATGAGGGAAAAACTCAAACTAGATTATGGCCAGTTAGCCGAAAAAACCGGTTACCAGGCGGAATATTTGGAGGAGATAGAGGCTGGGACCGTAGTCCCTCCGGTTGGCACGCTGATTCAGATTTCGCGGGCTTTGGCCTTGGATTCGTCGTCTCTTCTCTCTGAAGACAGAAAAGTTGAGCGGCGAAAGAGCTATCTGAAAAGGACCAAGGCCTATTCCTACAAATGCCTGACCCCTGACGCTCAGGACAAACATCTGTGGGCCTATCTTGTGACCCTTGACCCAGAAAAAATACACGAAATGGTGGCTTATAAACACGAAGGTGAAGAATTTATGTTCGTCATAGAGGGTCATGTGGAAGTTAAGGTTGGAGACGAAGTCCATGAATTGAAAAAGGGCAAGAACCTCCATTTCGATTCAGGGAAGCCTCATCTTTTAAAAAACTTGAGTCCTAAAGCCACAAAACTTCTTGTGGTCGTTTACACGCCATAGTTTTTTCATGGGGAGAGCCTAATCTTCGAAATATTTTTCGCATAAAAGCAAAACTTTGGAACCTTTGTTGCATGCCGATGTCATTATTGTTGAGGGTTATGTGAGCAGCCAAAACGCCCATCAAAATTACCGCATCACTTACAGCCCGAGCGGAGGTGGGCCAAGGCTACCAACGACACGATAACCCATATCCATACCTCCTTTCACGCCCTGAGAGAACTCAGGGCTTTTTTTTTGACTTTTTATCTGCTAGGTTTTTGGATGGAGCTAGCTTAAAAGCGACTAGACTGGTTTTTCAGGAGGCACCATGAGACTTTCCGGAAGGGCTGCGGTTGTGACCGGTAGTAGTAGGGGAGTTGGACGAAACATAGCTTTGGCCTTTGCGAGAGAAGGCGCCGATGTCCTAATTAATTATACCTCAAGTGAGGGACCGGCGCTCGAAGTAGTTGGGATGATAAAGGAACTGGGCCGCAAGTCCGTTGCTGTGAAAGCCGACGTGGCAAAAAAGGCTGAAGTCGAGAATATGATGAACACAGCCAAACAGGAATTCGGTCGCTTAGACATTGTTGTAAACAACGCCGGTTTTACGAGACCCGCCATGTTGACGAAGATGACTGAAGAGCAGTGGGACGCTGTAGTGGACGCGCATCTAAAGGGACCTTTTTTGTGTGTTCAGGCGGCTTCCAGGTATTTTCAGGAGCAGAAGTATGGCAAGGTGATAAACGTTAGCTCGGTGGCCGGATTAGTAGGTACAGTCGGGCAAGTAAACTATTCAGCCGCCAAAGGGGGGATTTTAAGTTTCACTAAGAGCGTGGCGCGAGAGTTGGCGCGTTACAACGTTTGCGCCAATGTTATTTCTCTAGGTATAGTCGAAACGGACATGACTGAGAAAATCAGGACCGACGAGAAACTCAGGGAAATTTACATGAACCGGATATTGATGAAAAGATTCGGGACAGCTCAGGACATTAGTCCTGCTTTTGTTTTTCTGGCGTCTACAGAATCGGACTACATCACTGGTCAGGTTCTATGCGTGGATGGCGGATACGGGATGATATAGCCAAAATCCGGTTGATCAGGGCAAAAATCCAAAAAAACCTTGACTTAGTTCACAACCTCTGATAAAAATCGTTAGCGTCAATAAACTTTTTATACAAAGAAGGTTACTGCGAGAGCGACCGAGCGGTAGGACGGAGCTTGGTCGTGAAGCCGGGATAGTTAAGGAAACGGCATTGGAAAGGGACTTTACCGGCATGATGGCTAGAGGCGTCGGGCAAAAAAATGCTTGACAATTGCTATTCGATTTGATACCAAAAATACATTCCGGAATATATCGGATTCTTATCCGGGAATGTTTTTTTACGGGTCTCCCGAGCGGTTTTTGGGAGGAACTGTTGAAAGGAGGATTGAGGGTATGGTTAAACGTTTGTTTCTTCTGAGCCTTTTGGTTCTCGCGCTGTGCGGCGCAAGCACGATTTCTTTTGCCGGCGGCCCCGTCGGAGGATGCGGCTATATGCCACCCCCCCCGGGATTGCCACCGATGTGTGGCCCAGCAGCTACCAATTATTCCCAGGTCACGGAAGTAATAACCCCTGTTCCAGCGCAGCTGAGAAAAGTTAGGGTGGTTGCTCCGTATTTGGCGGGAATTGCGTGGCCGCGCACACCGCTAGCATTCTACGGAAACCCACAGGCTTTTCCGAATCCTATCGCCCCCGGTCGCTATGAGTGGCTGGTGCCGGTAACCGACATTAAAGTCGAACATTTTGAGAAAGCGTATGATTGGCCGAGAGGCAAGGATCGATGCTGTATTTACAACAACATCCCGCGCTGCGTATACGTGAAGGCCAACTATATCAAAATGAAACCCGTTTGTGGTATTCCGATGGCGCCTCCGCCTCCTATGCCTTGCAAGGTGAGGAAGTAGGCTTTAGTGTCGCCCGATATGCCAATAGAGTTACAAAGATATAATGAGTGTTTCGAAAGGAGGATTAAGGGTATGGTTAAAAAGTTAGCGATTCTCGGTTTCATCCTGGTCGCCGTTGTATTGACGAGCGCAGTGTGGGCCGGGACATTTGCGGGCTCAGTCGCAGCCCCAGAGCCCATGGTAATGCCGGCTTCGGCTCCAGCTTGCGGCGTAGGTGGATGTCCACCGCCTCCGGTTCCAAAAGTAGCGAAAATTCCTTGCAAACCGAAGAAGCTGACAACCGCCATCCAGGTAAAAATGCAGTATCCGGCTCCTCAGATGCCAGCATGTGCGCCTGTGAGCTGTGGTCCCCCCCCAATCCCCGTGGCCGTTCCTATGTGGAAGTTCATCGTGCCGTGGCCGCCTTTTGTATACTACCTGCCCGTTGAATAAACTCAACAAGCAGTAAGATAAAAAAGCCCCCTGCTTAAAGGG
>JAMCYH010000015.1 GCA_023474025.1 Deltaproteobacteria bacterium
AGCCGTGTCTGAAGTGGTTTCGTATGCCGGTCTAAATTATACAGACGGAAGTTTTTAACAGAACGGATGTGCTTTTTTGTGCAGAATTTAGGAGATGAAGATAGCCTGGTGGACAATTAGCCAGAAAAATGGCGGATGGCGAGTCACTCGATGACACGCTTTTAAACTTATTTCTGAAAGTACGAAAAGAAATTTTGGCTATATGACCAGGTCTCACGAACTGAGAGTCCAAGTCAAGGCATCCTATACATTTGTTTTTACGGGCTAGTAAAATGTCATTCCAGATAGCCGTGTCTGAAGTGGTTTCGTATGCTATACAGCATGGGATCCGTTCCAGAGCAACGCGCCCACCTCGGTCCTGACACCAAACGTGCCCGGTCCACTGGATAGTTCCCATGCTGATTAAAAGCAGGGCTAAGCAACAAAACGTAGGACGCAATTTTATCACGGCAACACTGCCTTCGATGTAACGCCTATTTTACCATTAACCATGAGGTTCTTAATGCCTCAAAAGCCGGGAAAATCTTCATGAAAAACGACCTAAAAAATCACTCTCAAATCAATATCCTGTTTTTTTACCACCTTGTCAACACCACGGAATATCGACCGTGCTGATGCCACTACTCTACTTACTTGAGAGCCATAGCCTGTTCTGGGCAAATTTCCTGGCAGCAAAAGCAGGTTATGCATTTTTCAGGATCGACTTCCGGGACGTCATGCTCAATCGACAAAGCTGAAACCGGGCATTGCTCAACACATGTTCCACAGCCAGTGCAAAGATCCGGGTCTGCCTTTGGCCGGAGCATGGTGCGTTTACGCATCAGATCTTGTACGTTTTCGTTATGGAAGAGCGCTTCACCTCCTAAAGGTGGTAACTTGAAATTATGGATCTTCTCAAGTTTTCCTATAACTTCGATTTTCTCCAGATCGTAGCTTCCCAGGCCAAATTCCTGGGCCTTTTGAAGAAACCGAAGCTTTGCTGGATCACACCCCATCATCGTGGCGATTATCGCATCCAGGGCCACGGCGTTATCCGCCGCCAGTACAAGCCCAATGTCTCGAAGGTCCACCCCCGCGGGACCGTTGCCTTCCATACCAACTATGGCATCTACAATAAAAAAGTCCGGCGGGCGTAAACGAAAAACTTCAGTAACAACCTCATGAAATCTAGAGGGGTTACCAGCGGCTCTATGTAGGGCCGCCTTCTGTGCGCCAGGCAAGTAACCGTAGCTGTTCTTGATTGCTCCCGTTACAACCGTCAAACCATGGGTTTTAAATTTGGGCAAACTAATTACAACGTCTGATTCCATAACAGCTCTTGAAATACTGATCGAAGACATGAAGTCAGGATTGAAATCCCATTTAACCGAATCTGTTCCGATGTTGCGGTAATAGCCTTTGGCGGCTTCCATGAGCCCAGATCTTTCGAAGCTCTCCTCATTAGCTCCGTAGCTGAACAGACCAGGATTGTCTCCCACGACAATTGACGCCGGCCCAATAGACTCAACTTTGTCTACGACAGCCCTCAAAACGGCTGGGTTGGTTACTATACCCTCTTTCGCTTCTGAGGATCGGAGAACATTTGGTTTTATAAGAACTTTCTTTCCTTTGAAATTTTGAGGAAAGGTTTCAAATGCTTTGTCTATGACTGGTTTGATATTTTCATATGTTGCGGGTTCGATCAAAACTTTGAACATTTCAGCGCCTCACTTTTGAAACAGATGTGATTGATTGTAGGTACAAATGCTATATAATACTTTTTATTATTAATAGCTGTTTGCCAATTCGTCAAGGTAACTTCCTGTTTCGTAAGATTTTAAAATACCCACTGGGGCCTATTTCCGTTCGATTTTTGTGTGTCTTCTAATGTTGTAGAAAATTTTTATTCGGTCAGAAAGAAAGGAGAAATTTGTGAGCACATTAGTGGTAATTGGTTACGACGACAAGTTCAAGGCTGAGGAAGTCCGCCTTATGCTTCTGAAAATGCAAAAGGACTACCTCATAGATCTTGAGGACGCTGTAGTTGCTGTCAAGGATGAGAACGGAAAGGTCAAGATTCATCAAATGTTTAATTTGACTGCTGCTGGAGCCGCGAGTGGAGGGTTCTGGGGAACACTGATAGGTCTGATCTTTTTAAATCCGCTCCTTGGCCTTGCCGTGGGAGCTACTGCAGGAGCGGTTTCCGGAGCGCTTACTGATGTGGGAATCGATGATAAGTTTATGAAAGAATTGGCTGATAATTTGACCAATGGAACTTCAGTCCTTTTCGTGCTGGTTAGAAAAGCCACGCCCGATAAAGTGCTTGAGGAGCTTCAGGGAACAGGAGGGAAAATCCTGAAAACTTCGCTTTCTCATGAGGATGAGGCTAAATTACAGGCTGCCTTAGGCGCTGCCAAATCATAAAATTTTATTGGCGGATCAGGGACAAAGGTATCCAAATTATGAAATTGGGAATGATTGGTCTTGGAAGAATGGGTGGGAACATGGCTCGTCGATTGATGGGAGCCGGCCATGAAGTTATAGTTTACTCTGCCACGTCCGGAACAAGGGAGGCCTTTGCAAACAAAACTGGGGCCATTGTCGCTGAATCCATTGATGATCTTGTGAAGAAACTTGGCCCTCCAAGGATTGTCTGGTTGATGGTTCCAGCCGCCACGGTCGATGATATTGTCAGGGATTTCTCCGGAATTCTCTCACAAGGAGATGTTTTAATAGACGGAGGTAATTCTTATTACATTGATGACATTCGCCGGGCCAAACTTCTTGCTCACCAGGGGATTCATTACGTTGACTGCGGAACAAGTGGAGGCGTATGGGGATTGGAAAGAGGATACTGCCTGATGATTGGCGGCGAGAAAGAGATTGTAACGTGGCTGGATCCCATCTTCGAATCGTTAGCTCCAGGTATTGACGCCGCACATCGTATCGCCGGCCGGGAAAAAATCGGAGGAACCGCTGAGTATGGATATCTTCACTGTGGATCCCACGGAGCAGGGCATTTTGTGAAGATGACACATAATGGCATTGAGTATGGAATTATGGCTGCTTATGCCGAAGG
>JAMCYH010000099.1 GCA_023474025.1 Deltaproteobacteria bacterium
TCAAACGAAAAAGGCGGTAAGCTGATACTCCGGAAAGGATTAGAGGAAAGCCGAAACCAATTAAGACCTTAAATTTCTGGGCCAATTTTGTATTTTTTTGCAATTTAAGGAATAAACCTGTTTTTGAAATTAAAAGACGGCTGTAAAGACATTACAATAGAAATGTGGCATTAACAAACAGGAAATGTTCCCAAAGTGAAATTGTTATTCCACTATATTGGTGTTATTATATATTAACTTTCAGAGTAAATTCAGTCCGCGTTTAAATATCAGGAAACTTGAAAGGGCTACCTAATGCAGGTAAGGATATTGAGTTTCATTCTATTCATTGCGACCACGTTATTAGTCTCGCCGATAACGGCACTTGCTTCAACTGCTCAGGACTACTTCCGTGAGGGTTATGTGGCCTCCATGAAAAGAGAGTGGAATGTTGCGATAGACCTGTTCAACAAAGCTATTGACTTGAACCCTGAAAACGCTGCAGCGTATGTCCAACGTGCCTCGGTCTATCAAATGTTAGACAGGATCGACGACGCCATTCGAGATTATCAGGCGGCATTGAGGCTTAGACCTGATTACTACCTTGCTATGGAGTATTTGGCTAATCTCTATGAAATAAAGAATCAATATGCCAAAGCAATTGAAGTCTATAGCCGGGCTCTTCCATTGGTCAAAGACCAAAAATGGAGGTCGGTGATACAATGGAAAATTTCAGAAGCCAGGAAGAAAGCTATAAGCGCCAGAGTGGACAGACTCCGTCAATAAGCCAAATGAATATCCGAAAATCATCGTAAAGCGTCGACAATCTTCAGGCCTGCAGCTCGGCCGGCAGGCGCCATGCCACCCAAAAGTCCCATCACCAGGGCGAATCCCAAGCTTTTCAATGCTATGAAAGGGGTAAGCTGGAAACTAAAAGCGATTTCAGAAAAAGTTTCCCAATTCAATGTTGAGATAGTCAGGAACTGAAGAGCTGAGCTGGAAAGAATTCCTAAAAAGCCCCCCAGAAGTCCCAAAAAAAATGACTCACTGAGAAAGGCCAACAGGATTTTGACTCGGCTAAACCCTATGGCCCTTAAAGTTCCAATTTCCCGGGTCCTGTTAGCTACTGCAGAATACATGGTTACCATTGCTCCCAGGATGGCCCCTATGCTGAAAAAAAGTGTCATGGCAAAACCTAAAAGTTTTATGAATTTGGACATCATTTCAGATTGTTCCTTGTAAAAAGTCATTTCACGTTTTACCTGAACACTTAGCCGTGGGTCACCCTCAAGTCGCCTTTTAAGGCTCAAAAAATTGTCCGGCCCAAGGACCTTCATGATCGCGGCGGAATAACTGTTGCGACGAAAAGTAGCCATAATTTCATCAGCGTCAGCCCACACTTCATTGTTGAATGCTGTAGCTCCGGCGTCAAAGATCCCAACTACACTCCAACTAACCATGGCCAGATTCAGTTCGTCACCGAGATTAGCGTTTTTTATACTGTTAGCTATGTTTTTGCCGGCCATAACCTCGTATGTCCCGGGTCTCGGTAGTCTACCCGCTAAGAGTTTAACCTGAGGTCTTAGTTCCACAGAGTGTCTTCCCATTCCTCGAAGTACCACATTGGTGACAGCGCCAGAATCTCTCTTTGGCAAAGTGACCAGTACCAGAGTTTCTTTAGCCGCTACCGGGTCTCCGACAGAATTGTGTTCTACCTCTGGTTGAGCTTCGATGATATCCGCGTTACCACGCTCTATGGAACTGGAAACCTCAGTCTCCGCTGCTCCCCTCAAGACAATCACGTTTTCCGGAGACCCTGTGTCAACAAGGGTCTTTTCCAGACCGGCGGCGAGCATCATGACGGCGGAAAAGACAAATGTGACGAGAGCCATTCCTCCCGCCGTCAGTATGGTTGTAAATTTTCTCTGCCACAGGTTCCTTAAACTATAAATGAGAGGTACCGCCAAAAGCGTAGGCCTCCATTATGTGAAAAAACCATGGAAAGGACTAATTTGAAAGATTGGGTCAAAAATAACTCAGATCTTTTCTACTATTAACGCGTGCCCCATTCCGCCACCGACGCATAGAGTGGCAAGGCCAAATCTGGCGTTGGGTTGCCGTTTGAGTTCATAAAGCAAAGTAGTTAAGATCCTTGCGCCAGAAGCTCCAATGGGGTGGCCTAAGGCAATGGCGCCTCCATTAAGGTTTACCTTGCTCATGTCAAAGTTCAATTCCTGAGCAACTGCCAAAGCCTGAGCTGCAAAAGCCTCGTTGGCCTCTATTACGTCAATATCTTCAATTTTAAGACCAGCTTTGGCAAGCGCTTTTCTCGTAGATGGTATTGGTCCTGTCCCCATGATTTTAGGATCTACTCCGGCGGAAGCGTACGATACCACTCTGGCTATAGGCTTATAGCCCTCCTGTTTTGCCCGCTCCTGGGACATAACCAGCATGGCCGCAGCGCCATCGTTGATACCTGACGCGTTACCGGCGGTAACGGTTCCGTCTTTTTTGAAGGCGGGTTTTAATTTCGTGAGAGCTTCCTTGGTGGTCCCAAATCGAGGATGTTCGTCTGTATCGAAGATTTTAGGGTCACCCTTCTTTTGGGGAATTATTACTGGCACGATCTCATCTTTGAATCGGCCATTATTTATGGCCTTTTCTGCCAGTACCTGGCTTCTCAAGCCCAATTCATCCTGACGTTCTCTGGAAATGCCGTATTGGTCAGCAACATTCTCAGCAGTCATTCCCATGTGATAGTTGTTAAATATCTCCCAAAGCCCATCATGGATCATAAGGTCAACCAATGGGCTATTGTTCATTCTCGCTCCCCATCTGGCAGCCCCCAGAGCATAGGGTGCGGCGGACATATTTTCTGCGCCTCCAGCTAGAACAATTTCGGCGTCGCCAGCCTTGATAGTTTGGGCAGCTAGAGAAACAGCGCGGAGCCCTGAAGCGCAAACCTTGTTTATCGTCATTGCCGGCACTTCTACGGGGATGCCCGACTTGACTACTATTTGGCGAGCGACATTTTGTCCCTGACCTGCCTGAAGAACACACCCGAAAATCAATTCGTCGACTTTCGCTGGATCAAGATTGTTTCTCTTGATAATCTCTTTGACTACTATTATCCCCAATTCAACTGCCGGCACACTCTTGAGTGAGCCACCAAAAGAACCGACAGGGGTACGTATAGCGTCAACAATTACAACTTCTTTCATACAAATGTCCTCCGAAACGTTTACTATTCAGCATCCGGAGGCGCCAAGCCGTCCGGAATATGAATTTTTTTTTCCTTAAAATAGCGGACAGCTCCCTTGTGTAGCGGAGCTACAAGTCCGTTGAAAGCTCTTTCCAATAAAATGTTCCTGAAAGCTGGGTGATACTTTGCAAGCTGGTCAACGTTTTCAAACAAAATCCTGATCAAATCATAAATTACTTCGGGATCCAGAGATGATGTGGTCGCCAAAATAGTATTCTGACCAACAGTGTTGACCGGATCAACCTGGCCAGGGTATGTAACCGCAGGGATAACAATTCGCTCACAATTTGTCCATCCATAGCGCTTGGCGGTTTTGATGTCGTTGTCACTAATCTGAATGAAGCTGAACAATTTTGGATCAGGCTGAAGAAGGTCATTCACCAGTGAAGAAGGAATTGCGGCAGTGAAGTCCGCCGCCTGGACTGTTCCGATCCTTAACGAATCTATAGCGGAAGCGTAGTTCATAAATTTAAGCTTTGATAATGGCTTATGATTCCTAAGCCCGCGAAGAAGAATCTCAGTAGTGAATCTGGTCCCGCTTTCCGGCAATCCCGTAGCGATAGTTAATCCTCTGAGGTCTTCTAAAGTCGGCTTAGGGGATCCATTAGATCGGATCAAGAGGTGTACTGCTTCTGGCCAAAGATTTGCGATACTCCTGAGTTCCCGAAATCCGCGGCTCTTGTAAGGCCCAATACCTCTGTAAGCCAGGGAGCAAGAAAAATCATCCGCCAAGATCAAATCGGCGTCCCTGATTCTTAACGCCTCGATATTTTCTCTAGCCCCCTCAGATATTGCGGCGGAAACTCGTAAACCTACAATTTTAAGTTTAGTAGTCCACATCGAAGCCATTATCAGTCCCAAGTGGTGATAGGATCCGCCTGGCATACCAGTTGCCAATAACACAGAAATTCTCGTCGGAGTCTTAGATGTTTCTGACGCTAAACAGACCCAAGACGAAATGATGACCGCCACTGCGAATGCGAGAGCAAGAACGTTTCCAGGTTTGTTTAATTTTCTGAGTTTCTTTTTGTCAGATGGAGCACGCATGAACAAAATCTCTTATGGACCGACGCAAAATAAAGTTGACCTGTTAGAAAAACATTCTCAGACCCGTTGAGACTCCTAGATTTTAATTTAAAATCGGAACTTTGAAAAGACGCATTTTAGACTTAGTCCGCTTTCTTTTGATTTGTGATTCAGGTTTAATTTAGTCTTGAACTTACGACAAATTTGTTGACACGTCTTGGCTTATGCTCATAGGGTATGATCACTTCCTTATGACAAAAGGTTTGAGCCATGAATATTCCACAAATATTGGACACTAATTTCAGAAAGTTAGGTAATCAAGATTGTCTCACGGCTGATGGGAAAAACTGGACTTACTCCCAGATCAAGACGGAATCTGAACTTGTGGCTGCGGTCCTTCAGGAAATGGGCATCGTAAAGGGTGATAAGGTGGCCATAATGAGTCAGAATACGCCCGCTTTTGTTTACAGCTTTTATGGAATTCTCAAAGCCGGAGGAGTTGTTGTTCCCGTGAACCATAAACTGGCGGCTCCGGAAGTTGATTACATAATTAGTCATAGTGAATCGAGGATATTGTTGTTTGACGGTTCCCTTTCGGAAATGGCTTGCAAGATTTCAGTCCCCGTCAGGAAATTTAGTATAGACAGTTTTAGCGATAGTTTCGACCAGTTGGAGAAGCTGCTTGACGGAGCCCGTTCCTTTAAGCCGGTAGAAATTTCAGATCTGGATATAGCGGAAATACTTTACACAAGCGGGACAACTGGGAAACCCAAAGGGTGTCTTCATACGCACCGCAGTGTAGTGATGGCAGGCATTACAGGCGCTCTGGCAATGAAGCTTGATGAGGGTGATCGAATGCTCATGGCCATGCCCATCTGGCACTCATCACCTTTAAACAATTGGTTTATAGGAATTCAATATGTAGGGGGCACAACAGTACTTTTAAGAGAATATCATCCTGTCCATTTTCTGCAGGCGATCCAGCAGGAGAAATGCACTGTTTATTTTGGGGCTCCAATCTCCTACATATTGCCGATTCAAATGGTTCCGCAATTCAACGACTTTGATCTGACTTCGATGCGACGCTGGATTTACGGAGGCGGTCCAATGGCTGCTGACACGGCCCGTTTGGTCATGCGATCTTACAAGTCGGAAAACTTTTATCAGGTTTATGGTATGACTGAAGCTGGACCCACTGGTACAACGCTGTTCCCTCGAGATCAGTTGGCCAAAGCCGGTTCCATAGGAAACCGAGCCTTACCCGGAGCCGATTTAAGGGTCGTACGCGTTGATGGGAAACAGGCTAAAGCTGGTGACATCGGTGAAATATGGTTGCAGTCGGATAGCATGATGGTTGGATATTACAAAAATCCGGAGGCCACAGAGGCCGCTTTTGATGGGAGATGGTATAAGACCGGCGATTTGGCTCGAATCGACGAAGATGGTTACCTATACATCGTTGACAGACTAAAGGACATGATAGTGACAGGTGGCGAGAATGTCTATTCAAAGGAAGTCGAAGACGCTATTGCTGGACTACCCGGCGTCATGGAAGCCGCTGTCATAGGAAAACCACACGTTGACTGGGGTGAGACCGTAGTATCCTTTATTGTCCCTAAAAAAGGCGAAACACTTGATCCTGAAGTTCTCAAGAAAGCGCTCTCCGAGAAACTGGCAAGGTATAAGATCCCTAGAGAGTTTAACATCGTTGATGAACTGCCGCACACTGCGAGTGGTAAGGTCATGAAGTTCAGACTTCGGGACTTTGATTGTCACAAATAATATACGAGGATGAATTAATCGAGTTTTGATTGTTGAGAAAGGTTAAAGAACACAATGTTTGATTTTTTACTTACTGCAGAGCAAAAAAAAATACGCGATGAAGCTCAAGACCTCGTAAAATGGGTCCCCAAGCAAATGATACTCGATATGGACGCCGACAGGATCAAATTCCCAAAGGAATTCTTGAAGGAAGCAGGTAGACGAAACCTGTTGGGCTCGAGATACCCCAAACAGTGGGGCGGCAGAGGTATGGATTGGGTAACCACCGCAACAGTCATGGAAGAAATTGGAACCTTGGGATATATATTTGCATGTGTTTTTGGGGTAGGGGCGGAACTGGTCTGTGATGCGATAGTTCTTCATGGATCTGACTTTCTAAAGGAGAAATACGTTGAACCTTTGCTCAGGGGCGATGTTTTTGCAGCTGAGTGTCTAACTGAGCCCCGTGGAGGTTCCGATTTCTTTGGGACTTCCTCAACCGCCGAAGACAGAGGAGATCACTTTGTTTTAAATGGGCAAAAGAGGTTCATCGTAGGAGCGGAAGGCGCTGATTTCTTCCTTGTTTACGCCAGGACGGATCCCAGGGCTGAAGCACACAAGGCCTTGACCTGTCTTGTCGTGGATAGAGGACCTGGGGTTGATGTGAAATATCTATATGGCTTAATGGGTTGCCGTGGTGGTGGGGCGGGCCGTATTGTTTTTAAGGATGTCAAAGTTCCTAAAGAAAATACGGTTGGAAATGTAAATGGAGCGTATGCTGTTTTTAACACTATGATGATACCCGAGAGATTGGGCACTGCTGCAATGACAATAGGAGCGGCCAGACCCGCTCTGGAAATTGCCGCAAGATACTCCGGCAGACGAAAAGCTTTTGGAAAGACAATTAATGAATTCCAGGGTGTGAGTTTTCAGATTGCTGAAGCCTCTATGCTGCTGGATGCCTGCCGGTCGCTTGTTTACACAACTTGTAAAGCGGTTGACAGCCAACAACCTTCCAACACTATCAGAAGGATGGTTTCAGAGACAAAGAAATTTGTTACCGAGTCCTGCCAAAAAGTCTCCCATATTGCGATGCAGGTTATGGGTGGTATTGGCTACACTAACGTATATCCTATTGAACGCATATTTAGGGATCTTCGGTTGGCGTCAATCTGGACGGGTACAAATGAGGTTATGTCGGCCATCGTAGCAAGCGAATATTATACAGAATTAATCAAAACAAAATTGGAGATTAGGGACTACGAGGCCGATTCTGAGGCCTCCGAGGTCGTTGACGAAAAAATCTATGAGTAGACCTTTGAGCAGAGACCAGAATCAACCGAATCGGGAATTTTCAAAATGAACGTGCCAACCCCTAATTTGGTCAACTTTGAAAACTGGTAAACGTCGGATATAGAAGTCAAGAAATACGTTGAATTCCCTCTCAGGTTCCGCTTGAATTCCCTAATGAAATAGTGTTAGAAGGTTGTTATCACTGGCGGGTGGTAAATTCTCACAGCGTAATCGAATTAGCGAGGGAAAACATGAGAAAAATTTTGGCGTTGTTTATGACCTTGATTTTGGGTTTGGTTTTTTCAGGCCTGGCGGTCGCCGACCAGGCGGCTGACACTAAGGCCCTGGTGGAAAAGGGCGTGGCCATGGTCAAGGAAAAAGGACCTGATGCCACATTAAAAGCTATCGGTGACCCGAAAGGTCCCTTTGTTGTAGGTGACCTGTATCTGTTCGCCGGTCCTCTGGATAAGGTTACGGCGTTAGCTCATCCATTCGCTGCGGACAAACTGGTTGGTAAGGACCTGACTAACCTTAAGGATTCAAAAGGAAACCAATTCTTTATTAAATTCAAAGAGATAGCGGAGAAGCCAGGTTCTGGCTGGGTTGAATACTGGTGGCCTAAGCCCGGAGCAAAAGATCCTTCTCTCAAAAAGACCTTCATCATGAGGGTCCCTGGTCAAAATTTATATATCGGCGCTGGCTATTACCCAAAATAAATAGCTATTCAGGTCTCACTCTTCCCGCCAGTGAAAAAATTACTCAGCCGGATAATACCGGCTGACATGAACAAATCTCTTAAATCAGCGCAATGTGTTTCTTTTAGGGAGCGTGCGCTATTTGAGGTTTTAGAACGTGGATGGCTCCATCCATACCAATTAACCTTCGGAAAGGAAACTTCCTCACTGTATCAAAGCCTTTTAGATCACCCAATGTGATTACGTAATCTTCCCGGTCCACCCACCACCAGCTAGCGCCTTTAGGCGCCTTATGGCCCCTGTGATAGCAATTGTAGCCATTGAATTCCATCCCGCCGTCAAAATTGCAGGGTTTAGCCTTTAGATCCCTGACAACGAAATTAATGGCCTTCGCCTGCGAACGCTTCAACGCCATGAAGTCATGAGTCCCGCCAACCGAAAAAATTATCAGAAAGATCATGGGAAAAGCGGCCGGGGTCATGCTCTTGAGACTAAAACGGCAATCCCTCAATTCTTCGGAATAGGAGAAAAGAAAAATTATCGCTGAAGCGCTCAGAGGAATCAGATAACGATCACGAATCCCTACAAGAATTATCGTTCCACTATAAATCAAAATAAAAATGAGGGTTAGGCAACCAAGGAAGGACAGGTTAGTATTTCCAACCGATTGTGAAAACATTCTCAAAATCTGACGAAGGCAGCGGAAAACAAGAGGCAGGATTATGCCCAGGGATATAACTGCCCACCAGACAAAAATATAATAAACCCCGAGTGATAAAGTTCCCGTTCGGCTGATGCCAAGAATGTATGTGTCTTTAAGTAAAATTGGCCCTATTCCGAAGTTGAATACAATATTCCCGGTCATGAATTGCGGTGGAGTTAGTAAACCGGTACAAATTCCTGTTTCTAGGGCTCCAAACACTACTGTCACAATAATCAGGAAATATTTGAAAGCTTTTCTGTCTAAATGGTTCCAGTACAGTAAAGCCACGACAGACGAAACAAAAAAGGCCGTATATCCCAGAACGCTTTGAAACAACTGGCCAAAAACAAATATCAGATAATCCGGGAAACCTTTTGACAAAGGGTAACTTAGCAATTCATGCAGCAATTCATGCTGTGTTATCGGAGTGCTACCAGTCCAGTAAAGGAATCGTTCGAATCCGAGCCATGGCAATATTGTTATTATCAGAGTCATTAAAACGGCCCGGGTACGGCCGAATTCGTGTCCTCGAGGATGGATCAGACATGCCAACATGAATGCAAATGACGCAATGACGCCGAACTGACGTGTTAAAGTTGCTAGAAGTCCGAAAAACAGGCCAATCACAACGATAAAGGCTCGATTTTTCTCTATACCCTGCTGAATGAATAAAAAGGAGAAAATGACAAGGGCGATAAATGTAATATCAGTCATGTATGTAAAAGACTGTGAGAAATACAGAGGATTGAATATTAAAGTTACCGTTCCCCAAAAACACAACCAGTCATCGGCCTTTGTCGTTTTGAGGAGAAAGAAAAACGCTACTGAACCCAAAACAGATAAAGTCAGGACCGATATTCTAAGTATGGTGATTGAAGGTCCAAACACCTCGGAAAATATCACACCCCAAAGCAAATGGGTAATGAGGGCCGGTCCACCACCAGCCCCTTGAGGACCCATCCATGTCGGTCCTATAATGCCGTTGGTCCTGAGTGTATCCAACGCCTTTGTAAAAGCAAAGTCGTCGTTGATCATGAATTCTCCGACCGGGTTGACAATGTATATTGCAACTGCCCAGATCAACAACAACAATGCTATAAAGCGCCAATGTGTTTTCAGAGAAATCGCCTCACGAATAAGCTTCAACTTCCAAAAAGGATGTAAACGCCATTTAGTTAGTTACAGTCATGTTATGTTAATTTCGCGAATTGCAACACTCGCGGCTCAAACTACATCGACCGAAGGCTTCATCTAACTTCATCAGTTTGACAACTAACGCACTCTTTATTAGCGCAAATTACTGCAAGCCCCAACAAAATATGAAAAAACCAACTACTCTGTGGATGAAACAAATCGTCCAGCACGAAAAATCTCAGGCATTCAGCCATCAATGGTAGAAAAATGGCTGCCGGGTGAAAAATAAAACACGTAAATTGGTCCCGACAGAATCGAACCAATCTAAAAAATATGTACAATAAGCTACCGAAATACAGCAAGAAGAATGGGATCCCTAAATCCGCAAGAAAAGTTAAATAAAGATTTTCAGAAGTTCTGTATACTTTCACCCATTCCGAAAATTGGTCTTTCGACAGATATGGATAATGAAGGGCATAACCTTTAAGAGAAGATATTCTAGGGGCCCATAACCCATTTCCCAGCCATGGATTTTTCGAGGCTATATGGATTGAAAAGAAAAGACTCTCTATTCTGTAAGATACCGAAATGTGATTTCTATCCAGCTTCTTAGGGTTTAAGTAAACAAAAAAAACAGCAGCGACTATGGTGAGTGTCACCAGGATTGCGAGAATCCTGCGGGTTCTTGGCTCCCATCTTAAAAGAAAAAACGCTACAACACAGAGAATCCCTGGGATGATCAACATCGATTCCGTGTAAGCGTATCTTCCGACCAGGTAAATCGCAATAAGGTCCACGAAAAGTATTGTCCCGCCGATGATTTTTTCGCGGCGCAAATCTCCCAATAACAGTGAAAGAGGAGCGAATGACATCAATAAGAGCCTTGACGCCACCGGATGCCAGTGGGCGTCAAGAAACTCGTGAGGTTTGCCGTTCAAAAAAAGCCCTAGCAAGGCAAGAAATATTACGCACACAAGCAATGCGTTGGCCATCCACAGGAATATCTTTCTGAAGCCTGGGTCGATGAGTAAAAACCTGGAACACCAGTATCCCGCTAACGCCGCTGACAATATGACGAAAGCCCGCTGCAGGGAATCTCTCGGCGCAACGCTGAAAATTGAACTCATCAATACTATTATACCAAGAACCAATGATATCCAGAAATCTGGTCCTAATCTGACACGTCTTTTGTCACGTCCCAGCGCAATAGTGACAATGAGCGTAAGCAAACATAGCGTAGCGCTAAAGATTTTTGCTCTTTCATCAGGTAATATGACAATATATGGCTTTTGGAATACAAGCTGACATGTCGTAATGCAGAATAGAAAAAAAGCAAAGCATCGCCCCTTTTGCTTCATATCGGCAAGGTGAATTGACATAAGAGTAAGACTCCGAGGCGGGCCCTGCGAACTGCTAAGAATAAAAACCTATGCTTAAATTACTATAAAGCGCTTGACGAATCAATCCATTTTCGCACGGCAGTCCCAAGTTTAATAGATGTCAGCATCATTTAGGGAATCTGGATCTATGCTCCTCTAGGCATTGGGATACGAAAACCTCAAATCTGTCTAGGAAGCTGGATTTGGAAAATCTATTGGCATTTGCAACAATTTTGTTTGTATCAAACTCATCTATGTTTTCCTCAAACTGATTAACCGCATCTGACAGAGCGCTAACAGACCTATCATGAAAAAATACGCCAGTTTCATCGGGGATCACAGTTTCTAAGGCCCCTCCTTTAGCGTAGGCTATAACCGGTCGACCTGCAGCCTGAGCTTCAACGGGCACGATGCCGAAATCTTCTTCTCCAGGAAACACGAGCGCCTTGCAACTCGCATACAATTTGGAAAGCTCATCATCAGGGACCCAGCCAAGAAACTCGATATTCCCTGACGCTATAGACTTGAGTCTTCGCATCTCTGGTCCATCACCTACTATTAGGAGCCTTTTCCTGCTTGCGTTAAAGGTTTTCACTGCCAGATCCGCCATCTTGTAGCTCACCAGGCGACCTACAAACAGGTAATAATCATCAATATGGCACGTCGGTTCGAATCGAACTGTATCGCATGGCGGGTAAATTACTTCGGCGTCGCGTCGATAGTATTTACGGATTCTATTCCTGGATGTCTGTGATGGAGCCACGAAATAATCTACCCGAGCCGAAGCTGCAAAATCATACAACGCCAAATAGCTCATTAGGATTGAGGTCAAGGCTCTCTTGATTGTCCCAAAGTTACGAGTGTAGTCGTGAAACGCATTCCATGCGTATCGCATAGGTGAGTAGCAGACACAAATATGGCATGTCTCGGGAAGGGTTTTTATGCCCTTTACAACACTAGAGTCGCTGCTGATAACCAAATCGTAGGATGTCAGATCGAAGGATTCCACAGCTAGCGGAAAGAGAGGCGCATAATATCGGTAAAGTTTCTTGGCCTTGGGTAAATGTTGTATGAAGCTAGTTTGGAGCGATGACTTTCTCAGAATAGGACTAAGGGAGCTTGGGTCAGCTACAATAGAGTAAAGGTCGGGGGTGTCGAGGATCTGACAAATTGCCTCGCATACTCTTTCACCTCCTGACATCGCAAGGAACCAATGATGAGCAAGTGCGGCACGCACGTTCTTCATAGAACTCATGAAAACAACCCCAAAAATAGACATAAAGAGTAATCGGGATTTACCAGAACGAGTGTTGTCAGTAATTGGTCGGTTACATCAAAAATTAGACAATCCCATCTCCACGAGCCACAACTATAATGGTTCGTAATAGTATAACCAGATCTAACCAGATGCTCTGATGTTTGAGGTAATATAAGTCGTATTCGATCCTCTTGGCCAAAGAGAGGTCACCCCGGCTCATCACCTGTTGATAACCAGTAATCCCCGGTTTCGTTTTCAATCTTCTCCATTGTTGCTCATTGTACATTCTGACCAGTTCAATCTGTTCAGGCCTGGGGCCAACAATGCTCATCTGTCCCCTAATGACATTTACAAGCTGAGGGATCTCGTCCAGACTGGATTTCCTTAAGAAGGCCCCTATCCTGGTTACTCGCGGGTCGTTTCTAATTTTGAATACCGGTTCAGCCAGACTTGAGATATTCACCACTTTTTCGAGATCCTTGTCGGCATTCTGCACCATAGAACGAAATTTGAGCATTCTGAAAGGCTTACCATTAAAACCGACACGCTCTTGCACATATAGAACTGGGCCAGGACTGGTAATCTTTATGGCTATAGAAATAATTATCCATAGTGGGAGACCCAATGTCAAAATCACTATGGAAAAAATCAGGTCTAAAATTCGTTTTACAAAAGAGTATGCGGGGTGTTGAACGGAGTCTCGCAGCAGTAGCAACGGAATGCCACGGTAGCTACCCATTTCAGAACGCAATACCATGATGTCGGAAGAAAAAGAAATTAAATAAAGGGGAATGCCATATGTCTCACAGTAATTCAGGATGCGTACAAGTAGTGAGGCGCGTTTTGACTCCAACGATCCGAGGAAATCACCTGCTGAGACTATCACTCGGTCGAATTCGATCTTACCTCTGATCTTGCCGATATCTTCCGCCACCCCTAAGACTTTGCAGCTTGGTAATTCAAGAGAGGCCTTACTACTTTCATCCGAGAATTCGAGAAACCCTGATACCTCGTGGAAACCATTTGTCTCTTTTTCCAGGGCGGACGCGAACTCAATCGCCAAAGAACTGGTCCCTATTACCAGAGTCCTTTTTTTTGGAACTCCGAATTCAAAAATTATATTAGAAACCTTCTTGGCAATATTTCTTGAAACCATGATCAAAGTCGCGCCAAGAACGAACGACATTCCATAAACGAACCTTGATAATAAAAACCCCCGGAACAGGAACGAAATGGCCATTAGTATTGCTAGAGATTCTACACCAGCCCTGAGTATGTTCTGAATCTCTGCCCGCGGAGAATCCGCAGAAATCAGCCTGTGACTGTAAACGCCGTCGCGCGCCATTAAAAAAATCCACAGAATCGTAAAAATAATTGCAGCCCTTATGTAGGCCGACATGAAATAGGCTTCAAGATTTAGATGTTCTTTTGTAGCAAAATATTCTTGCAAGCCTGTTTGAAATCGAGCGAGATATGAGATGAGAAAGACACCAAAAATGATGGCGGCATCCAGAAGAAGAAGTAAACAGCGACGCCTTCTCCAGATTTGAAGCAAGAGACGCTTTCTCCACGCCTGACAGAAAAAGACCTCTTTCCGTGGAGAAAAGAAATCCTCACAATTTACGCTCTTGACGTGTCCTGTTTCCATCATTTGCCGCAATTGCCAAAGGAACTTCGAAAAACACTAGAAAAATAAAACAATTGAGCCCCCTAGCATATACGATAAGAAACGATAGTAATTATACAAATTCTTCTCAAATGTAGTCTACAAAAAGAAACTATAAAAAGAAACAAAATATCGTCATAACGCGAAAGATTTTCAAAACATAATAGTGTCAATTTCTTTTATCACTTGAAAACGATTACTATGTTAAATTACTTTATAGCGTTTCAACAGCTATTTCAGAAAATTACATTGCACTAGGCAATATCAAAAGTTGGTGGTGATGAAACATTCATTAAGTGAAAAAACTCTTCCTGATTTCCTGAAATCGCGACAATTTAGGGGAATTCCCGGGGCGCTCAACAACGAACCTTCAATGCTGTTCAAAATAGTCGTGCGAATTTTGTCCCCAAATATCAAGTTTGATGATGAAGCTGTGAAGCTACTACGGCGATTAAGCGAAGACGGACCAGTTGTATATGCGCTCAAATACCCGAGTTACTATGACCTGCAGTACATTCGCATGCGCCTGGCAAGTTTGGGGTTGCCGGCCCCATGTTTTCTACTAGGTGGGGCCGCAAATTTGAGGAATCTGTTTTCTCGGGTTGCGGGCTTATTTAAACCCAAGTCAGGCTCCAGGCTCACGCCGGAAATAGTCAGGGGCCTACTTGTCAACAAGTGCGCCGGCGCATTCTTTCTTGTCGACGAGAATGATAGCCGAAATCGGTATGTGAGTCCGGAGCAGGATCCGGTAAATGTTCTCATAGAAGCTCAAAGCAAAATGCCGGAACCTATTGCGATTGTTCCAATCTTTCCGCTGTACGATAGGAGACAAAAGCGCCAGATTCAGCCATTTTGGGAAACTCTGCTGGGTAATCCGGATCGGCCCGGCTGTATTCGTAGAATCCTAACGGCGTTTAGAAAGTGGACCCAGCCGGAATTACTTGTTGGCTGTCCAGTGCATCTTATAGCGGAATACGAAGAGTTCGGTTCCGACAAATCGTGGGAAGATCTTCCTTTCGAAGTGCGGCGGGAGTTGATTGAAAACATCAATGATCGAATTCGTGTGAACCGTGGCCCGGAAAAACTTTCAAGAATGGAAGTAGAAGAACGGGTCCTTCAAGACGCCAGGGTGCAGAAAGCCGTTAGTGAATCAGCAAAGTCCGATAGGACTACAGAAGAAAATACGCGAAGAAAGGCTCAATCGTACGTTAATGAAATAGCCGCTGATCAACGAATTCAGACGATTCATTTCCTTTACTATGCATTGAACTGGCTGTTCAAAAGGATCCTGGACAAACTCGATTATCTTGAATCCGATTTTACCTCTCTTAAGAAAGCCAATGAGAAGAATTCCCTTATCTTTGTTTCATGCCACAAGAGCCATTTAGACTACCTTGTAGTGGGTTACATTTTATTTACTAATCAGATGCCTCTACCACTCATGGCCGCAGGAAAGAATCTCTCGTTTTGGCCAGTTGGGCACGTTTTGCGTAAAGGTGGCGCTTTCTTTATCAGACGTTCGTTTAAGGGACTAATACTGTACACGAGAGTTTTTGCAAGTTACGTCCAAGTGTTGATAAAAGAAAAAATAAATATAAATTTTTATATAGAAGGAGGGCGAAGTCGTACCGGAAAGTTTCTTCACCCCAAGGTTGGAATGCTTGGATTTTTTGTTGGACACAGTGTTTGAAG
>JAMCYH010000129.1 GCA_023474025.1 Deltaproteobacteria bacterium
TTCAGGGATGAGCTTCTCTCAGACTTTGAATTGATAGGGTTTTAGCTGGAAACAGTGTTTTCGGTTAGTGGAGTTCCTGCGTTAGTTCGGTAAGCAAGTCTTCCAGCGTTTTAGCGGGAGTGGTCACGATTCTAATTTGCAGGGCTTCAAGAGCGTAACCCGATCCTTTACCTTCGAGCGTAATCGGTGTTCTGACCTCGTCAACCTCAAGTTCCGCGAGCATTTCAGCGGCCTTAACCCCTTTCTTTCGTTCAAGATCCTTAAAAGTGTTTTTTTGATAACTCTTTATAGATACAGTCTTCAGGGATGAGCTTCTCTCTATGATCGCAAAATAGGGTGTTTCTCCAAAGTGTTCGGACAGTCCTGATTTCTGATCGGGGGAGTCTCCGTCAGCCACGTCCAGTGGCGCAGCAATGTATTCAATTGCTTTGTGTTCTGGTTCGTAGTGAATAAGTATTTTGTCAATGTTCGGATTCAGATCCAGGATTTCCTCTTCTATTTGGGATGTGTGTTCGTGGGCTTCACTTAAGAGCTTTAAATCAGTTGTAAGGGATATTTCAACAAACTTGAACCTGCCGGAATTGCGGCCTCCAATACTGAGTATCTCCTTTACATCATCCCTGTTCTCCAGAATTTTCCTTATCCCGTCCAGAGTAGGGTAGTCCAGTGTGGCGTCTAAAAGGACTTTTACCGCCTCGATCAGTATCTGGACGCCGATGTGTGCCACAAGAACTGCGACCAGTAGGGCTACATACCGATCTATAGGGTATCCCAAATACGTTGCCAGGATACCGAACAGAATCACGGTTGAGGCCAAGATGTCGGTCGAGACGTGTTTGGCGTCAGCGACCAGGCTTGGTGAGCCGACTTCAAGGCCAATTCTTAGCTCATATCGTGAGAATAGTGCTGTTGCGACAATGATAAAGATGATTCCCGACGTAACCTGCGCTACATGTTCTATTTCTAGAGGGGATGTTTCCCACAATGCCTGAGATGCAATTTCATACGCTGCGTAAAAAATGAAAAAGGAAGAAAAAAGAGCCACCAGATTTTCGACCTTGTACAGGCCTTCTGGAAAGATCTTGGTCTTGCGGTTCGCGATGATTATCCCTAAAAAAATGGTGACTGAAGAAATTACGTCTGCAAATGAATGTATGGCGTCAGCTTTAAGGGCGAGGCTTCCGGAAGCCTCGCCCAAATAGTACTTGGTCACCACAAGGACCAAGTTCACCAGGCATGAAAAAATGGCTACTTTTGAATATCGGCGCATCCGCTTAATCGGGTTCCCCCCGTCTACACTTCTTCTTTCGAGATCCGGCACAACACCATGGTCTTTCCCCTGGATTGGTCCGGCTAATGGTCATGCTGCCGCACTTCGGGCACACAAGTTGACGACCACCTCCGAAGGGGACCTCCCAGTCGTGTCCGCATTTCGAACAACGAAATTTTCTGGTCAGTTTTTCTTGACTCGTAAGTTCCATTTGAACCCTAAAGCAGAATCGTGGATCGAGAAATCTATTTAATAGAGCTATCTATAATACGTGGTACCACGTCCGACCATCCAAGAGGCATGAAATGAACACCCTGACACATGGGAGCGAGTTCCCGGAGAAGTTCGGACGTCATTTCAACGCAAACGTCCTTAGCCTTTGCTGTTGGGACTCCTTCAAGTCGCTTTACCCACGAATCAGGCACGGTAATTCCGGAGACCTTTTCATTCATAAATTTGGCCATCTTGGAAGACTTTATCAAGACCACTCCCAATTGTATGGGAACACCGAATCCTTCTGTAGCCTTAATGAACTGACTAAAAACTTTTGGATCATAAACAGCTTGGGTTTGAAAAAATTCTGCTCCAGCCTTTATCTTTTTCTCCATCTTGATCAACTGAAGTTCGAGTGGATTGGAATTGGGGTTGACAACTGCCCCCATCGCAAACTGAGGTGGTGGTGTCAATTGGTTTCCCATCATGTCATGTCCATTGTTCATACCGTTTGCAATCTTCAGTAGTTGAACGGAATCCAGATCAAACACAGGTTTGGCGCTTACGTGGTCACCCAGAGTCGTATGGTCGCCTGTAAGTATCAAAACGTTGTCTATTCCCAACGAACAGGCTGTTAAAAGCTCAGATTGTAAAGCTATACGATTTCTGTCTCGACATGTAATCTGATAGATCGGTTCGATACCGCGTTCCTTCAGTTTTACAGATCCAGCTAGAGAACCGAGACGCATTACGGCGCTTTGATTATCCGTGACGTTAACTGCATGCACGCAACTTTTCACCAAATTGGCTTCATCAAGGAATTCGGATGAAGGACTAGCTTCGGTTTCTCTAACGCATCCTTTTACTGGTCCGACTTCACTTGTCAAAACAAAAGTTTTTTTCGCAAACAATTCGGTTATTTTCATGGGAGGCCTCTTTCTATCCTATCACAAGGGTTCTTGGCTTATTAGATTTTCCATAATCTTTAGGTTCTCGGTAGATCTTCAATTTATCCAGTTCACCCAAAGCCTTGAGACGGTCATAAATCAGGGCCCAAGCGCAGTCTCTTGCCGGGTCGACTTCACATTTGCCGTCCTGAGCGCCACCACAAGGGCCATTCAGTAAGCTCTTGGCACATTTTGTGATAGGGCAGATCCCTCCAGTCTCATTTAGAACACAATCACCGCACTCCTGGCACTGCTCAATGGCCAATTTTCCCGCGATAACGGTGTCTAAATGGCCTACCGAATTCAAACCGATTTTAACCGGCATAATCACACCCATCTCATCGAAAGCCTGGCGGGCCACTTGAGCAGCCCCCCCGCAGCCAAGCACCAGGAACGCGTCAGTCGATGAAATTTCCTGTTCATGGCCTTGCAAACTGCCTTTTGTATGCTGGATATAGCAGGTACGTTCAGGGGTGACCTGCCAGACAACCGATTTACCGGCCCTGTCCAGGGCCTTCACCATGTCGTCGACTTCCGCCTCACCACCGGTTTTGCAGGCCTTAGCGCAGCCATTGCACCCCATGACAGTGATTCTTTCATAACCGTCGAGCGCTTCGAGTATTTCCTCCATGGGTTTTCTTGCTGTACCGATCATTAATAGCTCCTTACTTTAATGTAAATGTTGCATCTGTACAAAATTTCATTGTACTTTACAAATTGCGTCTTTTCGGATTTAGGTAGTTGTTTTAAGTTTAGATTAGGTCCTCCCTGCGCATTATTTTGAAGGATGAAATCAGAATCAGCCAGCCAAGCCGCTGAAACCGACCCAAGGGATTTCGGTGTCAAACATTAGGATCAGGGGATGATCCGTAGGCCTCATAGTACGAAAGGCCAATAAGACTAATCATATTTATATCTATATAATCATATTTAGAGGAAGTCAAATACAAAAAATTAATGTCACCAAAGTAGGCAAAGGTCCGCCTTGAGTTTATTGCGCTTCTCTCGTGGCGAAGAACAGACAACTCTCTTTGGAGAGGCATCCTATCCATGTCTTATGCAATCATATTGTATGGAGCAGATTATCAGCTAGCGCTCGAGTAATCGCCCGCTACCATCTTTTTTCGTATTAGTTTCTTATCAATTTTACCGACGCTGGTCTTGGCAATTTCATGAACAATTAAAACACTGTCGGGGATCGCCCATTTAGACAGTTGTCCTTTGTCGACCATCTGTTGCAGGAAAGATCTCAGGTCATCCACGGAAAAAGTATCCTTACTTTCCTGCCTTAGCACCACGAGGACTGCTGGACGTTCTCCCCATTTTTCGTGGGGCACACCTATGACGGCAACCTCAGAGATCCCTGGATGTTGGCTGATTACACTCTCAAGTTCCAGGGAAGAAATCCATTCTCCTCCTGTCTTAATGATGTCTTTGAAGCGATCCGTGACCCGTACATATCCTTCGGAGTCCATTACAGCGACATCACCGGTGTGCAACCAACCGTCATGCCAGAGTTCCTCGGATTTTTCCGGCGCTTTCAAATATCCCTGCGTAAGCCATGGAGCTCGCACTACTATTTCTCCAGCAGACGCCCCATCCGCAGCGACAGCATTGCCATCCGGATCAATAATTTTTAGATTTACCAAAGGTACTGGCCTTCCTGTTTTTGTGCGAATTTCCAACTGTGCTTCAAGGCCTCTAGTCATCATCTCCGGTGTAAGGTTGGCCATCGTGAGCAATGGCAAACTGCCTTTCATCCCATAGGCTGATGTGACATCAATGCCTCTTTCCAGGGAAGCTTTGGCTAATCCCTTTGGTAGAGCGGATCCGCCGATTATAATCTTCCATGAGCTTAAATCCGCATTTTTTGCCTCAGGACTGCTAATAATCATATGGAGTATCGTGGGAACGCAATGTGAGAAGGTCACTTTTTCGGAAACAAGCATCTTTAGAATGGTGGCGGGTTCGTAACGGCCCGGGTAAACCTGCTTACATCCCATCATGGTGGCAAGATAAGGCATCCCCCACGCATGAGCATGAAACATGGGAGTAAGAGGCATGTATACGTCAGCGGACTGGAACCTGACAGGCCCGCTAAATGCCGCCAAAGCTATTGACATGCCTAAGGTATGAAGGGTCAACTGCCGATGACTGTAGTAACATCCTTTTGGGTCCCCGGTCGTGCCAGTCGTATAAAACAATGTGGCGTGTGTATTTTCGTCAAAATCGGGAAAAACATAAGAGTCTGAAGCGTTATCGAGCATGTGCTCGTATTCTTCATTAATCACGAGCGAACTCGTCTGGGCTTGATCTCCGTCTTTAAGAAGAATGATCGACTTTAATGTTGACACTTGTGGAGCAATGTTCTCAATGAGAGGAAGGAAGTCCTCATGGACTAAAACTGCCGTATCTCCGGCGTGATTCATCGTGTACAGGATCTGTTCTGGTGAAAGCCGTACGTTGACCGTGTGAATTATGGCCCCCATCATAGGAATGGTGAAGAAACACTCCAGATAACGGTGAGAATCCCAATCAAGGACGGCGACGGTGTCTTGCGGGCCGATTCCAAGAGATGATAGTCCCGATGCCAGTCGGTTGATGCGATTATAAAAGTCTCGGTAAGTCAGTCTCTTCTGATCGCGATAGACAATTTCCTGGTCGGGAGAATATCGAATGGGGGTGTGAAGTAACTGCTTTATCAGCAGCGGATACATGTACGCGGAAGGGGTCTTGGGAATTTGCCTGGGGTTGATTGTCGTCATTCTGCTGCTCCTTTGATTCCATGATTCACGTGCTTCGATCCGAATTGAACACCTCTTTTTTGAAATTCTGGAGTGATTGGTTGGTGAAGTGATTTTTAGTTAAGACAAGTTGATCAGGTAAGTAATGCTAACTAAATGAAGATCTTTGTCAAGTTCTTTATATAGTGATGTTACGCTTCGCTTGGATTTTAAGGTTTTTGCGATGGCTAAGTCTTTGACCTGATGACTATAACAGATTCACAAGATACACGCATATTAAAATATAGTGCAAGTCAAGTGATTCATTAATTATGACTGGGTCCCTTTCCAGTAAAAAAATATTGACACAACCAAGACGAGTAAGTAATGATCACTCACCTAATGGGGTGGACTCATAACTAATTTGTTTCAGAATTAAACGGACGCTTTGCTCACCAAAGTCAAAATTACCTCGTCACGCCGTGGCCACAAAATTGACAGGAGGCAGGAAACATGACGGATAAATACGTAATTGTCGGGGCTAAAAGAACCCCTTTTGGCAGGTACCTCGGGTCTCTATCTGAAATGGAGCCGCTCGACCTTGCGGCACATGCGGCGAAATTCTCGCTCACGTCGCAGGGGCGGGATATCAGCTCCGAGATTGATCATGTCTTTGTAGGGAACTGCATTCCAGGTTCGTTTGAGACTGGTTCTGTTACGGGCCGTCAGATTTCTCTAAAACTTGGGCTCAACAAGTTCACAATAACTCTGGATACAGCTTGTTGTTCACCTCTGACAGCGCTTCGAATGGCGTTATGGGGCCTAAAGCTTGGAGAATACTCTTCTGCTCTAGTGATAGGCGTCGAGTCAATGAGTACGGTCCCACACATGTCACGTGAATTGAGAAATGGCGTGCGCATAGGGGAAGTCAAACTTAGAGACCAAATATTTCCAATAAGTTATCCTGGTTACAACCCAGTGGCCATTGACGCGTCTGATGGAGCGGACAAGCATGATGTGCCCAAACGCATGCTGGACGCATGGGCGGTCGCTTCACACCAAAAGTGGTTCGCTGCTGCGGAAGCAGGAAAATTCTCAGAAGAAATCGCGCCTATTTCTGCTAGAAAAGGCAGGGAAACGTTTGTTCTCTCTGCAGATGAGTCTCCACGGTCTAACAGTACACTTGCGGCTGTGGAGCAACTTCCGCCCGTTTTCGGCGCGAAGACGACAACAGCGGGAAACGCCCCAGGCTTGAATGACGGCGCTTCCGCAACGGTGGTCATGACTGAGAAGCGTGCTTTAGAGCTGGGTTTAGAACCAATGGCCGTTATTGAAGAAATGGCCGGTGAAATAGACCTGCCTCATGGGATTTCGTGGATCCCGGCCCTGACGATCAAGAAAGTCCTTTCGAGAGCAGGGATGGATTTGGAGCAGATGGACCTGATCGAAATCAATGAAGCTTTCGCTGCAATGCCCCTTGTCAGCGCGAAAATCCTCGCAAATGGAGACAACGACAAGTGGTATGAACTTCTCCAGAAAATCAACGTGAATGGTGGCGCAATAGCTATGGGTCATCCTGTGGGCGCCTCAGGATTGAGGATCACAATGACAATGATGTATGAGTTGCGCCGTAGAGGCGGGGGGCTTGGAGTAGCCGCAATTTGCGGCGGGTTGACCCAGGGCGAGGCCATAATAATTCGGGTGTAAGAGAAAGGAATTATAATGTCTGAATTTACATACAGTCTAGATCAACTTTCTAGCGTCGCGACCCTCTCCATAAATACCGCTGGCGCTGTCAACACGATCGGTCAGCGGTTTCTCGCCGACATGGAGATGGCCATCGACCGGGCTCTGCTAGACAGAGTCAAAGGTGTGGTCATAGTATCAGGCAAAAAGAAGAGTTTTCTCGACGGCGCCAATCTAAAGGAAATCGTAACCGGGGCTACGCCGGCTATAATTCGACATGTGACATTGAGATATCAGGAAGCTCTTGCGAGTTTGGCCAAGCGCCCCTTTCCCGTTGTTGCTCTACTGGATGGGCAGACAGCTCTGGGGGGCGGCTTCGAACTCTTGATTTGGGCATGTGACCATGTTTTCGCTACAAGTTCCTCAAGAATGGGGTTTCCCGAGGTCAACGTGGGTCTTTTCCCCGCAGGTGGTGGAACTCAAATACTTCCCAAATTGATTGGGCTCAATGCTGCAGTGGATTTGATAGCTAACGGAAGAGTCAATCCGGCAGAGTATTATTCCGGGTCCGGATTTTTAACCATTTGCACCACTGATCAACTGAAGTCCAGCGCAATTGAGTGGATAGAATCGCATCAGGGAATTGTTAACCGGAACTACGACCCTGACTTTCAAGAATCGAATCCATTGTCTCAGGAAGAAAAGACAAAAATTCTGACAGCCGCCAAATCCCGTTACGGGATCTCTCCATACCGGCCCTATGTTTTGGCGGCCCTGGATTCAATGGAAGGTGGGTTAAGTTTGCCGATTGATGCAGCAGCGAAGCGAGATATAGATTTGTTCGTTCCGCTGTTCAGCAACCCCAATTCTCGTAACAAGATTGATCTGTTCGGTCTAGTAACGGGCCTGGCTCCGAAGCTCGTTAGGGTGGACCCTTTCCATGTCGTCAAGGTCGACAAGATCGCCGTAATCGGGTCAGGACTTATGGGAAGCGGGATCGCTCAGGTGGCGGCGGAAAAGGGGATCAATGTCACTCTAGTTGATGTAGACGCTGAAACGGCCCAAACCGCTGTCGAAAGAATTGGTCAGACGCTTCAAAACCTGGTTGATCGAGGAAAGTGGTTACCGAGACGTAGAGAAGCTGCATTGGGGAACCTGGGATGGACTGCGGATTACAACCAGCTCAAAGACATTCCCCTGGTTATAGAGTGTGTATTTGAAGACCTGGACCTTAAACAAAGAATTCGAGCTAAAGTCCAAGAAGTCAATCCCAATGTTATTTTTGCTTCCAACACGTCTACTATTCCCATGGCGGAAATCTCTGAGGGCTCAACGCGTCCTGAGATGATAGTAGGGATGCACTTTTTTTCTCCAGCGCCGTTAATGCCTCTTTTGGAAGTCATAAGGGGCCCCCAGTCCAACCCTGCGGTTATAGCGACCGCAGTTGCTTTGGGACGTGCGATGGGCAAAACAGTCATTCTTGTAAATGATGGCCCCGGTTTTTACACGAGCAGGACTTTCGGTAGTTATGTTATGAACGGATTCAGACTTGCTGAACTGGGCATCCCTCCATGGGACGTGGATTTGCTGGCGTTAAGGGTTGGTTTCCCACAAGGTCCGCTTCACGTGTATGGGACGGCTGGTGGCAATGTGATTTATCATGCAGGGAGCTTCATGGCGACGCGATTTCCCGATAGAATGAACGTTCCCAGGACCCTGGCCAACATGTTTGAGGCAGGTTATGTGGGCGCAGGCAAGCCTAGTTTTTACGAGGATTATCGTAAGATGGTTCCTGATCGATCGGCGGAGGAATTTATCACTAGAGCCAATGGAATCCCAACTCCTACACATGAAGAGGCGCAAGACATACTAATCCTCGGGATGGTAAACGAGGCTTTCTGGTGTATGAGCGAGGGAGTGCTTAGAGACTACTACAGCATGGACATCGGCGCTGTCTTGGGCATAGGGTTTCCTGATTGTTGGCATGGACCAGCCCGTTATGTAAGTTTAAAGGGAGTCAGGGAAGTAAAAAGGCGACTGAACGAATTATCCGACAAGTTTGGTATGCCTGGTCTGGCGCCTGCGCCGGAGTTTGACCTCCTGATTGCAACCGGTCTGGATTCCAACTTAATTTAAGGACAGTACCATGAAAGAAGCATTCATAGTAGGCGCAGCAAGAACGCCTGTAGGGAAAAAGAACGGGAGTCTGTCCACTTTTCGTCCTGATGAGTTGCTTGGGATAGTCCTCAAAGAGGTCGTTCAACGTGTCGGCGTGGACCCAGCTTTAGTTGAGGATGTTCTGGGTGGAACAGTTACTCAGGTCGGCGAACAGGGCTTCACATTGCCTCGGATGGGGGTTTTGGCGGCGGGCTTCCCTGACGACACGCCGGGGGTTTCCATAAACCGGCAATGCGGATCCAGCCTTACTGCGCTCAGTTTCGCCGCCGCGGAGATAATAGCGGGATGGCGGGACTGCGTAATCGCCTGCGGCTGTGAGATCATGAGCAGGTACAGCATCGCCGCTGAATGGTTAAATTTGACGCTGTCTAATGGCAAACCCGCTGGAATGCCCTTCGGCGCCGCATATTTGAACAGGACTGGTGGCAAGTTTGTCGATCAGGGACAGGCGGCGGAACTCATCGCAATCCAATGGGGTATCTCAAAAGAGGAACTGGATTCCTTCGCCTTGCAAAGCCATCAGCGTGCTAATATTGCCCAGAAAGAGGGCCGGTTTGACAGGGAAATAACTCCTATCCGGGTCAATAGCCCAGAAGGCGCAGACAAGGTCTTTAATAAAGACGAAACTATCAGACCTGAAACTACAATGCAGGCACTCGCCGGTCTCAAACCAGTATTCGGCACAAAAATGATGACAGCGGGGAATTCGAGTCCCATCAGTGACGGCGCTTCCGCTGTTCTTCTTATGTCAGACTCTATGGTCAAAAATCTTGGGGCCACACCTAGAGCCAGGATTGTGACTTCCGCAGTCGCAGGAGCAGATCCTGTAATGATGTTGACTGGGCCTATTCCGGCTACGGCAAAAGTCATGGAAAAGTCCGGCCTTAAGATGCAGGATTTTGATCGTATCGAGATCAATGAAGCGTTCGCATCAGTTCCTCTGGCATGGGGGAAAGAATACAAACCTGACTGGGGAAAGGTAAATACCAACGGTGGAGCTATAGCCCTGGGACATCCTGTTGGCAATTCAGGATGTCGTCTTGTTGTGACATGTCTTCACGAACTGGAAAGAATCCATGGCAGGTACGGTTTGATCACGCTGTGTACCGGTGGCGGTATGGCTCCGGCTGTTGTAATCGAAAGGTTGTAATTCACGAATCATCAAAAACGCGGGCCATCGCCTGAGTTACGACGCCCCGTGAATAAACGGTTTAGATAATTTATGATAATGGATTAATTATAAGCATGGTTTCAATCTCAAACACCAGCAGTCTATATGTAAATTCCCCTGGCGAAAAAACTCACGCTCCGGGCAAGACCAAAATTATGACCGCTCTCCGGTCACTTTTAGAAGACAAGGAATTCGTTTCTATAACCACTGCGGAGATCGCCAGGACCGCAGGTGTGACCGAAGCGCTTATCTACAAGTATTTTCACGACAAAAGAGATTTGCTTCACCAAGTTTTAGCCGAGTATCTGGGGGTTATGATCGCTCGGGCGGAAACAGATGTCAGGGGAATAAAAGGAGCGCTCCACCAACTAAGGAAGCTCATATGGTCCCACGTCAACATGTATGCCGATAATCGGGTTTTCGCCAGGATCCTTTTGCTTGAGGTCCGAAATTATCCTGACTATTTCAGCAGTGACGCATATCAGATGGTAAAACACTACACAAATTTTCTCCTGGCGCTCATTGAAAAAGGTGTAGAGGAAGGCTCGATCCGAAGTGACATCCCTGCGACTGCGATAAGGCAGGTGATTCTTGGAGCAATTGAACATGCTTGTCTACCGGGAATAATTTTCAATTATGCAATCCAAACCGACGAGCTTTCGGATCAGCTATGCGAATCTATCTTTAACGGAATAGCCTGTCCCGACTAGTTCCTAGATGCTGTTTCCAAATTTGAGGAGGAAGTTGATGGAGATCTTATCCTATACAGAAGACCACAATATTTTCAGAGACTCGATTAGGAAATTTTACGCCAAGGAGGTTACGCCGTATGTTGATGAGTGGGAAGACGCCGGAATCGTCCCCAGAAGTATATGGAAGAAAATGGGAGAAAACGGCTTCCTTTGCATGCAGGTCCCGGAAGAATATGGCGGTCTGGGAGCAGACTTTCTATACTCAGTAATACTTATGGAAGAAATGGGCCGAACCAATCATTTCGGTCTGGCCGCTTTTTTGCACAGCGACATAGTTGTTCCCTATATTACAGCTTATGCTCCAGAAGAGTTAAAACACAAATATCTTCCTGGCTGTATTTCCGGTGACATCATTACTGCGGTTGCCATGACTGAACCTAACGCAGGGAGTGACCTTGCCGGTATGAGAACCACAGCGGTGGAAGAAGGTGAATACGTAATTATCAATGGGCAAAAAACTTTTATAAGCAACGGAATATTGTGTGACCTCGTAGTTCTTGCCGTCAAAGACCCGATGGTGAGTGACCCTCACAAAGCCGTCGACCTATATTTGGTGGAGGCGGGAACTCCTGGTTTTGAAAAAGGCAAGAGAATCAAAAAAATTGGATGGCATAGCCAGGATACAGCCGAGCTCTTTTTTAATGACTGTCGGGTTCCGAAAATTAATCGCCTCGGACAAAAAGGCAGTGGTTTTCTTATGCTAATGCAAAAGCTCCAGCAGGAGCGCCTAATTTGCTGTGTGGGAGCTCAAGTCCTCGCCGAAAGGACACTGGAATCGACTATTGATTATTGTAAACAGCGAACTGCTTTCGGCAAGCCAATCTCTAAATTCCAAAATACCCAGTTCAAGATCGTTGAAATGGCTACAGAAGTGAAATTGGGACGGACCTTTCTTGATAAACTCATAGTTGAGCACGTCGACAACAAGAACGTTGTGGTCGATGTCTCGATGGCGAAATATTGGATCACGGATATGGCCAAACGCGTCGTGGACGAGTGCCTCCAACTTCATGGAGGATATGGATACTGTGAGGAATACCCTGTAGCCCGGGCATGGCGGGATGTGAGGGTGATGTCCATTTTCGCCGGGACCAACGAAATAATGAAAGGCATAGCCGCAAAGTTTATGGGGCTGTAAGCAAAGAGCGATCTTACAATACGGATCTGGAACAGAGGAGGGAATCATGATTCTAGCGTCTCAAGAGTCGGTCAAGGAGTATACCACTAAGGGTTGCTGGGATTCAAAGACGTTGCTGGACAACTTCTACGAGCACGCTGCCAAAATGCCTAACAGAACGGCAATAGCTGACCCACTCGACAAGGAGACCCTTCTCGGAACTCCTCCTGAACGCGTGTCCTATTCTGAATTCTCAAAAGCAATCGATGGCATGGCCACGGCTTTGCTACATTCCGGGATCCAAAAGGACGACGTGGTTATGGTCCAAATGCCCAATTGCTGGGAATTGGCCATGTTGTATCTGGCTATCTGCAAAGTTGGGGGGATCATATCCCCCGCTCCTATGCAATGGCGCTCGAAAGACCTGAATTACGTCGCGGGCATGACCGAGACCAAAGCTTTTATCACGGTTGATTCTTTTCATGGTTTCAACCATTTGGCTATGGCAAAAGAAGTTCAACAGAAAAACACTTCGATTAGGAATATTTTCACATATCCAGATGTCCGACGAATGATAGGTGAAAAACCTGACCCCAGATTGTCTGAAATACCGATCGACGGAAATGATCTTTTCACAATTTGTTGGACATCAGGGACGGAGGCCCAACCGAAAGGCTGTCCATTGAGTCACAACAATTGGCGTTGTCAGTCTTCTTTGCCCTGTGGGCCTTGCATATTGCCGAGCGACACTCAGCTAACCGCTGGGCCGTTGGTAAATATGGCGTCCGTAGGAACAGTATTTGTACCTTGGCTTCTGCAGGGAGGGACCATGGTCCTCCATCATCCATTTGACCCGATGTTGCTACTGAAGCAGATGGTTACCGAGAACATTAATTACACCCTGCTGGTGCCCGCAGTTGTAAACTTGATCTTGAAACACCCGGCCGCCGCACAGTTTGATCTAAGTTCCATAAGGGCAATAACCGTAGGATCTGCCCCAACATCTATATGGGCTATGGAGGAGTTCAAGAAAAGGTGGAATGTCGACATCGGGAACATTTGGGGACAAAACGAAGGGACCGCATTTGTCTCAAGCGTTCAGGACATCCCTGATGTCAAAATCAGGGTCGATCAGTTCCCCAACTACGGCGCTCCTGGAAGTGTTTGGTCTGTACCCGTTACAAAGTTCATACGCACCAAGATCGTGGATTTGTCTGGAACAGAGTTGACGGAGCCGGAATCTGTAGGGGAATTGCTTTATCGAGGTCCAAACGTTATCCCAGGATACTTCAAACGACCTGATTTGGTAGAAAAAGCGTTCGATCCTGAAGGGTTCTTCCGCACAGGAGATTTATTTCAGATCAAGGGAGATCGATATCTGAAGTTTTTTGATCGAGCCAAAGATATAATAATTCGGGGGGGATTCAATGTTAGCGCTTTGGATGTCGAGAACGCCCTGCTCGCGCATCCTGCTGTTCAGGACATAGCCGCTGTAGGAATGGCCGACCAGGACCTTGGGGAGCGAACCTGCGTTTATGCTGTGCCAAGAGAAGGTCAAATTCTGACTCTCGAAAGCATTGTAAGCTTCCTGAAGGAAGCCGGAATGGCGGTATATAAGCTTCCGGAACGTTTGGAAGTTGTCGATGTGATCCCTAGAAACTCAGTCGGTAAAATTTTGAAAGCGGAGTTAAGAAAGGACATAGCCAACAAGATCAAGGCTGAAATATAACTTATTCCATGGTTTAATGGTCGAATATGGGGTTATGTCGCTCTCCTATTTCTAAACAAATGTTTGCAATAGCTAGTTGGATATGTAACGTATAAAACTGTTCAACTGTAAATCCGCCTAAAATTCTGGTCCAAATGAATAGTTTAATATACAGACGATAAGGAGTAAATTAATTCCTCTCTCTGTGAGCTTTCTTAACTTTTAACGCATTACGGACATTTGGTCCTCTTCTTTTTGGTCGTCATTTGGAAATCATCGTGGTTGCTGGGTATTGTCCGCCATCTATAGGGAAGCGTTGCGCTAGCCCTTAAAGCCGCGGTGTTTTATGAATGTTGCCGGCAAGGTACGGCTTTCTATCTCTGGGGCTTCTCGCAAGCCCGATACATAGCAGATTAATCAAGATGCGCCATTCAAAACTTGTGTCCTTCGTGTTAAAAAATGGAGTTGAATATGCGAGATTTAATAGAAGAACTGGTTTTCCTGCCTGGCCTCTCCGGTTACGAAAATCGTGTTAGGGAATTTATAGTTGATAAAGTCCGACCTTACGCATCGGGGGTACAGATCGATCCAATTGGCAACGTCACGGCATCGATTGGTTCCGGATTTCCACGAATGCTTTTTGCTTCTCACATGGACGAAATTGGAATGATTGTGAGCTATATAGAGCCAGATGGATTTCTCAGGATTCGCAAGATTGGACGGCTCGATGATAGGCTCCTCGTTGGACGGGCGGTCGAAGTGATAGCCAACACGGGGAAGATACCTGGAGTAATCGGCATAAGACCCCCGCATTTGATGTCGAACTTGGATGATTACGAAAAATCCCGTCATGTCCCGACATGGGATGAAATCGTCGTAGATGTAGGAACTTCTTCACGAGAAGAAACTGAAAATCTTGGTATCACCATTGCCGATCCGATTGTCTTCAAAAAAGATTTCATCGTACTTAATAACAACAGATATGCCGCCAGAAGTCTAGACGACCGCTTCGGATGCGCTTTGTTGATAAAGTTGCTCGAAGAAGTCTCCAAGATTGATTTGGACCATGAAATAACCTGCGCATGGACGGTTCAGGAGGAAATCGGCGCCATTGGTGGTCAGGCTCTTTCCAACAAGAACGCGTGGGACTTAATGTTTGCGGTTGATTCTTTTGCCTGTGCTGACATTCCAGGTGTTCCCTTACACTTTGGCCCCTGCGCCTTGGGAAAAGGTCCAATTTTGAGATTGATGGACAATCGGTCTTTATCAACGCCGGGACTCGCAAAATGGGCAATCGATTTGGCTCGTCGAAATAGTATCCCTCTCCAATATGGACCAACTGGGGGATATACCGATGGCCTCCACTTTGTAGCCAAAGGAGTCCCGATGCTCATGCTCTCTGTCCCCGTCCGATATCTGCACTCGCCGGTGGAGATGTTAGATCAACGGGATTTGGGCGGGTTGGCCAAGCTTCTTTCAGCCATTGCCCGATCTAAAATGGGACAGACACCGGAGTTAAAGACCTGCTGAATGAAAAACAATGCTTGGCTACAGTGTTCGGAACCGTCTATGGCGGGGTGGTTAGAAGAAGGATAGTAATCCTGATTATCGTTTGCGTAATTACTGTAGGAACAGAAAAAGTCCGAAAATTCCGACTAACTGGATGTGAAACATTATATAAACCGAGTGTTAGGTCTATCTATAGGTTGTATAATACAGCAAGCTTCACTCAAGCGTTCGCGTGCTTGCGTGGTTTTTTGTTTCATTCCCCCAAAGGGGGACAATAACTTCGTAAAGGAGTATAACTCATGATGAACAGAAGGGAATTTCTAAAAACCAGCACTATGGCGGCTGCCGGCGCTATAGCTTACGGGATGGAAAGTTCTGCTGAGTCTGCCAGTGCGGGGACAAAATCATCTGGTTCTGAGAGCGGCCCTCTTTATGAGATTTACGCATTGAAATATGCCGGACCATTCAAGGGGAAGCTTGCATTTGTTTATGCGTGGCATGGATGGGACGAAGAACTCGAACGAAACTACTATATGCC
>JAMCYH010000308.1 GCA_023474025.1 Deltaproteobacteria bacterium
AAATCTCAGTTTGTGTTTGGCCTCTTCTTGCGCTAATGCCAGAAACAGTTTTTCAAGGTTGTCGTCTCCACAAGTTTCGGCCAAGTTTGTGTACAATTTGAAAGCCTTTTTCTCTTTTTTCATGGCTAAAATTAGAGCCTGCTGGTAATCCATCTGAGGTCCTGGCTCGTCAGCTACCAGATAGTCTCCAATTTTAAGATCCAATGCCTTTTTATCGGAAGCTCCCCATTTTTTCCCTGCTTTAACGTCTTCGAGTTTTCTCTTGTGACCCATCTCTTCTTTCGCGAAGTTTTTGAAGATTTGGCTCATCCATGGACGATCCATTTTTGTAGCAAGATCATTGTAAAAATCGTGAGCCTGCTGTTCATTACCGATAGCAAAATCAAGAATCTCGTCAACCGATTTCCACTGTTTCATAAGCCACCCTCCGGAAAAATTTGTTGTTTATGAATCACAATTTTCTATTTCACATTTTTCAAAGCATCCAGAACCGAATCATAATCCGGTTCCTGGGCAATCTCCGGCACAAGTTGCTGATAATGGATTTTCCCATTTTTATCAATGACAAACACCGATCTGGCCAACAATCGCAATTCCTTAATGAGTAACCCGTAGGCCATACCAAATGAAGCCTCCCTGTGGTCAGACAGTGTGACAATATTCTGTATCCCAGCTGCCCCACACCATCGAGCCTGCGCAAACGGTAGATCCATGCTGATTGTTAAGACGGTGACTTCGTTACCCAAAAAGGTAGCTTCCTGGTTGAACCGCCGGGTGGACATATCACAAACCGGAGTGTCCAGCGAAGGAACAGCGGATATTATTAGTGTTTTGCCTTTGAATGATGACAGGTTCACCGGAGAAAGGTCGTTAGCTACTACGGTAAAATCAGGCGCAGCATCTCCGACTTTGACTTCATTTCCTAACAGGGTTAAAAGATTTCCCTTGAAAGTCACTAATCCTTTTCTTTCAGTCATTTCATACTCCTTTCACAGGCGAAGACATTTTTTTGAGAGGCTACATTTTCTTTTCTAATAAGATTCTTTTGAAGAAAGCATAGCTTCGTCAACTTTGCCGCTAAACAAATGATAAGCCCAAGTTTGGTTAATTACGGCAGGAGGAGTTATTACCAGGGCGACACCCAACATTATTTTCAAAGTCAGAGGGCTGGACGACGAATTGAAAGCCGTGAGACTTAACGTTTGGTCGATACTTGATGGATACATGTTGGGGAAAAGTCCGACTACCCCGAAAAGGACTGCCGTCACGATGGTCACGCTGGAACTCGCCCATGCTTTCCAGAAAGCGTTTTTAAATATTAACAACCTTGTTAGCAGTAGAGATATGACTGTAATAAGGGGCAGGATAAATAACATCAGGTTATTCAAATAATTTTTATATAAGGTAGTAGAAAACCACGTGTAAACGAGAAACACCACTGCAATAATCAGAAGGAAAATCCATAGGGAAGAGGCAGCTGCTTTAGCTCTGGCGTGAAGGGTCCCATCAGATTTGATAGCTAGCCATATGGCGCCGTGGACCAGGAATAGCGCTACAAAAAGCACTCCCCCAAGGACACCATACGGGTTTAATAGTGTTAAAAGGTTTCCCTGAAATACATAGTTTTTGTCAAAGGGGATACCGTGAAAAATATTCGCGAAAGCTACCCCGAAGAGTAAAGCGGGCGTAAAACTTCCGACAAACAGACAAGTGTCCCACAGAGATTTCCAGGATTGGCTGGCTATTTTATTCCTGAATTCAAAAGAAACTGCTCGAATGATCAGGGCAAAAAGTATCATTAATAACGGAGTGTACAATGTACTGAACATGACAGCATATGTAATTGGAAAAGCTGCAAAAGTAACTCCTCCTGCCGTAATTAACCAAACTTCATTGCCGTCCCAGAATGGTCCCATTGCGTTATAAATAATTCTTTTTTCTTTATCGCTACGGGTAACAAATGGGAGCAGCATGCCCAGACCAAAATCGAACCCGTCAAGCATAAAATAAATTCCCCAAATAAGTCCCCATAACAAAAACCATATGGTTTCAAGCATATTTATTCTGCCTTTCTATGCGATTCGACTGCATAAGACCCAAAAAAAGTTCGAAAACATTTTATCAAAGGTTTTCAAACAGGTTCAGGCCCTTGTTTCGCATGACGAGCCATTAACCAGATAGCGATTATTCCTAGCAACGAGTATAAAATAATAAACGCTGCAAGTGACACTGCTACCTGGGAACCCGCTAACGGCGAATTTGCTGCCGATGTCCTGAGAACACCATAAACGATCCATGGTTGACGTCCAACTTCGGTCACAATCCATCCCAACAACGCGGCTATGTAGGGTAAAGGGATGGAATACAGCATTATCCTCAGATAAATTGGGCTTGACTCCAATTTGTTTCTCTTGAACCAGCCGACGAGTGTGAGCAAGATGAACAGAAATCCTAATCCCACCATAATTCTGAAAGCCGTAAAAACAATAGTTACTGGCGGCCGGTCAGCGAGTGGCCAGGATTTGAGGCCTCGGATTTCAGCATCCCAGTGGCCTTTTGTCAAATAACTCAAAAACTTGGGAATGTTAAATAATTCTACGGCGTTTCGTTCATTCTTCTCGTCCGGAATTAGAAGAAGTGAGAAATCCGCCCCTTTTTTGGTAACCCATTGGGATTCTACTGCGGCAAGTTTTTCAGGTTGCACCTTGGCCATTTCTTTTCCATTAATATCACCCATGAATACTTCGCCAATGGAAAAAATCAGTGACAATACAAGAGCTATCCTGAACGATTTAGTGAAAAGACTGATTTCATTTTTCTTCAGCAAATGATAAGCGCTGACACCCATGACAAAAAAACCTGCGACTATGTAACCGGCAAAGACTGCGTGCAAATAATTGGTTGTCGCATAATACTGAGTGATAACTGTAACAAAATCGGTAAGTTCTGCCCTGCCTCCTCGAATTTCATAGCCTACCGGGTGTTGCATCCATGCGTTAGCCGCTATGATCCAGTAAGCTGTATTCCAT
>JAMCYH010000207.1 GCA_023474025.1 Deltaproteobacteria bacterium
GGGGTCCCCACCTACCACTTCCACAGAGATGAAAATAAACTATTTCGAGGCCACCAAGGCTGGAGATACAGTCACGGCGGAGGCTAAACCCATAGACATTCGGAAACGGATCAGCCTCTGGAATATTGAAGTTCGGAATCAGGAGTCTACCCTTGTGGCAGTAGCGCATGGACTGGCTTATCATTTTGTGAAGTGACGCTGGATGAATGACGATACCAACTGCGGACGAGTCCTTGTCGTTGAAGATGACCCATTTAATGGTCCATATACAGCGGAACTGCTGAGAGCTTCTGGTTTTCATGCCACTTTGCTTGGGTCGGCAGAGGAGGCGTTGAAATATCTTGAAAACAATGACGATTCAGGGCCGGACATAATCTTGCTCGATGTTAACCTTCCTGGCATGGACGGCTTGGAAATGGCCTCCAAGTTGAAGGCCCATCCTGAATACCAGTACGTCCCTATTATTATATTTACAGTTCATGATACCCTGGACTTCAAGATACAGGGACTAAACAGGGGAGGGGACGACTATCTGACTAAACCATTCGAGCCTGATGAGCTCATTGCCCGTGTGAATGCGATGATGCGAATCCGGAGGCTATATCAAAGTCTAAAGCATGAGCGACGTGAAAATCGTCGACTGACCCAAACATTAGCTCAGAAACTTGAGAACCTTCTTGGTCGTTCCGAAAAGATGAGGGCTATTTGCGACCTGATTCTTAATATCTCCGGTTCCGATTCGAATGTTTTGATTCACGGCGAATCAGGGACGGGCAAAGAGGTGGTGGCAAAGGCAATTCATGAGCAGAGTCTTCGCAAGGAAGGCCCTTTTGTTGTAGTCAATTGCGCCGCATATGCGGAAACGCTCCTGCAGTCAGAGTTGTTTGGGCACGAAAAGGGCGCTTTCACAGGGGCTATAAGGGCCAAGAAGGGCAGGTTTGAGCAGGCAAATGGAGGCGCAATCTTTCTGGATGAAATTGGCGAAGTAAGTTTACCGACTCAGGTTGTCTTGTTGAGGGTGATTCAGGAAAAGCGGTTCGAGCGCGTTGGGGGTGAAACGACGTTGAGCACTGACGCCAGGATCATAGCGGCTACGAATAAGGATCTTAAGAAGTGCATGGCTCAGGGAACATTCAGAGAGGACCTCTACTGGCGGCTTAACGTTATAAATATTCACATTCCTCCATTAAGGGAGAGGAAGGAAGATATTCCACAGTTGGTCAACAATTTCATTGATGTTTTCAATCGGAGGTTGGGGAAGAACGTTTATAGATTCAGCGATGCGACTATGGACCTCATTCTTCAATATCACTGGCCTGGAAACGTTAGACAACTGGAGAACGCCGTCGAACGCTCCATGGTCCTTTGTAAAGAAGACGTTATCAGGCCGGAGGATCTGCCTCAGGAATTATGCGCCAACAGTTCATCTTCGGATAGACCTTCGAATTCTGACGCCAATCTAGGTATGCTGGAACGTGAACATATAAGATCGATTTTGGACCAGTGCGGTTGGAACAAATTCAAGGCTGCCCAGTTAATGGGAATAAGCAGGAGTACGCTCTACAGCAAAATGAAAAAGCATGATCTGGTAGGTCCTGACTGAATTGGAAGAGGAGATAGTCCAGTTCTTTGAGGGATTGTTGATAGGGCCGGATGGCGCGCGAAAAAAAATCGTGTGGGCGGAATCATCTTTTGGAAATCTGGCTAAGGTAGATGCAGTAATAAGGAGTCTTGAGACCAAAGAGATCGATCAAATGGATGAGAAAAAGCTTCTTACCATGGTTGATTTGGCGGGACTTCACTCTGATGACGGTACCTATGTTATACGGGCAATCCTCAAGGGTAAGTATTACTCTATGCGCGAGGTCTCGGGAAAACTTGATGCGGCATTGTTCGCACTCGTGAATGAGGCGATTAGCGAATTGTTGAGCCCTATAGAGGAATGAAACTTTGCGGCATTTTTCTTGACATAATTATATAGGCATACTATTTTGTGGAGATAAGAGTTGCGTGTGACAACGCGACTTAATAGCAATGTTGTTTGGGCGGGTAGCTCAGCGGGAGAGCATCGGCCTTACAAGCCGAGGGTCACAGGTTCAAATCCTGTTCCGCCTACCATGCCTGAATCGACCAGTGGGTGCGTAGTTCAGTTGGTTAGAACGCCGGCCTGTCACGCCGGAGGTCGCGGGTTCGAGTCCCGTCGCTCCCGCCACAAAATCCCCAATAAATCAACTAGTTGTAAAATAGCCAATCTTAACTCGCTCATCCAACTTGAGTTTTGTACACATTTTGCGCACATTTTGTTTTGTAAACCGCATCTTCCCTGACGATTTCCGTCTCCCCATGTTCAAAAGTCAACTGATCAATCGCCCTGACAAATTCTTCATTGCTTATTCTGCCATAACGGCTACTAACATCCTTAACCTTTAACGCATGGCCCAATACACAGAGTAGGACGTTTGAAAGATTACCTGACGTTTACAACACCTTGAAAATGTATTATATTTGCAATAATTGTAAAAGGTTGAACTAAACGCAGAATCCGCCTTCTTGATCATGAGTAGGTTACCAATGATATACAATATTGAATATGAACGTGAAGAAGATGGACGTTGGATCGCCGAAGCCCCCCAATTACCGGGTGTGCTTGCTTATGGTCTAACTGCCGAAGAAGCGATGGCGAAGGCTGAAGCCCTAGCGCTTCGAGTACTTGCGGAACGTCTTGAAACAGATGAATGTAGCCCAACAATAATCAGCATAGCGTTTACCGCCGAATGACACAATGGCGAACTGTTAAGGCGAAAAAATTACTAGCCGCCCTAATATCTCTTGGCTGGAGGACCAAGCGCCAGTCAGGCTCCCACAGGACCTTGTCCCGCTCCGGTTACCCGGATTTCGTATTTGCCTTCCATGAGGGAGAAGAAATCGGCCCCCGAATGCTAGCCAGGATTGCAAAACATACTGGTCTTGAACCCAGTGATCTGTGATGTCACTTTACTGGCGTGAACCTAGGCCCGC
>JAMCYH010000114.1:0-292 GCA_023474025.1 Deltaproteobacteria bacterium
TCGGAGATTTACCTCCCGAGCTTATCAAGCAAAAGGAAGACCTCTTCAAGGACCGTGTAGCCGTTGAAATGAAGATACGGCTAAAAAATGACTTCAGGAGAATTGGCCACGCATCCAGAGTGGCAGCCATGGTGGAACGCCTTGTTGGTGTAGAAAAGGCTAAACCTGCCGTCTTGTTTGCGGCGGCATATCTGCATGATGTTGAGCCTGTTGCCCGTGGAAACAATAGTCCCAATATAGATCAGGAAAACAAATCAACCTCTCGGGAAATACTTGAGAAGCTGGATGCGCC
>JAMCYH010000114.1:302-3008 GCA_023474025.1 Deltaproteobacteria bacterium
TGATGATTTTTTTATCAACCCATTGCTCTGCAGAGTGTTCTTGACCCATGTGTAACTTCGTTCGCCTCCCTGGCGCTTATACCAAGAATGAAAGTGCGACACATTCCAACCCCAGTGTTTGGTTTGCCGTCTTGTTTGCGGCGGCATATCTGCATGATGTTGAGCCTGTTGCCCGTGGAAACAATAGTCCCAATATAGATCAGGAAAACAAATCAACCTCTCGGGAAATACTTGAGAAGCTGGATGCGCCTCAAGAACTCGTTGAAGAGGTTTGTTCAATCATAAAGGACATGGATAATCCCAAAGACCTTGACTCCCAGAACCTCAAACTGGTTCACGATGCCCACCTTTTGGCGTCGATTCAGGAGAAGATCAAAAAGAGCGAACTGATCAACGGCGACCTTTCAGAAATGATTGACCGGGATTTTCTCACAGATTCGGGACGAAACCTGGCCCGTGAGTTGTTCCAGAATACCACGCCTCAGCTACGGGCAGCCGCTAATTAATGTGAAGCCAAGCAGCGTAAAAGGGAAATAGAGATGAAAATCAAGAGAAATATAATAGAGATCGATGAAGAGCTTTGTAACGGCTGTGGCCAGTGTGTGACCGGCTGCGCCGAAGGAGCTCTCGAAATAGTAGATGGAAAAGCCAAGCTGATTTCCGAGTTCTATTGTGACGGGCTAGGCGCATGTATCGGGGAATGCCCAACTGGGGCTCTCAAAATCGTAAAGAGAGAGGCGGAAGACTTTGACGAAGAAGCAGTTGAAGAGCGGTTAAAAAATGTTAAGGAATCATCAAAAGAGGAAGCCGGTAAGATGGCATGTGGTTGTCCTTCCGCCAACATTCAGACATTCGTCGCTAGAAGCTGCTCCTGTGATGAAGCAAATGAGCCGGTATTGAGTCGTAGTCGTGGCTCGGAACTTACTCATTGGCCTGTGCAAATAAGGCTCATACCGCCTACCGCGCCCTTCCTGAAAAATGCCGATTTGTTGGTAGCAGCAGATTGTACGGGTTTTGCGTACCCAGACCTGCATAGAGATTTGCTTAAAGGAAAGATACTGTTGATCGGTTGCCCGAAATTCGATGACGCGCGCTCATATGTTGAAAAATTTGCGGAAATTTTCAGTGTGGCGTCGATCAGGACCGTAACTGTAGCTGTCATGGAAGTGCCATGCTGTTCTGGTTTGCCTCAAATCATAAAAATGGGTATGGAAAAGGCCGGCAAACAAATTCCTCTGGAAAAGGTCGTCATAAGCGGCCAGGGCCAAATCCTGCGTAGGGAGAGGTTGGCAGCATAGCCACGTTCAACTCGAAAATCCACTTGGTTTCGGCGCCTTGCCTGAAAACAGATTCTGGTATTACTATAAGCCCGAAGATTAAAAAAATTCTTCGGGCTTTTTATTTGATCCTTGCCAGCGTAAAGGAAAGCAAATGACTATGAAGCCAAGGCGCAGTTTTAGGGTTGAATCCGACAGCATAGGTCCTATCGAGGTTTCTGATAAGGCATATTGGGGCGCTCAAACTCAAAGGTCTCTTCATTTTTTCCAGATCGGCCCGGATAGAATGCCGCACGAAGTAATACGCGCCATTGCGCTCATAAAAAAATGCGCAGCAAGTGTTAATCACGACCTCGGTCTGCTCAACCACGAACAATCGACCCTCATAATTCGTTGCGCTGAGGAAATCCTTGAAGGGAAGCTTGCGGATCAATTTCCTTTAAGCGTCTGGCAAACAGGCAGCGGCACCCAAACCAACATGAACGTTAATGAAGTCATCGCAAACAGGGCTTCGGAGCTCACAGGCGAGCCAAAAGGATCCAAGAAACCGTTGCATCCGAATGACCACATCAACATGTCTCAGTCATCCAATGATGTTTTTCCTACCGCCATGCACATAGCGGCCGTCATGAAAATAGTTCACGAATTGATACCGGCCGTTACTCTGACAAGAGACGCCGTCAAAAATAAGGTGGAAGAATTTAAGGCGATAGTCAAAATTGGTCGTACTCATCTTCAGGACGCTGTACCTCTAACACTTGGTCAGGAATTTTCAGGTTACGTCGCTCAACTTGATCTAGCGTTAAAAGTAATAGAGTACTCACTTGCAGGGCTCTATGAGCTTGCGATCGGTGGTACTGCGGTCGGTACCGGTCTCAATGCTCCGGTAAATTTTGACGTCTTGATGGCGCAACGGATTCATGAAGCGACGGGTTTGCCTTTTGTCCCGGCGCTGAACAAATTTTCGGCGCTTGCAGGACATGAGGCATGTGTTGTGGCCAGTAGCGCGTTAAAAACCCTCGCGTGCGCTTTAATGAAAATAGCTAACGATATTAGATGGCTAGGTAGTGGCCCGAGATGTGGAATCGGTGAACTTATACTGCCCGCTAATGAACCGGGTTCATCAATAATGCCCGGTAAGGTCAATCCCACACAGTGCGAGGCATTAACGATGGTTGCGGTTCAAGTGATGGGTTATGATTCCGCTTTGTCGTTTGCATGTTCACAGGGTAATTTTGAGTTGAATGTGTTCAAACCATTAATCATCTTTAACCTTATGCAGTCCATAACATTGTTGGCTCACGGATGCCGGTCATTTACGGCTAATCTTCTTAAAGATCTCAAACCTAACCTTAAAAAGATAAACGAGCATGTTAATCAATCTTTGATGCTAGTCACTGCTCTTTCCCCAAAAACTTAATGCAAACTG
>JAMCYH010000339.1 GCA_023474025.1 Deltaproteobacteria bacterium
GTCAGGCCAATTATTCGGCTGCAAAGGCGGGTTTGATCGGTTTGACCAAGTCACTGGCACGAGAGTTGGCGCCTCGCAACATATTGATCCACGGTGATCTGGAAGTCAAAATTAGCATGAAATGCTCCAGATGCTTAAACCAATTCGATAGGCCAATTCAGGTCCATCTTGATCTGGTAGCGAGAAAATCGACCAGTCAGGATGTGCAGGACGAACAGGAAATTAAACTGGAGTATAATGAAATTTTAATACAAAATGACGAAATTGACTTGGCCCAGTTGATAGTCCAGGAAATTTCTCTGGACATTCCGATGAAACCATTGTGTAACGATGATTGCCCAGGGATTTGCCCTCACTGTGGCGCCCTTCGCGGACCAGATGGCTGCTCATGCTCTTCGAGCCAGACAGTGGACCCTCGATGGGAAAAACTCGCTAAACTCAAATCTCGATTAAATAATTGATGTAAGAAGGATCGAAAATGCCAGTCCCTAAAAAACGGGTTTCCCGAACACGACGTGATAAAAGGCGAACTCACAAGAAACTAACTTCAGTCAATCTAGCGACATGTCCGGAATGTTCGCAACCGGTTGCGCCTCATAGGGTGTGTCCGAGTTGCGGGTTCTACAAGAATCGCACAGTTGTGAATGTTGACTAGAGAGCCTTGACGATAAGAATGGCGCGTGAAAGTGAAACGGTCAAGAATCATGCTCTAGCACTGTTATTTCCAGGACAGGGGTCTCAATTCCCTGGAATGGGATTAGACATTGTCAGCGAAGACTCCAAATCGCGCGAGACGCTTGCCCTCGCCGACGAAATATTGGGCTATCCTCTAAGCCTCATCATGTCTGGCAAGAGAGGAGAGGAGTTAAACCACACTGTTTATACTCAACCAGCTATATTTGTTCATTCCGTGCTCGTTTGGAATATGCTCGAAAGTCGCTTAAAACTAAAGCCACTCGTAGCCGCTGGTCACTCTCTCGGGGAATACAGCGCTTTATGCGCCGCAGGCGTCCTCAAATTCGAAGACGCTTTGAGACTTGTGCAGACAAGGGCAGAGGCAATGAATTGCGCCCAACCATCAGGCGCTTGTGGTATGACTGCTGTATTAGGCGTTGCGCCTGATCGTATTCGTGAAATTATCGAATCAGTGAAGCAGGATTCCATCCTGGACATCGGAAATTACAATTCTCCTGAGCAATTTGTGATATCTGGCACAATAGACGCTCTCGACAGGGCTAGAGAAATTCTGATTCGGGAAAAACGTTCACGGGTGGTCAACTTGGCCGTTTCATCCGCATTTCATACCGAACTTATGCGACCAGCGATAGAAACTCTTAGTTCTACCCTAAATGAAACTCATATTTCCCCGGCCAAATTTCGTGTAATTGCTAACGTTACCGCTGAACCTTACTCGAATGATCCAGCGGAAATAAGAGACACGCTCTTGCGGCAGGTCGTTTCGCCGGTTCTTTGGGAATCATCCGTCAGAAAAATGATCGATTTTGGCGCATCGTATTTTATTGAAACTGGGCCGGGAAAGGTATTGTCCGGCTTGATGAAACGAATTGATCGGTCCTTACCGGCCATTTCCGTCTCGGATATTGAGGGGATCAAGTCCCTTCAAGGAGCGTTCCAATGAGCGCTGATGTTTCCTGGCTAAATTTTTCCGGTCAAACAGCGTTGATTACCGGAGGAGCCAGGGGGATTGGCCGTCACATTGCTATTGGTCTGGCTCGATCCGGCGCTTTCGTAATAATCAATTACAAATCCGATGACAAGGCAGCCCAGGAAGCCCTTGACTTAATCGAAGAATTTGAAGGAAAAGCCAGCCTGTGCAAATTTGATGTGTCGGACCCCAAGCAGGTTGACCAACAAGTGAACGAGGTTCTTAAGGAAAGAAAATCCGTTGAGATACTCGTCAACAACGCTGGAATTGCAAAAGATGGCCTGGTTGGAAGAATGAGGGACGCAGACTGGCAGGACGTCTTAAACACTAATCTTACAGGCGCTTTCAATATGTGTCGGGCTTTAGCCAAGAGTATGGTTCGAAGACGTTACGGTAGAATAGTAAACATTTCATCAACAGCTGGAGAACTCGGGAACGCAGGTCAGGCCAATTATTCGGCTGCAAAGGCGGGTTTGATCGGTTTGACCAAGTCACTGGCACGAGAGTTGGCGCCTCGCAACATATTGGTAAACTGTGTCGCTCCTGGTATTATTCATGGGGGAATTTCAGAACACCTTAACCAGGAACAACTGGATGTTGTTTTACAGCACGTTCCCTTGGGGCGGCTGGGGACACCAGAAGAAGTCGCGGCGTCCGTAGCGTTTCTCTGTTCGCCGATGGCCAATTATATTACGGGCCAGGTTTTGAGAGTTAATGGCGGACTATACATGTAAAATTAAAATAAATGTAACAGATTGCGGAGTCAGATCCGCCTCTGAATGTTAAGCTTATCGCCTTCTGTTAACACTGAAATAATTCAAGGAGATCCAGTATGGATGATATTGAAAAAAAAGTTATAGACCTAGTTGCCGAGGTGTTGGTCGACGTCAATAAAGAACACATCAAATTGGACTCAAAAATCGTTGAAGATTTAGGAGCCGAATCTTTGGACATTTATGACATGATTGCTTTGTTGGAAGATGAATTCGGGATGGAAATCAGCGACGAAGATGTTGAAAAGATCCGAACTGTTCAGGATGTGGCCGATTTCATCAAAGCCAGTCAGAAATAGTCATAATTTCTTTTAAAATTCTTAAAAGTTCGGGAGGAACTCTTGCGACGTAGAGTTGCCGTTACAGGAATGGGTTTGGTCACGTGTCTGGGAACTGGTGTTGAAGTGAACTGGACTCGGCTGATTGAGGGAATATCCGGGATTCGTCCAATAACGCTTTTCGACTCCAAAAGATGTCAGACAAAAATTGCAGGCGAAGTTCCTACCGATTTTGACCCATGGCAATATGTCCCGGCTAAGGAGTTGCGACGTCTGGACCGGCATCAACAGATCGGACTGGTCGCCGCCTGCCAGGCTGTAGACAATGCTGGCTTTCAAACCCCACCAGATAACCCATATCGTTATGCCGTAGTGATAGGTTCCGGAATTGGTGGCCTATCTACAATTGAGGCAGGTTACGAGGTGTTGAGAGAAAAGGGCCCCAAAAGGATGCCGCCAATGGTGATCCCTATGGCGGTTGTTAACCTGTTGCCAGGGTTGGTAGCTATGAGATTTGGTTTCAAAGGTCCGAACTTCGGAATTGTGAACGCCTGCGCATCCAGCGCTTCAGCCATAGGTGAAGCATACAGACTTGTAGCATCCGGCTCGGCGGACGTTGCGATCACTGGTGGAGCGGAAGCCGTAGTGGGTGAATTTGCCATATCCGCGTTCAACGCGCTTCGGGCTCTCTCTACCAGGAATGACCAACCATCTAAAGCGTCCAGACCATTTGACAGGGACAGGGACGGATTCGTGCTGGCCGAAGGCGCTGGCATGTTGACCCTTGAAGAGTTCGATCACGCCAGGAAACGAGGGGCTGTTGTTCATGCCGAAATAGTTGGTTACGGGGCAACGTCAGACGCATACCATATCGTAATGCCTGACCCTGAAGGTTCGGGGGCGTTTCATGCCATGAACCTGGCCATTCAGGACGCAGGCATCAATCTAGAACAGGTAGACTATATAAATGCGCACGGCACATCCACGGACTTGAACGACAAGACAGAGACTTTTGCTATAAAGCGGTCGTTTGGCCCAGTCGCATACAAATTGTCTATTAGTTCAACCAAGTCCATGACCGGTCACGCCCTAGGCGCCGCTGGAGCCATTGAAGCGATATATACAACACTGGCTTTGGAGCGTGGCATAATTCCTCCTACGGTGAACCTTGACTCACCTGACCCAGAGTGTGATCTTAATTACACACCAAATGTGAGCGTAGAACGGAGACTCGAGTACGCGATATCCAATAGCTTCGCGTTTGGTGGTCAGAATGTGTCTCTTCTATTTAGGAGATGTTGCTAAAATGGAACATGTTTTACTGGGATCAGACCACGCCGGGTTTGGTTTAAAGGAACTGATCAAGCAAAAGCTTAACAGTCAGGGATATCAGGTAATCGATGTGGGTTGCTTTTCAGAAGAGTCATGCGACTATCCTCTATTTGCTATCGATTTGTGCAAACGCATACAAAAAGGAGACGCTCGCAACGGCATTCTGGTCTGTGGTACCGGTATAGGAATGTCCATGGCTGCTAACAGGATGAAAGGTATTAGAGCAGCTTTGTGCGCTAACGAGTATCAGGCGCGAATGAGTCGCGCGCACAATGACTCCAACGTGCTATGCTTGGGTTCCAGAGTCATAGGCCAGGACCTTGCCTTTTCTATATTGGACGTTTGGCTAAATACTGAATTCGAAGGTGGGCGTCACAAAAGACGGGTGGATCTCATCGAATCAATTTGAATCATCGTTTTTAATTATGTCAGCATTTGTATTTTAGGTTTTATAAAATCTATAACATCCGCATGAAATAATTCATTATGAAATGACATTTTTTTGAGATCCCACCCTGAAAATTGGCGGTTCAGCTATTTAACAGAGGAATATCATGAATTCACTTCAGAAAACAGATCCCGAAGTATTCGAAATAATCAGAGATGAAGAAGGTCGCCAAGAATATAGACTGGAAATGATAGCGTCTGAAAACTTCACTTCTCCCGCGGTAATGGAAGCGCAGGGTAGCATTCTTACAAACAAATATGCCGAAGGATACCCCGGACGTCGATACTACGGCGGTTGTTACAATGTTGACAAGATTGAAGAAATTGCTCAAAAAAGAGCTGTGGAGCTTTTCGGTGTGGAACACGCCAACGTGCAGCCGCACTCTGGGACTCAGGCGAATATGGCGGTATATTTTACGGTCATGGAACCAGGCGCCACGTACCTCGGCATGGATCTCGCTCACGGTGGCCATCTATCCATGGGGCACCCCAAAAATTTCTCCGGTAGGCTCTATCGAGTTATACCTTATTCGGTGCGTATTGAAGATCACTTGATCGACTATGACATGGTTCGCGACCTCGCCAAAAAACATAGGCCCAGAATGATAATCGCCGGCGCTAGCGCCTACCCACGGATTATCGATTATTCTATATTCGGCCAGATTGCACGTGAGGTGGACGCCATTCTCATGGCGGATATCGCCCACATAGCCGGTCTGGTCGTGTCAGGACTACATCCCTCTCCAGCGCATGACGCTGATTTTGTAACTACTACCACCCATAAGACCATGCGTGGGCCCAGGGGTGGAATAGTCATGTGCAAGAAGAAATGGGCGTCAGCTCTCGATTCGTGCATTTTCCCGGGAATGCAGGGTGGACCTTTGATGCATGTAATAGCCGCCAAGGCCGTTGCCCTGAAGGAAGCGGCAACCAGGGAATTTACTGAATATCAGACCAATGTTGTAAAAAATGCTAAAACGCTTGCAGATGAATTAATGAATCTTGGTTTCAAAATTGTTTCAGGTGGAACAGACAATCATCTTGTATTGGTTGATCTCACTGACAAGGGCGTTAACGGCGCTCAGGCCCAGGAAATTCTCGAATCGGCCGGGATAACTGTGAACAAAAACGCAATACCTTTTGACCCGCTTCCACCTGGTAAAGCATCCGGCATAAGAATAGGCACACCTGCTCTTACAACCAGGAAAATGGGAACAAAGGAAATGAAGCTAATTGCTTCATGGATTTCTGAAGCGCTCCAAAATAAATCCGACGAAGCGGTTATACGGAGAATTTCAGGGGGCATAAGGGAATTGTGCGAAGCGTTTCCATTATACCACGACAAGAAAAATGAGGTCTAACATGAGACGCCTAGAGGCCATAAAAGGTTTTGAACTATTTCCTGAAAGGCGATTCGACCCTGACTTTCCAATGGTTTTCTGGTTAGCCGGGATTTGGTTTTATCTCAAGACATTCCTGTATCTTTGCTACCTTTACATGCTTGGATTAGACCCTACTCCATACTCCGCCGCAGCCAAGTTTGAAATCTTCTATTTCGCTGTAGCATTAGTCCCGGCTTTCATCCTAGGCGTCGGATTTTGGAATGAGAAGGCAAAATCGTGGATTTTTGGGATAGTCTATCTGGTAATCGATACTCCAATCTTAGGGTTCCACGTTTTGCGCATGGCGGATGAAGGTTATCTGGACTCAGGCCTTAGCCAATTCTTCGAGATCGGCAGCCTCTTGATGAACGTCATTGTTTTAGGGTGGCTAATTGGGTCGAATTCAAATGTGAAATCCCAGTCTGTAAAGCAAGGGAAATCCAAAATGGGCTGATCCATCAACCGAAAACATTCGGTAAACCCCGGGAGGATACGACGTTTGGATTGGACTGAATTATTGACGCAGAGCGTCCCTACTATTTTACATATGGACAGCAGATTGATTGTTGACAATATGTCGTATAATTAATATAATATAACCATAAATTAAAGCGAAGCATTATTAGTGCAAGCATCGACGCTTCGTTACCTCCTAAAAGCCGGGCCGCTGCAAAGCTCGGCATTTTTTTGTCATTTCTGTCTTAGCCAAAAAAAACAAAATTACGATGCCTCTTGATTACAGCCAACTCTAATGATACATAAATAATCAAGCGCACATTCATCTATTTACGCGCAAAAAATTAGCTGATTAGCGTCATTGCGATATCAATTCCGCCTGGTTGAACAATACTTACAGTAATGTAGTCCAGGCGGAATCCGTGATCTCATTCGGGGAGTTGGCATGATGGACCTAAATTACGTAAGAACTACATGCCCCTATTGCGGGTGTGGATGTGAGATGCTTTTAGAAACAGTGGACGGCAAAATCACACGTACGCTGCCTTCAAAAACAAACCTGATGAATCAGGGAAAACTTTGCATCAAAGGATGGAATGTCCATGAGTTCGTTCACAGCCGTGAAAGGCTTACCAAACCTTTACTGAAGAGGGAGGGGGTCCTTCAGGAAGTTTCTTGGGACGAAGCGTTGGATTTTACCGCATCCAGATTGCGCGAAATTAAGGGAAAATATGGCGGCGATAGCATGGCTTTCCTCACATCGGCAAAGTGTACCAACGAAGAAAATTACCTGTTTCAGAAGTTTTGCAGGGTGGGATTTGGAACAAACAATATAGACCATTGCGCTAGGCTTTGACACTCGTCCACGGTGGCAGGTCTTGCCGCCGCTTTCGGAAGTGGAGCCATGACAAATTCGATTCCTGAGATTGAAGACGCGGATTGTATTTTCATTATAGGATCTAATACTTCAGTAGCCCATCCGTTGATCGCCACTCGCGTTTACAGGGCAAAAGCCAAGGGAGCTAAAGTCATCGTAGCGGACCCGAGGAAGATTCACGTGTCATTGATTGCCGACGTTCATGTAAGACAAAATCTCGGCTCCGACGTAGCTTTAATTAACGGAATGATGAACGTGATCCTGTCTAAAAATCTTCATGACAAAACATTTATAGATGATCGCACTGAGGGATTCGAAAAACTTGAACAGAAACTGAAAGATTATCCTCCTCAGAAAGTTGCGGAAATTACCGGAGTATCCGCCGAGGACATAGAAAAGATTGCCGTCATGTTTGCCTCCTCGGAAAAATCTACCATCCTTTACGCTATGGGGATAACTCAGCACTCCCATGGAGTGGACAATGTCAAATCATTAGCAAATCTTGCCATGTTGACTGGGAAAATCGGTAAACCATCATGCGGGGTAAACCCATTACGGGGGCAGAATAACGTCCAGGGAGCCTGTGATATGGGCGGACTTCCAAATGTTTACCCTGCTTACCAGGTCGTCACCGACGAAAACAATCGCAAGAAATTCGAAGACGCGTGGCAAGCCGAGTTATCTCCCAAGGTGGGATTTACCATCATGGAAATGATGCATGGGCTTGAGGATGGATCCATAAAGGGCATGATGATCATGGGCGAAAACCCCATGGGTAGTGACCCCGATGTTCGGCATGTCAAACATGCTCTTGAGGAAGCTGAATTCTTGGCGGTCATCGACATCTTCCTGACTGATACCGCCAGGCTTGCCGATGTTGTTCTTCCCGGGGCCGCTTTTGCAGAAAAAGATGGGACATTTTCCAACACGGAACGTAACGTGCTTCGAATCAGGAAAGCCACCGAACCTCCTGGGGAAGCCAGGGCGGATTGGCAAATTATTTGCGACATATCTACACGATTTGGTCTACCCATGGGCTATGACTCACCCGAAAAGATATTCGAGGAAATTGCTCAGGTAACTCCTAGTTACGCGGGACTTAGCTACTCCAGGCTGGAGAAGGGGCCCATCCCGTGGCCATGTCCAAGTAAAGATCATCCAGGCACCCCTATTCTTCATAAGGATCGGTTCACCAGAGGCAAGGGACTATTCCATGCGCTCGATTATCGACCGCCGGAAGAGCTTGCAGATGAAGAGTTCCCAATCCTTCTAACTACAGGAAGGTTCTTCCCCCATTATCATACTGGCACAATGACACGTAATTCTATTACGCTCGACAAGGAAATGTCCGAGGGGTACATCGAAGTACACCCTTATGACGCCAAAGACCTTGGGTTGACCAGCGGTGAAAGATGCAGAGTTGTCTCACGGCGTGGAGAAGTTATAACTAAGGTCCTTGTAACTGATGTCGTGGAACCTGGGACCATTTTTATGAGCTTTCATTTCATGGAAGCCAACGCTAACATACTTACCAACGCCGCCCTTGACCCAATATGCAAAATCCCGGAATATAAGGTCTGCGCAGTAAGAATAGAAAAACTTGTAGAAGAAATGAAAGACCACGGGATTCGGGCTGTCGTAAATGGTTGACAGAAGGCGTTTTTTTGAGAATTTCCATGATCGGGAGGGACTTTTCGTGATAAAGTCTCTCTCACACTTTCCGCAAATCCCACTCGTCCAACAACATTGGTGACAAGATAATAATTCTGACGTGACTAATCCAGGACATGGTCAATGATATTGACTCCACCATGCCCGAACAAGTTGAATTTTCCGGCCCTCGCGTAAGTCACAATATCCATATTAACTAGCCTGGCGATGTTAACAGCGGTTGAACTGGCGCTAGAACGAGAGACAAGTATTGGAAATTTAGATCTCGCCGCTTTGGAAACGGCTTCAGAAGTAATCCGGCCGGTTGTTAACAATAACTTGTCACGAGGGTCAATCCCCTCTAAAAAACAGTGACCGATAATTTTGTCAATGGCATTATGACGCCCTATGTCCTCCAATATTGTTAAAACTTTGTATGGGGTCGCTAACGCCGCCGCATGAGTCCCCCTTGTAATACGATAAATCCCCTGAAAAGAGTCTACTTCCTTCATTCTCCTCGAGATTTGTTCCGCAGAAACATCGAGGAGAGGATCGTGAATATCCTGAGGTTCCACGGCTACCTCTACTGAAAAGACGATGCCTCCAGCGCAACCGGAAGTAAGGACCCCTTTTTTTCTAATTTTATCGATCCTGTCCGCTGGAGTATTGAGTTCAATCGAAACAATTCTGCTTGAAGTATCTACTCTTAGTTCCAGGATCTCAGATGGATCAGTTAACACGTCCTCGGAAACTAAAAATCCGATAAAGAGTTCTTTAAGGCTGATCGGCAGTGTGGAAATCGATAATATTTCCTCGTCGTTGACAAAAAGTGTGTAGGGGGTTTCCCTGGCAAGGGCGATCACACGATCGGAGAAATTACCGTCTGAAAAACGCATGACCCTATATTCCTGAATTAACGCTGATTCGTTTCCGAATTTCAAAGCATATTCTCCAATACAAGGTTTACCTAAACCATCTCATATCAATACTCTTACGGTTTTCGAGCGGATTCGCCATCAGAAGTCCTCGAAGAGCTCTTTAAACTGATCATCAGTGAATCTTTCGCACCTGTTCCTAAGTCGGGTGTATGCCCACAATAGCTGGAGCCCCTCGCTAGTTAACTTAGTTCCCTTTTTCGTGGTGTGAACCAGCTTAAACCCACAGCGTTCTTCCGTTGCACGTATTTTCCCCCAGACAGCCCTAAATGGCTGATTAAGTTTTTGGGCGGCCTTGTTCATAGATCCGACTTCAAGGATCGCCTCAAGGATTTTGAGACGACCAGTCCCTATGACGAGCTTCCCCTCGTCGTTTTCAACCCATATTTTTGATCTCACATGAAACGACATATTGGCCTCTCAAAGTCCTGATATAGACCATACCTAACTTTATGGCGGCAACCTTGACTCATCGAAGAGTATTGTCATAATCATCATAACGTTGCAAGCACTGGTTCGGTGATTTATAGAGCTGAAGTAAACTGACCCGATTGATTTGATGTCGGAAAAGATCTTAAAAGCATTCCTATGAGTAACTGTTTATGCTATTGAGCCAGTATTGGAATTGATCATGGAGGCCCAATGACTAAAAATAGAATACGGGTAGCAATATTGTATGGTGGGAGATCAGCAGAACATGAAGTTTCACTCAGATCGGCAGCGTCAGTTTTTGCCGCCATGGACAAAACCAAGTATGCTGTTACCCCTGTGTTCATAACTAAAAGCGGCGCGTGGTATATTAGAAAGGAGGATTTGAGTTCTTTTGCGCCTCCGGAACATCTGTCCGAAAAACAAAGAGCGATTCTATCTCCTGATCCGGAGCATAGAGGCTTCTTAAAATTCACCGGGCAAAATTCTTTCGAGCGATTTCCGGTGGATTTGGTTTTTCCCGTGCTCCACGGCACTTTCGGAGAAGATGGAACTTTGCAGGGATTACTAGACCTGGCCAATATTCCGTACGTTGGGTGTGGCACGCTAGCATCGGCTGTAGGCATGGACAAGATAGTCATGAAAACGGTATTCAGAGACATTGGATTAAACGTAGGCCCATTTAGCTGGTTCTATCGTAGCGAATGGAAAAGATCCCCAGAATTAATTGTTAACAGTCTAAATGACCGCCCCAAGCCACTTTTTGTAAAACCTGCCAACCTTGGATCTTCAGTCGGTATCTCAAAAGTTTCTGATTTACAGGAATTGACTGACGCTATTGATCGAGCCTCAAAGTACGACAGGAGAATTCTGATCGAAGACGGGATAGCCGGAAGAGAGCTCGAAGTTAGCGTTCTAGGTAATGAAGAGACGGTAGCCTCTGTTCCTGGTGAGGTCGTTTCGCACGCTGTTTTCTACAATTATGATGAAAAATATTTGCATGACACGGCAGAACTTGTGATACCGGCCAAGCTCACGGACGCTCAGGTATCTATGGCTCAGGAATCCGCCCTCAGGGCTTACCGTGCCCTTGATGGAAGCGGCCTGGCTCGCGTTGACATGTTTCTTACCCCGCAAGATAGAATCGTAATCAACGAGATCAATACGTTGCCAGGGTTCACATCCATCAGCATGTACCCTAAACTTTGGGAAACATCAGGGTTACCTTATGACAAGTTACTGGACAGACTCGTATCTCTAGCCCTGGATCGCCATCACGACAAAAATGCTATTCTGACAGATAGATAACCCGTATGAAAGCTATGGTTCTTGCTGCTGGTCAAGGTGTACGCCTTCGACCTCTAACATTGGAAAGGGCGAAACCCGCTGTTCCTTTACTGGGAAAACCTTTAATTCTCCACATTGTCGAAAAACTTAGGCGGTTGGGCATAGATGCTTTCCGAATTAATCTTCACACTCTTCCCGAAACCGTAAAGCATTTATTCAAATTGGACCCTGCTAAAAACTCAGATGTTTCATTCTCTTATGAAAATCAAATATTGGGTACGGCAGGTGGTCTAAAAGTTAATGAGTCGTTTTTTACCGAAGACACCTTTATGATGGTAAATGGAGACATTTTTTTTGAATTTGACATAAACGAAGTCATTGATTTTCATATGAAGCGCCGTCCACTGGCCACATTGGCCCTATATCCCCAGAAGCCTCCTTATCAACACACGCCTATTCAGGTTGACTCCAACTTTAAGATCCACTCGTTTCCGAGATCCCTACAAATTGTGCAGAAAACCGGTCGTGTTTTTGTTTTTACTGGAGTAGCGATTTTATCGAGTAAAATTTTCAATCTTATTCCTCCTGAGACTTTTTCGGAAATAGTGACCGATGTTTACGAACCCTCGATTGCAAAGGGTTTAACGATTTGCGGTTATCCTGTTGAGGGTTATTGGAATGATCTAGGCACACCATCACGCTATTTATCGACTCAGAAAGACATTCTTGCAAGCTGCAAGCGCACTCCGACTTTAACGGTCCTTGATAGAGTAATCATTAACAAAACCTCTAAAATTGGGCCCTATGTTTCAATCAGCCCAGGCTCCATAATTGAGGACCGTTGCGAAATCCGGGATTCCATTTTATGGGAGGATTGCCACGTGCGACATGGATCCAGGATTCAACATTGTATTATAGGTCAAGGTGTCAGCCTGCAGGGTGACTTTGAAAACAAGATCATTACATGCAATGGAGCAACCATCCTTGAGTGAAAACAGGACTATTTTAGACAGGCTCATCAAAGTGGCGGTCAATTTTGGCCCTTTGAGCAGGTTTGAGCCACTCGCTGGCGATGCGTCGACTAGAAAATACTTCAGGCTGATCTTTAAAGATGGTACCTCTGCCGTTGCAATGGCGTTACCAAATCCTGGGGCCAACGAGGAATCGACATTCCTGGAAATTCAGAGCTTCCTTGAAAATCTTCTGGTCCCTGTCCCTAGAATTTTCGCTCATGACCCAACTGCGGGAATCGTGATCCTTGAAGACCTTGGAGACGACCTTCTCGAAATTGTTGGCAGGAAGGCAGACGCTCAAGGTTTGGAGCATCTTTACCTGCTGGCAGTAGATAATATTATCTTACTTCAGAAAAGCGCTCTGGCAGGCAAATCACGGTGTAGCGCCTTTGATCTGGCGTTTGACGAGCCAAAATTGATGTGGGAAATGGATTTTTTCTTAACACATTTTGTCAAGGGCTGGGCCAAGAACACCCCATCGTCAGTGGCGCTTGCGGAACTTAATTCATTCTTCAGAAAAATCTGTCAGGAACTCGCTTCTGAACCACGGCTAATTACTCATCGAGATTACCATTCGAGAAATATCATTTTAAATAATGGTCGCTTGTATATGATTGATTTCCAGGATGCCAGGATGGGGCCGGCCCAATACGATCTCGCATCTCTGCTGCGTGATTCTTACGTGTCGCTACCCGAAGATCTCGTAGAAAAATTGATCGACTACTATTTCAAGAATGCATTTTACCTTCTGAATCATGATTACGACCACTTCAGAAGGATATTTGATATTATGGCTCTCCAGCGAAATATCAAGGCCTTGGGCACGTTCGGTTATCAGGCGTCTGTAAAAGGCTCGTCGAGATATCTGTCTGCAATACCCGGAACGGCTGCCAACATTTCATACACCCTCAAGAGACGCCCCGAATTCAAATCATATTTTTCTGTCTTGGAAGAAAATATTTTGTCCCCAAGTCTGTTAATTCCCACGGTTTGACAATTACGCATCTAATTGCCCACCAAGGTCTCAGTTCAGGTTTCAAGCATTTCAATCATATTATATTTAACTTTAAGTAGTTGTTGTAATATTTTGATTGTTATGTTATATTTACCATAGCAATTTAAACCACAATCTGTGATCGGAAGAATACTGATGAAGTCGCCAACGAAAGTTTTCGCCGCAGTAATCGGAATCCTGGTGGGCGCCTCTATCGCCAACGGGCAAAGCTCTACTGACATGATGAACCAGATCAGTAACCTTAACACTTCAATTCAGGGTCAAATCGAACAAATAAAAGCGGCTCGCAGTTCAACGAATAGTCAGTTAACGCTGGCTCGTCTTCGAATTGGCCAACAGATCATGAACTCTGAACAGGACCTTGCCCTTCAGATGGAACGACTCCAACAGCTCAAAAACAACCTCCAGCAACAGAAAGACCACCTTAACCAGACTGTTAGCGGCATACAGACCAATTTGTCAACAACTTCAGCAAATTCCATCAGTAACATTGAAGATCAACTATCACAGACTTCTGACCTGCTAAACCAACTGCGCCAGAGTTATGAACAGTTTACAGGAGAACCGGACCCAACGAGCTTACTTACCCTAGGCAACACTACAACTTCAGGCCAGAGTTCATTGTCATCAATGACTCCAAGTTTCGGCCCGTCTTCATCAACATCTACTTCCAGTTCGCCTGACCAGATATCCACTATGGTCAATACATCGACTACTATGAATCAGCCGGCTCCAAGCCTGCCTGATCTTTCGATACAAACCCCAACGGCTCAACCCACCGCCACCACCACCCCGTCCGAATCTACAACCTCCACGGTCCCTGCAATCTCGCCTACTCCAACATCGGGTGGTGGCTGACCTTTCGCTCATAACCAGGCTTCTAGTTTAGAGGCCTCATTTATACAACGTTAGTCATACCTCCTCTTTTTTTGGGGGTCGTTTCCTTCTAGGACGATCCCCATCTATCTTTTTTTGAGATTCGGATCTCATGCTGGCCAAACCGGCCTGTTTTCGGGAAGATCTCAAAATATGACCGGCTTTATTCGAGCTGTTCCAAGTGGGTATCCGGAGCGTGATGGTCTATGCCGTATTCTTTTAATTTGTTCTGTAAAGTTCGGCGGGTGATTCCAAGTTCTGCGGCGCTTCTCGTCCTGTTTCCATCATTGTGTTCCAATGTCACCAGAATCAACTCCTTTTCCACTTCCCTGATTGTAATCCCAGGATGAATTCCCTCATGCGTCCTCCATGGAAGTGGTTCTCCTACGGCCTGTGCGATAGACCCGGGCAATTCTGGTAATGAAACATACTCGTCACGAGTCAAAATTACAGCGCGCTCTACGACGTTTTCAAGTTCCCTGATATTCCCGGGCCAGGAATAGCGCATCATCGCGTCCAGCGCCCGGGGATGGAAACCTTTTAAACGGCGACCGTTCTTCTCATTGTATATCTTTAGAAAATGTTCAATAAGCAGAGGAATGTCCTCTTTTCGCTCCCTAAGAGGCGGCAATTGTATGGGTACTACATTGAGCCTGTAAAACAGGTCTTCACGAAATGTCCCTCGCTTTACCTCTTCAATCAGGTCCTTGTTGGTTGCGCTTAACACTCTGATGTCCACTTTTACTGTCTTTGTCGATCCTAACGGCTCAAATTCACGTTCCTGTAAAACCCGTAACAATTTGGACTGTGTTGAAGGGGTCATTTCACCAATTTCATCGAGAAAAATTGTTCCACCATCAGCGAGTTCAAATCTGCCTGGCCTCCTTCCCACAGCGCCTGTGAAAGCTCCCCTCTCGTGGCCGAACAGTTCACTTTCAAGTAGTGTTTCAGGAAGAGCGGCGCAGTTGATCTTGATGAATCTTTTATCTGACCTTGAAGATCCCTGATGCAAAGCATTCGCGATAAGTTCCTTGCCGGTTCCAGATTCGCCAAGAATTAGAACCGATGCTTCAGTCGGCGCCACCATAGCTACCGTTTCAAGGACTTGTCTCATTTTCTGGGATCTGCCCACGATCTGCGACGCGTCAAATAAATTTTCTATTCTCCTTTTTTGGAGAATATTCTCTTCTTTCAATCTCCAGAATTCAAGTGTCTGCTGAACTTTTATTCTTAATTCTTTGATTTCAAGTGGTTTAGTTAAA
>JAMCYH010000228.1 GCA_023474025.1 Deltaproteobacteria bacterium
GTTTTGGGGGAAACAAGGTTTTTCTTTTGTAAGGGCCAGTCATGAAAACGCCATTGTTAGATCTTCAGCCAATACACAAAATCATTAGAGAAGAGCTTCGTCAAGCTGTCCTTAGAGTCCTCGATAGCAATCAGTTTATAGGGGGCCCTGAAATCGACAATTTCGAACGTGAAATTGCCTCATACTGTGGAGTAAAGCACGCGGTAGGGGTATCTTCGGGAACTGACGCCCTGTTGATATCGCTGATGGCCCTTAATGTCGGCCCTGGCGCCGAGGTGATAGTCCCGGCCTATACTTTTTTTTCAACAGCCGGATCAGTACGTCGCGTAGGCGCTGAACCAATTTTCTGCGACATTGATCCTGTGACATTCAATATTGATGTTAAGAAACTCGAAAACCTTGTTTCCCCCAAAACTCGAGCGATAATACCGGTACATTTATTTGGCCAATGCGCCCGAATGGGCGAGATTATGGCGATTGCCAAAAGGCATGGCTTATACGTGATAGAAGACGCTGCCCAAGCTATAGGGGCCAAATACAAGGGCAACATGGCCGGAGTAATTGGGACTACCGGGTGCCTGTCGTTCTTTCCGTCCAAGAACCTCGGTGGCATAGGCGATGGTGGTTTGGTCATGACGAATGACGACACCATCTACGATTTGTTGGTCAGTCTGCGACAGCATGGAGCTACTCAGAGATATTTCCACAACAGGATTGGTGGAAATTTTCGGTTGGACGCGATTCAAGCCGCCGCGTTACGAATCAAACTGAAACGACTTGATGAATGGTCAAATATGAGACGTCAAAATGCCATCTACTACAAACAGTCGTTAAAAGATCTGGAAAGTAATGGTTTCATCAAACTCCCTGTTGAATCCCAAGGAAATTTTCATGTTTATAATCAGTTTGTCATCAGGGCCGGCAATCGGGACGCCTTGCAAAGTTATCTAAGCGACAATGGAGTCGGCACTGCGATATATTATCCCTTGCCTTTGCATCTCCAGGAGTGTTTTAAGGAGGCTGGCCTGACGAGAGGCGCCCTCCCGGAAAGCGAAATAGCAGCCGATGAAACGCTCGCGATACCGATCTTCCCTGGCTTGACTCAAGAGCAAATGAACCTGGTCGTGACGCTTTGTCACAGGTTCTACGAAAAATAATTATAGCTTGTGATTCTTCAGATTCTTTGATCTCTCAACTTGCTCAGGGCCGTGAGATGACTTTTCTCTTCGTCAGCGATCTTATTGAATGACGCTTTATTCTTGTCTTTGATGGATTTGTGCGCCAGACGCAGGTAAAGATCAAGGGCTTGAGTTTCAAGCATCATAGAAAGATCGAGAAGGTCTGATGGTGACTTTAGGAATTCCTGATTGTGAGTCAGAAAGTCCTGCAATTTTATCCCACTTTCCATTACTTCAGTTTTGACTGACGCTTCGAAGTCTGCCAAACTAAGTGGATTAGTCTCTTCAGATGAGTATAAACATGAAAATTTCCTTGGGATTCAACAGTCAACTAACGCAAGGGTATTTAACAGTTCTATCAAATCACCATCAGAGGACTTCCTCTCAACCTCTCTGTAAAAGGCCGCCAGGTTCTGCTCCATCCCGTATGCGAGTTTAAGGACATCTGTTGGGGTTTCCAGCGCTGAAATCAAGTCGAGGTTTATTTCAACTGGTCCTTCAGCTACCACGCCGTTCCATGCCTTGATTCCGCCGGTAAGGTTATATACCTGCTTGAATCCAAAACCTGAGAGTAATTGTGCAGCGACACGGCTGCGTCCTCCCATGGCTCAATAGACAATAGTTGGCTTATTAGGGGACAGCTCTTTATAGCGATCTGATAGAGACGCGACTGGTATGAGAGTAGCTCCAGGTATATGAGAGCGTTCATATTCACTTGGTTGCCTGACGTCAAGGAGCGTGTAAGATCCTTCCGAATGTGATGAGATGAAAGAGCGGGCTTCGTCGGCCGTCATTGATTCAACCGGAGTAAAAATATTTTTCAAGGTTTCAAACATTGGAAATGACTCCTTTGATATCGATCAGCATCTAGGCGAAAGCCTTAGTAAGGGACCCAAAACTGACCAGATAAAGAAGACGAACACTAGAACGCAAATTCAAGAATTCTCTCGCTTCGCTGTCGTAAAATGCGCCTATTCCGCAGCATCCCAACTTTATCGACTCAGCGGCCAAATACAATAGTTGGCCCTGACGCCCGGCTTCAAGCATAACGTAACGGTACGAGCGAGGGCCGAACTCTTCTTCCAACGCTGACAGGTCGGCTAGAAAGAGAAAATGACACGAGCAGTTTGATAGCCACATCTGATCGAGGCAAATGTGCGCCATCTCCTCAGTCAACAAACCAGAGCGTACAAGGCGCAGGGCGCCATTATAGGGTTCGATAAGATAAAACCCTGGGACAATCCCCTCAACGTCTGCGATCAAAACGCCCATGGTGAGAAAATGTCTCCAGGAAATCTTTTTAACTTCAGGAGAAGCTTCTTGAGTAAAACATGATAATAACCAGGAAAAAGTGTTTGCAGGAATGGTCTGGCGGATAAAGTTGCGTCTTGATCTCCTGTTTAACAGGGCCTGGCTGTAATTAATTAGTTCGGGAGATTTGCCAACAGATTCTAATTTAATCATTTCTAATGAATCTTTTGAGAACAAATCCTGGTCGCGTCTCAAATCAATACCTGGCAAAGTACTTTTGACAGACGTGATATCGTGTATAGCGCTAATTGTCGGATAATGTTTTTCCTCAGAAGCGCAGGAACTAAACCTTTGAAGGTCCGTTGAAGGCTGTTCAAGGACACTTCGGGGCGTTTCACCAAAAAAATCTTTTGAAAATACTTTTACTGCTGCCAGACAAACTTCTTTTTTAACATTAATCACCAGTAGTTCATTAATTGCCGAGTCATTGAAATCGTAGGACAATTCAAAATTCAGACCCGCTGATCCAAGAGCAAGAATTAGGTTTTCGGCCAGATGGCCAGTATCAAGCAGATGGTATCTAAAGGCTCTTTCACGATATTTCCATGCGCTTCTAAAAAATATCGCAGTCAAGAAAAAAAACAGCGAGGGCGGACCCTGCCGTTGAAATTGAATTTCCGTGCTTAGGGCATCAAGACAGTTTCCCTTTCTTAACAAAGCAATGGATTGATCAGCAACTGAATGATGATAAAGTCCTTGCTCAAGATCAAGAACATCAACACTAGCGAAATAGATTTCAAAAGGATACAAAGCCCCGGCTGAAGCAACATTTCTGAAATAGAAGTAATCTGTACCGGATTTTTGTTTATGTGTTAAACAATGGCTCAGTCTGAGTATCCGGCTGAGGTCTCTCAAATCAATTTGTTTTGAAGCTTTGGATTGTTCGTCTTTCAGCAGTTCGGAGAGAGACTCCTGAGGTAAATCTGAAGTGTCCTCGAGTTGAAGCGTTTTAAGTCCTTCGTATCTTTTGAAACTGCTAGGTTGATTAGACCAATCCAAAGCATGACCGCCCATTTTGTAGCGGTGGTAACTTGTGAAATCATGATAATCGCAAGCGTTTTTAATCACGGAAACCTCAACGATCCAGATGGAGGATCATCCACCCCAAGGCATTTGAGCGTAAACCTCTGATAACTTATCCCGGTATTCCCTGAAAAACCTCTCGTGTTCCTTTTCCCATTTGGATAGCATTGTAAGAGCCTCGGACGCGGGGCCTCCAGTCTTTTCCGCCATAGAAGCGTAAAACTCACTGAGGTCCTTTTCAATTAGCCACGCGGTATTAAATATTGTAACGTCGGGAACCATAGAACCCTGTACGCATTGTTCAAGAAATTCACTTCTGCCCCTTTGGTCAAAATAGTCGGTTGGTATTAGTCCAGGGTCCTGGGCCATACTCAAGTCAATTTTATTACCTTGTTTCAAGTCATTAATTATGCTTTGAACAAACGCGATATGTTTCCTTTCTTCCTCAACCAGGCGCTTCAGTGCCGTAACCGCCGCTCCGACGCCCATACGCTCAATTGAATTCTGGAAAAAACTCATACCAGTTTTTTCCTGATTCAAAGCATATTCAAAAATTTTCTCGAGTTTAGCGTCGTTTACCATTTTCTATAGCTCCTTGTTCTTTAAAGAATAATGTTTATTCAATACTGGATGGTCAAATCACAAAATGGTTTGTCGGGAGTGGTCGCAACGATGTGAGTGAACAATCACTTGCTGTTCGACCGACCTTCAGCGAACGGATCAAAAAGGGTTATATCTCTCATTGCTCCAAACGGACAAACCAAACCACACATGCCACAAGCTATACACTTTTGTACATCAAAAGAAACAGTCATCTCCGGGCGTTTCATACTCAAAGCGTCAGTAGGACATAATCCTGTACAAGCCCCGCAATTAACGCACTTTTCTTCTTCCAGCCAAACCTTGTCTGATAGAAGTTCCACTACAACATGGTTTTGCTCAAGGAATTTTATTCCTTCATCAATCGTGTTTTCGGAACCCTTTAATTCCAGTAAAATTCTTCCCTCTTTCTTGGGTAAAATTTTAGCTTCAAGGATATTAAAAATCAGGTCGAAGTCTTTGGCTAATCGATATATCACGGGTTTGTACATGATATTTGACTTAAATATCAACAAAACATTTTTAGAACCCATTTGAAATCCTTTCGTTTCGCACTAAAGATTATTATCCGATGGGCGCAAGTTCAATGACCCCTGCGACAGCTATCTTGTTTCCTAAAATAGCCAAAGCAGCGAGAACTCCCTCGACACTCATGGCCCATTCAACGGCGCGGTTGAGATCCATGTCTGTTTTGACCAAATTGCCCATACCAGTTGCGACAGCGTCTGCCAAGCTAACATTGTGCGCAACTATTGTCGCAGCGTCAGCCTTTCCAAAGCTGGTAGACGGGCCTACCGTGGCGGAAGATGTGCATATTCCAAGAGGAATGCCGGTTGGCCCGATTTTTATACCGAGTTTTCCTGTTACAAGTGATTCTCCAGCGTTTATGCCCACCAATACAGGTCTCTTGACATAAATGAAAATGTCTCCTCCATTTTCAATTATTATTTCCTCAGTAAACGGTAAAAGGTTTCTACCGACGAATTCGGCTACTGCGCCGGCAACGGCGGCCATAGGCCCTACACCAGCTTTTCGCGCTGCATCGATCATACGTAACGAAGTAGGAGAATCCAGGGGGTCCGCACAAATTGGGTCGAAACTCGTCAAAAATTCTTGCCGTCTCCTGATAGAGTCTTCGATTTGCCTTCGGCATTCAGCTATAAAGGATCGAGCTTTATCTTCGAGATTTACATTAGCTTTAATGTATAGATCTGAAGTTTCGACAACCGCCCTGAAACTGACGAGACCATGATCATTTTCATATGATCTGTAATCCCGAGGTTGAGCTACTATGATTTCCGAATCGGAAGTCATTTTATACTGTTGAAACCTGAAAAAGGCACAGATGGAAAGGTATCCTGTGGCTCACCCAGCAGGAATTGTCCTGACTTGATCCAATCTTTTAAAATATCGGCGATTTCGAGCGCCATTGAGTAACTGGCTAGCGGAGATGTAATTACCTGTTGACCACGAAAATTTATTTCTCCAGTCTTTAATTCAGCGTAGGAAACGTAATCCAAAGGCCCTCCCGCCCCTTGGGGATAATCGAGGCCGTAATCAACAATTGGAGCAAGAATTTGGTCATCTGAGACCGAAGTAAAAAGGGCCATTTCTTCGTTTAGAATAGGGATGGGAACTCCAATTCCAACATTCAAAGAACAGCCATATCCCGTTATAGAAGCCCCCCTAAGGAATTTGGGAGACATTTGCTTTAAATCGCCCTTGACTGATAGTGTACCGGCCCCACCCATGACCACACCATTTTCAGACCTTTTTGCATTCGGATTATGTTGAGTTCCATTCCCTATTATATGGCCAACACCTCCTCCAAGAAATATACGTGATCCCAATCCAATCGTCTTATAATAAGGGTCATTCAGTAATGGACTTAATTGACCGGATGTCGAATAATTAGCATTGGTAGCGTCAGGCCTGAGTATTCCCATGTAGGTATAAATTGTCTTTTTTGACAAATTCAAAGCGCAGTTGTAGTTTTGATATCCGTTTCTTGGGTTGAGCAGCCATGCGTCCGGAAATTCTTTTAGGGTCATTTCGGCCTCATGACGAAGATTAGGATAACAGTCGGTTCCATAACCGAAAGCCTCAAGTTTCACCTTTTTGCCTGATACCAGGTCTTCAATCACATGCCCGCCACCGTAGCGAAACCTGCCAGGAAAAACTTTGTTTAAAGGATCATCCTCTCTCGTTTGAGTCGCACCCAAGTAACAATCAACTGCCGCAACCCCGGCATAGGCCTCGACCCTATTTATAAACACCTTGTTAGCTTTAATACGGGGTATTGAGTGTCCAAAATTCAAGAACGCGCCGGAAGAACACATTATTCCAAAAGTCCCTGTTGTTACTACGTCGACCTTTCTGGCCGCTTCTATAGGGCCAAGCTCGTTAGTTACCCCAATCATTTCCTCGGCATTAACAACCACCACAGAGCCATCTCGAATCTTTTTGTTGATTTCAGCAAAAGTCTTGTTAATCTTGAATTCACTCATTATGTACCTCCTGGGCGCTTCTTGAAAATTAAGAAGCTTTAATCGTTCAACCTACTTAGTTCGACGATTCTTATCAAGAAACATTGTGTATGATTTTTCAACTGTTTTTAAATTACATTTAAAGAACCTGACATTAAACTATTTTTAGTCCGTGAATTCGATTTATTAAAATAACCATTGCACTTTTTAAACCCTTGAAACAGGGGGAATCAAATGATAGCTGAAAAAATAGAGTTCGATTCATTAAAAACCGCAAGCGAGGCGATAGATTCTTTAGGCTCCAACAACAGTGAATTGATGGCTTCAAGAGCTATTCACATAAACCTGATAATACGACAGGCTCCAGGAACAGACGCCAAATCCCTGAAAAAAATTTACAACGAGATCGGAGCTGAAGTTGCAATTAGCCGTCAAGCTTACTTCGAAGAGAAAGACGCAATCACTGATATGATAATCATGGGGACGGTCTATCAACACAGGGAAGCGCGTAGAATACTCTTGGATTCTGAGCATTTGAAGCCCTATGTGGAAGCTATATCTCTAGCCATTCAACATTCTGAGGAGATGACGCGCTGACGCTTAAGGTTTCTCGAAAAATACGAATTACAAAGGCGAGGAAAACTGTTCAAAGTCGGCGTCATTTCCCCTGCCCATATATGAGTATAATTCAAAAGCTGCTAAAACTTGAACGGGTAAACGGAAATCACACTGCCTGCAGAGCTTCTCCAAGAGCATCAATCAACAAGGTCACATTTTCATGTCTGCTGTTGTGCCCCATCAGGCCGATTCTCCAAACCTTCCCCGCCAGTGGTCCAAACGCGCCAGAAATTTCGATGTTAAAATTGTTCAACAGATAACAGACTACGGCCTTGGCATCAACTCCATCCGGAACTAGAGCTGTTGTCAGGGTAGGTAAACGTTTATCTTCATCAACATGGAGGTTGATGCCAATTTCCTCCAGTCCTTCCCAGAGGGCCCTAGAGTTCCTTAAATGACGTTCCCACCGGTTTTCCAGACCTTCTTCCGCTATGATCCTTAAAGCCTCCCGGAGCGCAAAGTTCATATTTACAGGCGCCGTATGGTGATACGTTCGCTCAGCTCCCCAGTATTTTCCGACAAGACTCATGTCCAAATACCAGTTGGCAACCTTGGTTTTACGGGAATTAAGTTTTTCAATAGCGCGGGGCCCCATTGTCAGAGGCGCAATCCCGGGGGGGCAACTCAGACATTTTTGGCTTCCACTATATGCGATGTCAACGTGCCATCGATCCAGGAAAACTGGAACCCCTCCGAGGCTTGTAACAGTGTCGAGTAATAAAAGACTGTTGAATTCCCGGCATAGTTTCCCAATTTTCTCCATCGGCTGCAGAGCCCCGGTTGCGGTCTCGGCGTGGATAAGGCCAAGAAGTGACGGCCGATGTTTCTCGAGGGCTTCACCAATTTCATCTACACTAAAGACGTCACCCCAAGGTTTTTCCATTCGACGAACATCAGCGCCATATCTTGACGCCATTTCACAGAGACGTTCTCCAAAGTACCCATTTATCCCGACTAGAATGACATCACCGGGTTCAACACAATTTGCAATCGCGGCCTCCATGGCAGCGCTGCCAGTCCCGCTAACCGGTATGGTGAAAGGATTATCAGTTTGCCAAATATATCTTAGAAGCTCCTGTGTTTCATTCATAAGATCTATGAATTTGGGATCCAGATGACCTATCTCGTTTGACGCAAGCGCCTGACGTACTCGACTATCATAATTGGAAGGCCCTGGGCCCAGTAACAGCCGAGGAGGAAGATCGAGCTGAGCAGCGTTGATTAGGTGTTTACTATCAACTGAATGTGTCTTTTGGTCCATAAATTGTTTTTTCCCTCCAAATTATTAACGCCAAGTAATCTTGGGAACATTTCTGGTCGGAATACGCTGGTAGGAATATTGAGGATAACCGATCATAAGCGCGCCAAATGATTGATGGCCAGCAGGCAATGACAAGGCTTCTTTCATGGGGCCAAAAAACGTGGCTGCCGCGTTAAAATAACCAGCCCAACAGGTTCCCAAGCCTTTGGTCGGGGCGTAAAGCTCCAAGTATGTCAATGCGATGATACAAGCTGCTTGAGACGGCGGCAAATTTGACGATGCGTGGGCAACTATCATATGAGGAGCATCCCTCAAAACTTTATCTTGGCCCATTTCCCATGCTGATATGACTCGATCGAAGTTCATCCGTTTGGCGAACTCGGGCTGAGCTTGAACCATGGATTTCATCCAATCAATAACAATGGCAGTCAACGCTCTAATATCCTGTCTATCCTGGATAACCAGCCAATGGACAGGTTGTGAATTGTGTCCCGATGGCGCGTAACTGGCTACCTCAATCAGGTCATTTATTACAGACTGGTCAACAGTCAGGTCTTTGTATCTCCTGATTGAACGTCTTGATTTCATCATGTAGGCTATTTGCTCAGGCTGCGCCAACAAATGACCCGAGGTGGGCTGGCATTCTGTAGGACGCAGAAAATTCAAGGACAGCGCCTCGTGCGGACAAACCGCAACGCAGTGACCACATCTGATGCAAAGTTTATCAGCCCCGGTAACGGCAGTAGGGAATGATTCCTCATTTTTCATTTCTATTATACCCATGGGGCAATCAGACACGCAAAATCCATCACGTTTACATTTAGATTGATCAATTTGAAAAAGACTCATTTTTGCTTTTATTCCTAAGAAGAAAAAGAGATTCAGCCTCCTAGCTATCGGAGAAACCATAATAATGCCACTATTAGTTGACTAAATCAATTCAGTTTTGCCCCAAAAATGCTCCTTTATGTTTTGAAGGGATTTTATGCGCACAAAAGTCACCAAGCGACAACTTTTGTGTGCATAATGTAATCTTTATGATAAGAAAAAAATCAATTTTATTTACTCAAAATGAATCGACCGAATATTTTTGTTAGTAATGCAGTTGTTCATTGACTTTTTAGACTTATAAGATTAGATTAATAATCGTGAGGCCGTCTTCATTGTATCATGACTCCCCCCCCTTGATACTTTCGCGAAGACGGTCTTCTTTTATAACCACCTAAAAATTACATGTTGTGTTTGTCTGGATTTGAACCTGTCCTGGAATCTACGTGTGCCAGGACGCTAGGTTCTTGAAAGGATTGACAATATGTTGTGGGTTGTAACATATTGAAACTATTGACTAATGTGTGCTGAAAATATTTTGGCGGGAACAGGCTTTTTAGTTGACTTTGAGATATGGTTGGATTATTAGCGGGAACAATTCCTCAAGACGTGACTGCGAAGCTTACCAGGAGAATGGATAATGACTATGCCTGACACGTTAGCCCAAAATATAAGGCCCAAGCCATATCAGCCCTTAAAAGAAGATCCAAAGTTCGAACAGATTCGCAGGCTAATAAAAAATTTTCCACGCGATAAAATGATAAATCTAAAAGAGTATATTAGAAATCTCGAGAAATCTTAGCTAGTAAGGGTTCTGTTTATCACATACCTCTTTCTTGGGTCTCGAAAGTCTATTCGTTTCTGTTTTCGATTATTCCCATTCAATAGTGCTGGGGGGTTTTGACGAAATATCATAAACAATGCGATTGATGCCGCGGACTTCATTAATTATTCTGTTAGAAATAACAGCCATAGTATCGTGAGGCATTCTGAACCAGTCCGCTGTCATCCCATCAGTTGAATCAACGGCCCTTAGCGCGGCTACATATTCGTAAGTCCGTTCATCACCCATTACCCCAACTGATCTTACCGGCAGCAAAACCACGAATGCCTGCCATATATCCCTATACAATCCAGCTTTTCTAATTTCATCAGTGGCGATGGCATCGGCTTCTCTAATTATATCTAGTCTTTCGCTGGTAATTTCACCCAATATTCGAACTGCTAAACCAGGGCCCGGGAAGGGATGTCGCCAAACCAGGCTTTCATCGAGACCCAGCGCTATGCCCAGTTCCCTCACTTCGTCTTTGAAAAGTTCCCGCAGAGGCTCGATCAATTGCAGACGCATAATCTCAGGCAAGCCCCCGACATTATGGTGGCTCTTTATTGTTGCTGATGGTCCACCTTTGAATGAGACACTTTCGATCACATCCGGGTAAAGAGTTCCTTGGGCTAGGAAACGAACATTGGGGAACCGGGAAGCCTCCTCTTCAAAGACACGAATAAACTCATTACCAATTATCTTTCTTTTCTGCTCCGGATCTATGACTCCTCTGAGTTTATGGAGGAATCTCGATGAGGCGTCGATATGATCCACCACAATTCCAAGGCGTTCCTCAAGCGCCTGATGAACGCGTTCAGCTTCATCTTTGCGCAGTAGCCCATTGTCCACAAAGATGGGATGTAACTGCTTCCCGATAGCCCTGTGCACAAGAGCCACCATTACAGATGAGTCCACTCCACCAGAAAGAGCGGCCACTACATGGGCATCCCCCACGCGATTTTTGATTTCACTCACCGAACTATCGATAAATGATGAGATGGACCAAGTTGGTTCTATCCTGGCAATTTTGAACAAAAAGTTGGCCAGGATTTTAGGCCCATCAGGAGTGTGAACCACCTCTGGATGAAATTGAACCCCAGAAATCATACCATCCAGGCGTTCTAACGCCGCAATCGGAGTATCGGGGGTTCGGGCCGTAACCAGAAAATTGGGAGGCGATACGATAACCTTGTCTCCATGACTCATCCACACAGTGATATCCGATTCCCTTAGACCTTCGAAAAGTCGCGAATTCGGGGAAATCTCAGTAAGAGTGGCACGGCCATATTCCCTTTCTTGGGCCTGGTAAACGGAACCTCCCAAAGCATGCGCCAGCGCCTGTAGTCCGTAGCATATGCCGAGAATGGGGATATCGAACTCAAATATAGATTTGTCTAATTGAGGCGCTTCCGGATCGTAAATGCTTGCCGGGCCACCAGACAATATTATGGCCGAAGGTCGCCTTGCTCTGATAATCTCCAGAGCTCGACCGAAAGGATGAATTTCGGAATAGACACCGGCTTCCCGAACCCGTCTAGCGATTAACTGAGTATACTGGGAACCGTAATCGAGTATTAATACATATGAATTATGTGCCACTGGTAACTCCATGAGACGAAAATTCCAACACGCAAAAAATAGAACGAAAAAGGCCGGAGATTTCTCCGGCCTTTTTCAATACAGTCACAAAGGATTAACTTATCTAACCTGCTGCTTCTTAATCATCTCGTAGGAAAGACCTGGTGTTACACAGGGATTGCATCCGGGAGACTTGACAGTGTATTTCTCGACATTGCTGACCAGCTTTGAATTCGGAGGAAGAACCGGGGGAGCGCCCCAAGCGATTGGTCCACCATAAGCGGGAGCAACACACTTCGGAGGGATAACCTGGACTTTTTCTGTGCAGGTCGTGCCCTTCCAAACACCCCAAGGACGGAATCCACCAGTATACTGTTCACAACCGCCCAGACACAGGGTGCTGTCGCCGCCGGCTGTTCCAGCAACGGACCTACTGAAAGAGGTTTTAACTTTCATGGGGATCATAATCGTATCACCTGTGGTGCCAACCATAGGCATCCCCGAACACTGCGCCTCTGCTACGGTCATCGCGCTCACCATAATGGCCATCGCGCCTAGCAGAACAATCAGTTTTTTAACCATACCCAAATCCTCCTTTTATTAGGCTCCACAGAAAAAGAGCGTGAAACCAAATGTGGAATTATAAACGAACAAAAGTTATTTGATAACTTGATTATCAGAATGGTTTTGAGAAGTCAAGATATTTTTTCTAGATCCACTCTGACGCTCATGCTACTAACCCTAAACTAACATAGAAAATCATGGTCAATATGATTGTTCAAATCTAACTGATTTTTTACTTTTATGTCCAGAAAAATCTGGAAAAATTGAAACAAACTGAAAAAAAAAGAACTGGATAAATAATTGTGATAATCAGGAAAAACTCACCGTCAAATTTTCCCGGGATCAGTTACGATCCCGGTAATAGCGCTTGCCGCAGCTACCGCAGGAGAACTCAAAACAACCTCACTTTCAGGATGGCCCATTCTTCCCACAAAGTTCCGGTTAGTAGTTGAAATAGCGCGTTCCCCACGCGCCAATATGCCCATATGACCACCTAAACATGGTCCGCAGGTTGGTGTCGACACAATGCCTCCGGAATCAATGATGGTTTCCAGCAATCCCTCTCTAATTGCCGCAACCATAACGTTTTGTGTCGCTGGAAGGACTATAAGCCTCACGCCTTTGGCCACTTTTCTTGCCTTCAGGATCGATGCCGCTACCCTCAGGTCCTCAATTCTTCCATTGGTGCATGAGCCTATGACAACCTGGTCTACTTTCATGTCTTTTACCTCTGAAGCTGGTCGAACATTTTCCGGGGAAAACGGTAAGGCAACCATCGGCTCGATACTGTCAAGTTTTATCGATATCTCTGCGCAATATTGAGCGCCATCATCCGAAATATAAATGTTATAGGGACGGGATCCGTGTTCGTCCGCATACGTTTTAGTGACAGAGTCAAAAGGGAAAATACCATTCTTGGCCCCAGCTTCCACGGCCATGTTCGCGACGGTTAGCCTATCGGCCATCGTAAGACTGGAAACGCCTGCTCCCGAGAATTCCATAGCACGGTACAACGCGCCGTCCACTCCTATGTCTCCAATGATTTTTAAGATCAGATCTTTTCCACTTACCCATTTTCCAAAGGTCCCGCTAAGCGTGAACTTCATGGATTCAGGAACCTTAAACCAGCACTTACCGGTTAACATGGCCGCAGCAAAATCAGTGCTGCCGACTCCGGTAGAAAAAGCTGATAGAGCTCCATATGTGCATGTATGGCTGTCGGCTCCGACTATTAAGTCTCCTGGTCGAACTATACCCTGTTCCGGAAGAAGGGCGTGTTCAATTCCCATAGCGCCTAGATCAAAGAAGTTTATCAGTTTCATCTCTTTGGCAAAATCACGACACTTTGAAAGCATCATAGCGGAATCAATACTTTGAGCTGGATTAAAATGATCCAACACCACGACTACCTTTGAATTATCAAAAACTCTAACTCCACCCGCCTCTTTAAAGGGTTTCAGAGCCAAAGGCAGGGTAATGTCGTTAGCCAAAGCTATGTCGACACTGGCTTCAATCAATTCCCCAGGCTTAACGAATTCAAGACCGGCGTGAGCTGCAAGGATTTTCTCAGATAATGTCATTTTCATTTGTTAAACAGTCCTTCCAGAAAGGTATTTTTCGACAGCATTTTCCCAAAGGGGCATTTTCATGCTTGTAAGATTCTCAAATTTCGTGTTGTCCAGGACGGAATACAGAGGACGAGGAGCCGCGCGACCAAGTTGATTCGTCGTTATATTTTCAATCTTGACGTTGGTTAAACCAACAAACTCCAAAATCTTTGCCGCGAAATCGCTCCATGTTGTTGTTCCTTTGTTTGTCACATGAAAAACTCCAGTTGCCTGCATTTGGCAAAGCCTTACAATTGCCATGGCCAGATCGACCGTATATGTAGGTGATCCAAGCTGATCATTTACTATCTTCAGAATTTTATTCCTTTTTGCGGCTCGAATTATCGTGTCCACAAAGTTCTTTCCATTTGCTCCATAAAGCCACTGAGTTCTTATAATACAATAATTGTCCAAAAGCGTTTTCCTTAACCTGACTTCACCTTCCCATTTGGATTTTCCATATATCCCCAAAGGATTAGCTGGATCATCCTCTTTGTATGGTTCCTTTTTAGAGCCATCGAATACATAGTCAGTGCTTATGTGGACCAAATATGATCCCGATCCCCTCGCCACGATAGCAAGATTTTCCGGTCCAATGGCGTTTACACTGAAAGCCGCCTCTGTTTGGGTTTCACATCCATCCACATCTGTAAATGCCGCGACATTAATGACCGATCTTGGTCTTACTTTCTGGAAAATGGCTCTAACCGAAGATAAATTGCAAATATCTATTTCAGGGATGTCCATTTCGACGATTTTGGCGCCAGCATCTTTCAGCGCCAAACATAGATCATGGCCCAACATTCCGCGAGCGCCTATGACAAGACAAGGGACCGCAAAATCATTCATCAAATTCTCCTAATAATCCAATTCCAAGATTTAGTGAAAATGCTCAGGCCAATTTATTTCCCGGGAAATTTTCCACTATGCCAAAACAGCAGAGTCATATTATATCAAAGTTCCAGATTGAACTTACCGTACAGTTAAAATATTATTCAACTGCGTCTCTTTTTGTTTAAATTTTAACAATTACAATATTAGTTCTCTTTTCCCGGCAAGGCCACAGCCATGAAATCGTTTATCAGATCAATTTCAGGAAGAAATTTCGACCATGTTAGGGTTTCCCTGGAAACCTTGGGCTTCAGCCACATAAATATGGCCAACCTTCATAACTCACGCCTGTTGATTCTCGAAAAAGGCGGCAGCATCGAAGGCATTTTGATATGGTCAAAAATAGGCAACCATGAAGTTGACATAATGAAGCTCGCAATCTCAGATTGGGCAAAAAATAGTGGCTTTGCGACGGAATTTCTAAGACGAGGAATAATTGAATGGGTTGAATTAGAAATATTGAAAGCCGGGATAACCCTCCCTGAAAACGAAGCTCAACAGCTCATCAGCGCCTTAACTAGCTGTGGTTTCGCTTACGAAGGTATGTCTTGGTCCGCAGAACCTGACACGACTAATTCCGTCAAATTTTCCAAAAAATTTGTCTATGACACCATATCTTCATTAGAACTCTTCGATTTTATCGGGCGAAAATTCTCCGAATGGGGTTACGAGACCAAACTGGAGGCTGACAGTCTTTTATATAGGACAAAAACCGTTTACCAGAATCCGTTTCTCTTTCCCTCGTGGCACAAAATCAGCCGACAAGGCGAGAGCTTGATAGTAACCCCTCCGGCGCGAACACTAGAAATTCAGGAACT
>JAMCYH010000080.1 GCA_023474025.1 Deltaproteobacteria bacterium
ATACCGAACTCCCCTGCTTCTTTGACGGCGCGTGCGGCGAAAACGCTTGCCGCCAGAGCCTGGCCGTTATCTTCCACGCCGCGGCCGAACAAGTAGCCGTTTTCAACATGGGGTTTGAAGGGATCGTGGTCCCAGAGGCGCAGCTCGCCAACCGGCACAACGTCTATGTGACTGAGTAGCCATAACGTCTTCGAAGAATCCTTGCCTTTGAAGATCGCTAGAAGATTTGGCCGGACCCCATCAGGAACGCGAGCATCAGGCGCCGGGATTTCGATGATCTGATCGGGGCCTATTTTCAGGACTTCATCCTTTACAGCGATATATTTGGCCATTTCGCCTGTCCCGCCATTATCTGGTCCGAGCGCGGGAATGGAGCAAATCCGGGCGAGGAAGTCGACGGATTCGTTTCTGAGCTGTTCGATACGTTGAGCGATCCTCTGAAATGTCACAGGACCTCCTAATTTACTTTAACTTGTTATCCAACTATTTATACTGTTCTATTGGCATCTTATAGTAGTTATCTAGAAAATGTCAAGGGAAAATGCTAAGTATCAAATAAGGAGTGTCGCTTAACATGGTATATTACCTTAATATTCTTGGGACAGCTATTTTTGCGATGGGAGGCTCCCTTGCCGCTGCGCGTAAGGGGATGGACCTGTTCGGCGTTGTGGTGGCCGCCGTTCTGACCGCCATAGGTGGCGGCACTTTACGTGACATCTGCCTCGGGATTCACCCTGTCAACTGGGTGACTGACTCGACATGTCTAGTGATTGCCGTCATCTCTGGTGTTTTGACATTCACGTATGTGAGCTTGCGCCAGTTCGCAAAAATTCCCTTCAAACACTTGAATATAGCTGATGCGTTCGGGCTAGCCCTGTTCAATGTGATCGGATGCCAGACAGCGATGTCTCTCGGCGCAAATGCTCTTATTACGGTCACAATGGGGATGTTGACAGGATCCGGAGGTGGGATTATGCGAGACGTGTTTTCCGGAGAGATCCCCCTGTTTTTCCGGAAAGAAATCTACGCAACAGCTTGCCTTGTGGGTGGAGCGGCCTATCTGATTTTTCTGGAAATAGGAATACCGGACGCGGGGGCAATGGTGGGAGGAGCCATAGTGACACTTGGTTTGCGCCTCGCAGCCATCCACTGGCGGTTGTCTTTACCCAATCTGGCAAAACTGGAAGAGAATCCCGGAAATTAATATGGTTGATATGGTCACGATGTCATCTCTGTGAATTGGTAGGGCGGCCTGTGGCCGCCGTTCGGGTTAATATCGGCCGCGCTACGTCATTACAAAACCATGTCATCTCGACAAGCGAAGCGAGGAGAGATCTAACCAGGCAGCTTGTTGCTACAAAGCGGCGCCATGGATGTTCTCCCTTCGGTCGAAATGACATTGAGTTTAAGAATGGTGGCCACAGGCCACCCTACGCGATGTGTTAGATAGCAATGATTTAGCGCCTCCATCGGGGGCACTGTATCTTAGCCCCCGGTAGCGCCGGGGGTTGGATGGGGGGCGGCTTGATCAGGGTATATTCCGATGCCGGGGATCATCGCCGTATTTTGGGCCATCTCGCCGTATCTACTCCTCCGGTACCGGGGGTAATTGGCGCTCTGCCCTATTCCCACCATCACCCGGTAGCATCGCGTTTGGTCAATGAGGCGTACAAAAACTTGCCCCACACGACATTGTCGTCTATAATGCAACCGAAAAGCATTATAGACGACAGGTGATCCATGTACTTAACCAGGACCATCGAAACATTCTTCCTCAAGGCTTCCTCACAGTTCCCTGTTATGCTGCTTACCGGGGCAAGGCAAGTCGGAAAAACCACTCTGCTGCAGCATCTTGGAAAAAATCAGAGATTATACGTAACTTTGGATGACCCGTTGATTTTGACCCTGGCCAAAAACGATCCGGCTCTTTTCATGCAACGTTTTCCTCCCCCTGTCCTGATCGATGAAATTCAGTATGCCCCCCAATTACTTCCATACATTAAAATGGAAGTTGACCAAAATCGTAGGCCCGGCATGTTTTGGCTGACAGGGTCCCAACAATTTCATTTGATGATGGGAGTGTCCGAATCTTTGGCCGGACGTGTCGGAATTGTCGAGTTACTTGGCCTCTCCAGATGGGAACGCATCGGCCAGGGGCTTCTTTCCACGCCATTTGTCCCATCACCTGAAGTTATCACACAAAGAGAGCGTTTATCCGCAACAATGTCCTTGCAGGAACTCTATCACATTATATGGCGAGGGTCTTTCCCCGCGATTGCTCTGGATGAAAATGTCGATCGAGGTCTCTTTTTCAGTTCATATACACAGACATATCTTCAAAGGGATGTCCGCGACCTGGCGCAGGTAGGAGATCAAACGGCCTTTTTGCGATTCCTTCGAGCCACGGCCGCTCGAACAGCCCGGCTTCTTAACGTGGCTGAACTGGCCCGTGACGCCGATGTGGCTCCAAATACGGCGAAGCGATGGATCTCCATTTTACAGGCTTCTGGCGTAATATATTTGCTCCAGCCATATCATTCGAATGTTACAAAACGGCTTGTGAAATCGCCAAAGATCTATTTTACGGATACTGGCCTGGCCGCATGGTTAACCGAGTGGTCAACTCCAGATACACTTGAAGCGGGAGCCATGTCTGGGGCGATCCTTGAAACCTGGATTATGGGCGAAGCGCTCAAGAGCTGGCGTCACAGCGGTCTTGATGCCCCCTTCTACTTTTACAGGGATAAGGATCAAAAGGAAATAGATCTAGTAATTTTCACGGATGGAATTGTGTATCCGCTGGAGTTTAAAAAGACGGCATCCCCCAGTGTCGCGATTGCCAGGAGTTTTAGCACGCTTGAAAAACATGGCGCGCGTTTAGGGCCCGGCGCTGTAATCTGCCTCGTAAAAAGATCCCTGCCTCTATCAGCGCAAACCTGGGCCGTGCCGGTTGGCTTAATTTGAATTTTCTTT
>JAMCYH010000096.1 GCA_023474025.1 Deltaproteobacteria bacterium
ATCTATTGACGCAGTAGAGCGGGCCCTTTGCGAAGGATTGCGCAAACTACAACAAGACCCGGAAAGACTTCGCTCAATGACAGACTTCGAATATCTGAAAGTGATAAATTAAATGGCGAAATGGTATAAGATCATCCCGACGGAAAGCTTATTTCGAGTGGTCGCAAGAATGGATCAGACAAATATCAATTGACAATGATTTTGGTTTAGCCAGAGGCAAACACCTCCAAAGGTTCCAAACCGTTATTGTGATGAATGAGAGGGAAAGAATGGAACTGTGCAGAGATCTGTGTATGGGTATTTCCAGGCTTGAGGATCTTCCAGGCAAAGCTTTTAGCGATTTGGCATGTCCCTTAAAAATAACCCCAAGGACCCCTACCGAAACATATTTTTGGGTTGAAAAACCTCTCGAGAGGTTTTCTCTAGGGGCACAATCTCCAATAAAAACAAAAGGACTCGAAACGCTTCATACTCACCTAGTATTAAAATACGAATATGCGGATGGTCTGACAGAGGAACTTTTGATTGGGGCCGATCTTTTCCACGTACTGCTTGAGCTTGAAGATGGTTTTCAACTTGCAGACGCTGCATCTGGAGACCTTTTTGCTAATCTGGATATATTTACACAAAGGTTAGCTCAAGAGAATAGTCGAGAAATGTTTGCATGGAATCCGATGAAAGATCAGTCTATCTTTAAGTTATCCATAAATGTAGATGGTGGAGTCCAACAAATGAGGCTTGCTCCTATCAGGGTATACGAGGGTTAAAAATGGATACACCGAAACAGATTGTTGAACATGTTCTAACCCCGGCAACTACCAAAAAAATTTGGGTCACGGGATATTTTAATGCTCTGCCACTTACACCGCAAGGTTTCGACATGGGCGCTGTGTTGACAGCAGTCTTTTATATGTTTCGTTGGGGTAAAAGAAGAGGAGCGGGTAAGTTTGCGTCTACTTTTGGTAAGAAAGAATCCACGGGCTATTCTAAACCAACCATCGAGAGTGTAGCCTCAAAGGTTATTTCAGAGGAGTCTTTCTTTTCGGGATTCAATTCTAACGTTGGACAGGCTATCCTTGGAGATCTGTTGCTAACTTTTTGCTTTGAAAACAAAAAAAAATTACGCGGACGTCACCAGCAGATACAACGAGTATTCCCGATTCACTATTTGGCCAGTTGGATTGATTTACCTGAACACGTCGGTCATTTAAGGTACGTTCCTGAATTATTGGTTTCAATTTTGTCAGGAGTTCCAAATGCAAGCCGAATAACTGATGAAAAGAACAAGTCGCTATTCCCTTTTGCGAAATCCTTTGAAGAAAATCTTTTGCTTGATCTATTCAGCCCAGGGATGAAAATAAGAGGCGAGCATCGGTCCAACATGACATCGGACGTTTTTGGCGACATGGACGATACTGCTTCGAATGTGGGGCTCGATCAACTAGCCTTAATAAGAGTAGCCCAAAAGTGCAAAGAATCGCCGAGCAAGGCACGAGGAGGAGGTGAATTCGAAGACATACCAACTCAACAACCTCTGGCTGCTAAAGCGACCAAAGATTTTAAGGAAGACATTAATGTGTTTATTCAAGCATATGGATCACATGTGCCCAGGAAAGCATTTTCGATAATGCTGGAATCGTGCTTGAGTTTGGGTTTCACGGGAATTTATTTGGCTACTTTCAAGATGCTTCTGAGCTGGGAGAAAACAGGAGAACTGCCACCGCTCAAATCACAAGAGCCCTGGAGTTTTTTTGTTGATTGTTCAGTAGGAATGGATCAAAAATTAAGGGATGTAGCCGAAGACTCTGTTCAAAACATGCTCAAGATCCATGACCGATTCCCAATCATTTTGATGCTTTTAAGAATCTTGGCTGAAAAAGCTCATTATGACAGGCGGTTAAAATATAGTTTACCTGCCGAAAGTCCTGACGGAACACAATTTATTAATTTGCTTGGGAAAATACTAACTGACAACCATCCCTGCTCTGAAAAAATAAAGGATGATCTAGAAGAAAAGTGTTCAAGATTGGCGGATGAACTTGATGAAAATGACTATCGAAATGACGTAGCTCAACTTTTAAGATCGCGACAACCCGACTCGGCAATTAGATTGGCAGACGGACTTGTTAACTTGGTCACGGAAGATATGCGCAAAAAACATTTCATGAAGGCATTTGATTCACTTACCATGTTTAACAGCCCTCATGGGCTGAGCAGAAAAAGACCAACTAGAAGAAAAAATCGTGAGGGAGCTAAAACCAAAGGAGATGCTCGGTCAATCGTTCTAACCAACAGCATGCTTGATTTTTTGGTTCACCGCCATTGCAGAAAAGCTGCTAGAGGAAAAGGGGATACTCCTTTATCCTTGCCCGAATTCATCAACATTTTAAGAAACAGATATGGTCTTTACATCAACGATTCTCCTCCCGACATGTCAATTGCATCCGAACTGCTCGACCGCAACAAGCACATCCTTGAAAAGAGACTACGTGATCTTGGTTTGATGATGGGGGTTAATGATGCAGAATCCATGAAACGCCTCAAACAGAGATACAGGGCAGTAGGGGATTGACATGAATGATCATCATCTGAAAATCATCTTTCAGGCTTTCACTGAACTATTGGGCCCCTCTTTCACCGGAGCTCTTGCGTATTGCTGCTTTTTTGAAACACACATGATCACAAGTATTTGTAGAGTTCATGGCATCGATTTAGGGTGCTGGAAGCTGTACGGTGTAGGAGATTGTGGAGACATTCCAGGTGCCGTTATTTCTACAGATCAGGCAGTAGAAATGCGGGAAAATAAAAATGAACCAACCATACTTATTGTTGATAGAAAGTCCGCGGGCGCTGGTATGGACGGCATATACAGTGCAGGAAGGGAAATCAAGGAATCGGTCTTCTATAAGAAAGCTCATGAGATGGCCAGGAAAAGTCTTGAACGGGGCTCACGTACTGTCGCAAAGAAAGCTGTTGAAAAGGCCAGAAAATTGGCTGGTAGAAAGCACATATCACCGTTTGAGATATTCAACTTCTATATAAAGTGCTCTGAACTCAAATCCGTGGGAGCCGCTCTCGGATATCTTGGGCTGTGGCCAGTAAGACACGACGGAAAACTCGAAGAGAATGAACTGGACAAATCGGCCAAGATGGTAGAGAAACTCTTTTTGTCATCCACGACCAACATTCCGGCAACAAACCTTTACAATGAACTTTTACTGAATGACGCAAACGAAAAGCAGAAGTTCGATTTATTGGATTTGTTGAGTCGCTCATCGGCCAAACCGTGGAGGGAATCAGCCAAGACCCTCACAGCAAGCCCACACTTATGGTTAAATCAACTCAACCCTGGAATCTTTGATCTTGAAAACCTTCAAAGAATTCAAATAGTGCCTTGGAGATCTGTGAATAAGAAGACGGCAGCATGGTCCGGACTCACTCAGTTACAGGATGGTGAAATGCTTGAGTTCGTTATCGACAGAAATGCCACAAAAAAATCAAGATCATCAAAAATTGAAATACGATGGCAGACATCCCCAGAAACTCTTGCAAAAGGATCATGCGAATACAATATTGAGGTCGTTTCAGGGGGTGAGACGCTCGCAGAAAAACGCATTGGCCATGCAGTAACAAATCCACAAAAAATAACATTTACGACTGACGATTTTGAAAATGTAGATGATGACTCAAAATTTGAGGCCCGAGTCAGGGTAAGAGCGATTGGTGACCGGGAAATAGAGGCTGAAACCGAGGATTTCGTATTGCGATGTGGAACGGCCGAAGAAAAAGCTGTTTCAAGTTCAGCAAACGAATTCAGAAGTTTGATAGAAGCGGCCATATCAATTGATTCTCGTGAGGATTTCGAGAAAATCATGCGGGAGCATGATAATAGCCAGCATTACGGGCACGACAAGAAGGGTTACATTACCATACGATGCAAGCCGAAGTCTGGAAAAGTGCTCTGCCCACCACTGGTAACTACCATTGAAAAAGATTGGGCTAAAAGAGATGGGGCTGTAGGCCGGTGGAGAATCAAAATTAGGTCAGATGGGGAAAGGGTCGGAGAGCCTGAATTTATTGAAATCTTGGGAGATTGTTCCGGCAACGCCTGGTCAAAAATATGTCAGACATCCAAAAAAGTCTGCAAAACATTAAGTTCAGGCAAGGGTATGTTAGGTGTAATTTATGGTCCTGACAAAGGCTTTGAAGAATACATTAATAGTTGGCTTGAAGTTACCGAAAAATGTCAGCCTTCCGTGGCCTTAGCAGGTACTGTCGAAGTTCAGTCCATCAATAATCAAACTCTGGGATTAATTGTTTTGCCCATTCATCCTGTTAGGATGGCTTGGCATATGGGATATGACATGCTTCTCAGATACGCTCGATATGACCTTAGAATGAGTGTTAGTGAGATCAGAGAAGTAATCAAAATGGTTGACGGAACTCACTTCCCGGCATTCTTGCCTGGAACGGAACCCGGCAAATCATTCATATTTGGAGATGTGCTGAATTTTTATTTCGTCGCCATGGTGTCGGGTGATGACCGTGAGCCTAAGGCTAGCGTGGCGATGATGGCAAGGGCGTTAGCCGATGGAAAACAATACGTCGGTCAGTCTGTCGCTAAGGCAACTGCTGCGTCTTTGTCCGGAGAAGTGATTAGGTATGCTCATCTTCACCCAAAATACGACACGTTACATATTCATGCTTTTCACCCCGGCGATTCCATGATACTTGGACGTGCCCTAGGCAAAGCGCTAGAAACCTTCGAGAACGACCCTGATGACGATGATGAATTGGAGCGCCCAAGAGATATGGGATTTGTTCTCGAGCTTTTTCCTTTCAATGACAACAACTCTATTGTAGGGAAATTTTTTTCTTCTGTGGTTGAGTCTAGTCGAACAGGAGTTGCAGCTGGCGCTCGCGAGGATAGATGGATTACCGAAAACAGACACTCAATCGCAGGTACTAGAAGACCAAAACTTGTTTGGGCCAAGCGAAATGGCAGCGTTCCATGTTCTACAGCTCATTTGGCTATCGCTTTTGACACTTTTGATTCTTCAGTTAAGACTGTTAGTGCGAGTGAACTCAAGTTGCAGGATGATCCACTAGAAGTATACGGCCTTGTTTTGAATCGAAAGAGACTTTTTCAATCCCGCCCGGAGCCAAACTGGAGGACTTTAGTTGGCTTAGACGCTGACGGTGAAAAACATCCAGTAACTCGAACACTTACAGACAGGTTGCTTAAGGCCCACCGTTATATTCTAAGGTTGACGGCAGCTAATTTGAGTGACGACTTTGAGTCTTGGCCATTTCTTTCCACTGCGGTTACTCCAGACAAAGAAGAGTCAGTTGCTCGTCTGCATAGTCTCTGTGACTGGGTTGTCACGATTGATCGAAACGCGGGCATAGAATATTTTGACTCACCCAAAGAAAAATCCAATGTTTATGACGCCTATATCATTGAATGCGTGCCTGAACGTGATGACATGGGATTTTTACAGTTGGTTACATCTACCAGCAATTTTGAAGAAATATCGGTGTTGCTAGATGAAGCGCTTGCCACGATGGGTGTGAGTTCAAGCCCACGCAACTGTGTGTTTTTGATGAACCAGTTGAAAAGTCTGAGTGGCCGTTTTGCCATGCGGCTCGCAGCAGGGGGTAACGTCGCTCAGGAAATGGTTGCCATAGCTTACACCAACGCAAAATGTCTTGACAATATGGAAGATGGAGTTATTTGGCCTTCTCTGAAAAAGGGGTTTTTTATACCAATCGATGATGTTCCACAATTATTAGGTCAACAACTGGATAGCTTCAGCACGGACAAAACTAGATCTGACTTACTTTACGTTACTATAAGTTCAAGGGGAGGATTTCTTTTTAACTTTATTGAAATTAAGTATCGCAGATATCTCAGAACCGCTCGTAGTAACGAGATAATTCGTGAAATTTACAATCAATTAAGGGTATCTCGCATAAAATGGAACGAAATGTATGGTGATACTTTACCTGAATTTACCAAAGCAATTAACAGAAGCAATCTGGCTAGAATATTAACTTTTTACGCCGAAAAGGGACTCAGGCATAATCTTGATCAAGAAGCTTACGACAGAATTTCCAGAGAAATAAAAAAGATGCTGCGGGAAGGCTCAAAATATTTGCTTCAAAAAAATGAAGAAGTTTTTGATCAAGATCGCGGTTACATCTTTTGTCCGGAGTATCTAGCCGTCAACGTCTCTAATGTTTCGACATCTGAGGAAAAGAAAATTTGGCTATTTGGTCCCAATTCTATTCCCCCTGTCCCAAGCTACATTCCATTTGACCAAACTGACGATTCAAATGAAAAATATCAGCTTGTTCCAAAAGCTAATACAAACATCGGAAACTTGGACGAAAGAAAAGAACCAAAAAAATTACCGTCCCAAAACTCGAAAAAGCAGTCGGACGTTAACACCAAAGTTATTTTGGGACATTCTGACTTCAAAGAGGACAAGGTATCGTGGAACATTAGTATCAGAAGTAACCCTCATCTTATGATTGTTGGGCTGCCGGGGATGGGCAAAACCACTTGCTTACTAAATTTATGTTTACAGATGATCGAGGCAAACATTCATCCGGCCATTTTCTCATATCACGAAGACATTGATGAAATGCTGCTTAAGAGACTTGGTGGAAATATTAACTTCGTTGACTATGCAGGGCTAGGCTTTAATCCCCTGGAGGTTATAGGGAACACAGCCCATGCCTATGTTGATAATGTTAGCATGATTCGCGATGTTTTTAGAGCCATCTTTCCAGATTTAGGGGACATTCAGTTGGGATCATTACGGGAATGTTTGAAAAAAAGTTACACAGATATGGGATGGGCCGAATACGACGGAAAATCTAACAGACCTCCTGTTCCCAAATTTCAGGCATTTTATGACAACCTTCTGTGCTCCGAGAAAAAGGAAGCTGGATTAATTACGAGATTGAGTGAATTAAATGATTATGATTTTTTTAATAATATCTCCGGAGCGAACAGCTTGCTGGATGTTCAAAAAACTTCTGTCATTCGTATACACCAAACTCAGAACGAAACACTGCAGAGTGCATTCTCAACCTTCATTCTTTTCAACCTTTATCAGAGGATGTTTCAAAGAGGTCCAACTTCCAGAATCACTCACGCTATCATTTTTGACGAGGCGCACCGGGCTGCAAAGCTAAAATTGATACCAAGAATGATTAAAGAATGTCGAAAGTTTGGGATAGCCTTCGTTATGGCTTCTCAAGAGGCTAAGGACTTTGATCAATCCGTATTCAGCGCCATCGCTAATTATTTGGTCTTGAGAGTCTCCGAAAATGATTCCAAGTTGATGTCGAAAGTAATAGCTCCGTCTGAACAAGTTAGCTCTGTTAAGGATCATTTGAAAAGATTACCCAAATACAGTGCGTTTTTTACACAAGAAGGATTTAACCGTCCAGCGTTGCTAACTCTTAAAAACATTTGATTTATTCTGATGATTCTAATCGTCATCATGGAAAGGCCTATTCCTAATCTCATCACACGGTGAGCGAACAAAAATGCTTTGGTTTTCAGACTTATGGTTTGGATTGAGGAGCCAGGATTCTGTTTTCTGGGCAAAACGGCTGCAGCGATTTTTTACCATTAACTTATCCAAGTCCTTGGTGCCCACGGAATTGTCGAAAGCTAATGTACTACGAGGCATATTTTCCCTAGACTTGAGTGAGCCACTCCTCCGTCAGTTGAAGGCTCTCTCCTTGCAGGGCCGCAGGCTTCGCCTATTTCGTTAGCCTCCTCCCAAAGTTTGTGTCTATGGGCTGGAAGTATCGAAACTATTTTTGGGTTTTTCCTCCAGGCCATCATGTTTAATGTGAACTCCATCACCCAATAAATATAGCAACAGACTGGCCAGTCTTTTGTTTTGGCGTTTTTCCCACACCCGCGGGGCTGAACTGGCGTTATCCTTCTGTGCCCTCGAGTATGTCCGCCATGGCCATGGTTGGAGAAGGGGATGCTGACATCCGTTGATATTTTCTCTCTATCTCGTCCCACACGATCCCCTGATCGGAAATGAAGTTCCGTCCTCTCCGAAGGTTCAAGTTTACGGTTTCCGATTTGGGCCCAATCAGTATCGTCGTATTTAAGGCCCGATTCTGCTTGGCGCCTACGAGTTCTTCCCCATCCATAAGAAGCACGTTCTGGTCTGACTTGTTGACAACTTTTAACATCACGGACTGAACCGCCTTCGGTTAACTCGGAAATAGCAAGAGCGTCATTTGCCAGAGCGTTGTCCAGGGTGAGGAAACGCACGGGCGCCTCATGCTCCGAAAGCAGGCAATAGAGCGCCATATTGCCGTAAGTCTGCCTAGCGCCAACTCTAAGTTTCGCGCAAAATTCCTTCATCTGAGCCATCAGTCAGAGCTCCTTTCCGTGATGATGGTCGGATTATCCCCCCGATATGCGTCAAACGGGGACACATGTTCCGGGAAATTTTTAAATTATTTTCGTGGCGAGATAGAGAGGACACATAAATATCTATGCGTCCAGATTAGTGAACGGTGTATCGTCAGCAAATATATTTGTAGACTGTAGAATCCATTTCCAGCGTACACAAAATGAACAGTGGCTTATGGAATAAATCAATTCTTTTTGAATCTGGGTAATTCTCTTTCAGACACCCATCTTCCGCATATATTAAGTGCATTTTCCCATTCCGCGATGTTTAGGTATTCATTTTCATGATGTTCCCATTATCGATTCCTATTTCGTGCGTTGGGCTGGGATCGTATCCGTACTCACGGTCCCAAACTGTGTCCGCATGGGCCACGAGCAATACCCTATTTGGTCTAGCCCCTCTGACGTAAAGAAATCTTTCCAAACCTTCGCCACGATAAATTGCTCTGGGAATTTCCAGAAAGCGATCAAACACACCATCAGCGCTTCCCAGAGGAATTTTCAGAAAGGTTCTCAGAACTTCAATATGATTAGTTTTTTCATATCCTTTCAATAGTTACCTCCGCGGCAAAAAATTTTTCCCTGGCGGTCGAAATGACGCATCGCTAATTCGTCAGATCCCGTATTCTAATTCGGACGCGTGTCAAATGGGGACGTATGTAATGAATTTATTTTGGGGGGAGTAGAAAAAATTTTCCCACTGGGAAGAGAATTCCGCCATCGGTTGAAAATACCGAAACAAGGCGGGGGAGGGTCTAAAGGAATAGTATTGACCTAACTGCGGCGCTGTGTTTCAAGGACAACCTCCAGCGCCGGTTATCTATATAAAATGGCCATCTTGTAAAGCCCAAGATCCAAATATTGCAGAGTTTCAGCTATATACGCAATGGTTCGCAATGTGTGCCCTTTAAACTGTTCCTCAATTATAACCCTCGTTGAGTTGAAACACTCGCGCTTGTTTTCAATACGTACGTTTTTTTTGGATCTTTAGGACCGGTTCCAATCTCAGCCAGAATTCCCTTATTCACCAGACTGCGCAACCGGGTCCGAGCCGTTCTGTCGGATATCTGCCATAGCCTGGATGCTTCTTTTGTCGTTATTTCTTTAGACCCGCCAAGATGTGCCATCAGCAGATCATACCAGTCCGGCGCTATTCGATCGGCGACTGGTTCGGAAAACAGGGTTACCCGAAAGCTGGCGCCAATTTCTTCAAAGAGAGGGGGTCGCAAACCTTTTTCTGTGCAGGCGGAGATCAGCCGCCCCCTGCCTGGTATGACGCTCGATGAAGGAGATTGCTGCCTCAACCATCTTCGGAAGGTGTTCATCTATTGCAATTTGGTCTAGAAAGCGTTCTGTGCCAGTCCCCTGGAACCGGGCGCATCGAACTACAGCATCTGGGAAAATAGATCGTCGGTTCTTCCCGAAAAGAAGAACTGCGCCCCGGCTTGGCACATTGGTCCCACCTCGGTTCACCATCAAACCTAGGGTTACCATCCTGGCATCGGTTAGCGGTCGAGACACCTCGGAAAATAACTCGGAAGCAACTCGGTAGTCTATAGCTTCCGAGTCTGCTTTTGCACCAAACTCGCTTGCATAATCATCACCGTATTGATGTGGCATCTCTCTATCCGGTCATGGTTACAAAGCCTTCTGTTCTTAAGATTGTTATCCGATTCGGTGTGTCAGCCGTAATCCAATGAATGAGCTTATCATGGAGACCGATCGAGGTGAAATTGTTTTCTTTAGGTTTAACTCAAGGTTTGCTCCAAAATCCAGTCCATTTGGCCAAAGATTGAAGAAATTCGACATTTCAACAAACGAACTCCTGTTCAAACGACAAATTAAATTTATCGATATTTGGCTCTGAAAGCCACTCCTTAACTACATTAAGCGTGTGCTCCCATTGTGCGATATTCAAATATTCCTGGCTCTTATGTTCATTGTGATACCCAACGCTGAGATTAACGCCCGCAATTTCACGACACAGGGTCACTATATCAGTGGTAGCCTTTCGGTCAGGCTCCGCGTAGCCTGTTTTCTTGGCGACATAAGACCTGAATTCATCCGTGCCCACATCGTAACACTTGAAATCCCCTCCATTGCGCCTATCAAATTCAATGACAAACTGGTGATCATTGTTGATCTCTTCAGCGATATCTTTGTTATCATCCATCAACCATGAAGAACCTGTCTGGCCGTGTTCTTCGCCATTTGTAACAAGCAGGGAATGTCCCAAATCTTTGAGTAGCCAGAGCATAGCGCACCCGGCCCTGTCGTCCGCTCCCAGTCCGAAGTTACCATTGACTGCTCTGATTTCGCCATTTTCGATCGATATTTCGTTTGTTGGGCCAGGATCGGGGCCGTACTCACGGTCCCAATAGGTGTCTGCATGAGCCACGAGCAAGACTTTGTTGTCTCTGCGGCCTCTTACATACAGAAATCTTTCCAGACCTTCACCACGATAAATTGCTCCGGGTATTTCCAGGAAGCGATCGAACACGCCATCAGCGCTTCCCAACGGAATTTCGAGAAAACTTCCCAGGATTTCAATATGATACGTTTTTTCATATCTTGTCACCGATCAACGTCCTCGGTCCCGATTATGTTTCCGCTTCGAGTCTTTTCAGAGCGCTATCGTCAATAAGTAGCTTCATTTGTTGAATGGCTATTTGGTTCAATTTAGTCACACGTTCCGCCTGCTGCATGCCCTCATTGATGAAATGAGCGTTCAGATTTTCGAGATTTGATAGACAGACAAGCTGAGCCACATTTGCCTCATCACGGATGTTACCTTTAGAATTGCGCCTTTTTTCCCGCCATTCCTTCGCAGTCATGCCAAAAAGAGCCACATTCAACACATCCGCCTCAGACGCATAAGTGAGGTTGATCTGTTCTTTGCCTAGTTCCGGTGGAATCAAGTTCGCCTTTATGGCGTCTGTATGTATTCGGTAATTGATTTTTGTGAGGTTCCGCTTAATGTCCCATCCAAGTTGTTTTCGCTCATTCTCTTTGAGTCGCTGGAATTCTTTGATGAGATAGAGTTTGAACTCGACTGAAATCCAGGAAGCGAACTCGAAGGCGATGTCTTTATGCGCATATGTTCCACCGTAACGGCCTCGTTTTGAGATGATCCCAATAGCTTTTGTTCTTTCAATCCACTGACTGGGAGTTAATGTAAAACTGTTAAGGCCAGCTTGTTTTCTAAACCCGTCGAATTCGACGGAATTAAAATCCGGGTTGTTAAGATGCTCCCAGATACCCAAGAACTCAATGGTGTTACGGTTTCTGAGCCAGTTTCTAATTAAATCGTCTGTCCTGTCTGAATTCTTGTACTTTGCTATATCTGTGATGCAGATATAATCTTCTTCGTCCCAGGTTTGGACAGAGATTTCTTTTTCCATTACTTCGATTTTAGCCATAGTTACTTCTCTCAAGCATTGAAGTCTATCATTTATACCGAATCTGACAAAAGAATTGCGGTTTTTCGTTGAACAGATTCCGACAACTAAATATACCAGTATCATCCTTGTTCATAGATCAACGTCCTCGGTCCCGATTATATTTCCGCTACGGTCACGGATGGTTTTTCGGCCCTGCCCGTCGTACTCCTCGGTTCGGACAATGTTTCCAGAACGGTCCCTAACAGTCGTGTCATCGCCGTGTCGATCTTTTGTTTCAACGATATTTCCGTAACGGTCGCGGACGGTAACACTACGATCGGAAGACAGGACGACCACTGGTAGCAGCATAAAGATAATTGCGCCTATTAAAACTTTCATTGGTTACCTCCTCTGTAACAGATTTCTCCCTGACGGTCGAAATGGCGCCATCGTCAGTTTCCCTATTCTAATTCGGATGTGTGTCAAATAAGGATACACGTTATTGAATTTATTGAAAATAATTTTCATTTTTAGGCGCTCAAAGTTTACATAACGATCGTTTCTCGACCCGCGCCTTCGAATTTGCTACTGTCTTAGACTTCGGGAGTAATCAAAGATGTCGAAGACGGATGAAATAGTCGAACCAAGGCCGGCTGGAGATTTTCTGTTCTATCAAACTCAAGATGGTCGAAGCAGGATCGAAGTTCGTTTGATGGATGAAACCGTCTGGCTTAGCCAAAAAGTAATGGCGGAACTTTTTCAGAAAGATGTTCGGACAATTAACGAGCACATTATGCGCATTTTTGAAGAAGGAGAATTACAGCCCGATTCAGTTATCCGGAAATTCCGGATAACTGCCTCAGATGGGAAAACAGATCAGCCATGACCATGCGCTTCAGAAAGCACGGCTAGAATATGGAAAATATCACTCAGAATTGGTGAATGCGACATCAGATGTAGAGCGACATTTTATCCTGCTGGAAAAAATCGATAAACCAGGTTCTCGAAACAGTAGTGTGATTGACCAGGATAAATGTGAGTAGTTTCAAAAATAAAATTGTAGTCGGAGACATCGTTGTTGATGTTGTCCGGAAAGATATCAAAAATCTGCACTTACGGGTGCGTCCACCGCAAGGAAAGGTTCATGTGACAGCTCCCTACAGGATAACCGACTACTCCATCAGGTCATTCATAGTGTCAAAGCTCAGTTGGATAAAGAAACATCAACTGAAATTTGAAGGTATGCGGGATCAATTAGAGCTTGAATACATTTCCGGCGAGAACCACCTTTATCAAGGGAAATCGTACCTGCTGAACGTCATTTACTATGACGCCACGCCAAAAGTGGAAATCCGTGACAACACGTACATTGATCTGTACGTCAGGCCCGGTAGCAACCAGCTCCAGCGGGAAAAAGTAATTAACGATTGGTATCAAAAATCTGCACTTACGGAGGTCCCGTATCTGCTGGAAAAATGGGAATATGTTATTGGGGTTGAGCTAAATGACTGGGGCATCAAGAAAATGAAGACGAGGTGGGGGAGCTGTAATCAGAGGGACAAGCGAATCTGGCTGAATCTGGAATTGGCCAAAAAACCGTTACATTGCCTGGAATTTATCATAGTCCATGAATTGACCCATCTGCTGGAACGACGTCATAACGATCGTTTTAAGGCCCTGATGGATAATTTTGTGCCGGAGTGGCGCTATTACAAGGAAGAATTGAATCGAACCGTCGCTCCCGATGATGATTTTTTTGGGTAGAATATTCGCGTAGCGTTGACTACGGAACGAACGCCAGTCAGACAAATTCCAGGTCGTCTAATCGAATATACATCTTCTCATGTTCCAATTCTTTTTTTTGGCGCCACTTGCGCATGCTTCGAGGCATTTTCGATTTTCGAAAAAATATTTACTTTTCTGTTATTTATATATGCAGTTGAGGTATAGTTCGACAGCAACGTTACTCAACCTGGAATCTTATGAATATAGCCGAGTCCTCAGTTCGATATCCCATCACCGTCATAGTCCGAGTGCTTCTTGTAATCGTTTTTGGCTACGTTTGCATGAACTTCCTGACAGTGGAACTTAAACCTGACACTGAGGAACCCATATTGCTCATCACCACCCTTTGGACCGGCGCAGCGCCTGAAGAGGTGGAAGGAGAAATTACTACGCAATTTGAACAGGCCATCAGTGGCGTTTCAAATATGCTATATACGCAGAGCCTGTCATTATACGGTGAATCGGAGATCACCGTATTTTATGTTCCAGGAACAAACCTTGATCTGGCTGCCTCCGAATTACAACGCAACCTCAGCAGGGTCACTACCCTCCCTAAATCAGTTCAGACTCCCCAGATTTTCAAAGCCAGCAGTCAAGTCGCCCTCCCCATTTATCAGTTCGCTCTCACAGGAAGCATGGATCTGGTCTCGGCTTCCACGTGGGCTGATAAGGACATAGCCCCTCGCATACTAAGATTGACTGGGGTCGGTGACTGCGAATACTACGGAAACCTGACCCGCCAGATGAACATTGTTTTCGATCCTCATCGGATGAAGGCTAGACGATTAACCGCTAATGATGTCAAAAATTTTATTGATCGAACAAATTTTAATCAAAGTGGAGGATATTTTGTTCAGGGAACCAGAGAATGGACTACTCGCACCGTGGGAGAACTCCTCGACGCGAGCGCTTTTGGGAAGCTTGTAATTTCGAAGCCTGGTGAACCTGTCGTATATCTCTCTGATATAGGTGATATCTTTGATTCCTATAACCGACCAGATTCCTACTGTCGCATAAACGGAAAAAGAGGAATCATATTTTACGTCCTGAATCAGGTGGGCGCAAACATTCTTAATACGATTAGCCTTATCAATCATGAGATAGAGCGTCTTCAGCGGGATTACGGCACAAGAGGCGCCAAATTCGAAAAAATTTTCGATACAAGCGTATACATCAGAGATGCGGTAAATGTCGTCAAAGAATCTCTGGTAGAGGCTATCATACTGGTACTTCTGGTCTTGTTTGTATTTCTCAAAAACTGGCGCAGCATTTTTATAGTGGCCACATCTATACCCGTTTCAATCATTGGCACGTTCATCGGAATGTATCTGGGGGGCTATTCGATCAATGTATTGTCTCTGGCAGGTCTAGCCTTGTCAGTAGGAATGATCGTCGATGACGCTATCGTTGTTTTGGAAAATATTTACAGACATCGTTATGAAGAGCACAAAAATGTAGTGGCGGCATGTGTTGATGGTACCAGAGAAGTTGGCATGGCGGTTTTTATGAGCACACTCACCACTGCGGCGGTTTTTATGCCTGTCTTGATGCTCAAGGGAGAAGTTGGAACATTGTTCGGACCAGTAGCCTTCATAATTTCAGTAGCAATCTTCCTCTCTCTGTTTGACGCATTTACAGTGGTTCCCATGTTAGCTTCACGATGGATGAGTGAGCAGACCGAACCAAAAGGAATTCTCAAACAACTCATGAGACCGATGCTTGTACTCGACAAGATCGGGAGCGCCGTCTCAGAAACTTTCATAAAATGTCTGAGATTCTTCCTCTCTCATCAATCCAGTAAAATTATCCTGATCATTTCCGTTTTGGCGCTTTTTACCCTTTCCTGCTGGATTTTACCAGGAATGGGTTATCTACCAACGGGCGGAA
>JAMCYH010000351.1 GCA_023474025.1 Deltaproteobacteria bacterium
AAGGTAACAAAAAGGTAACCTGTGGTTTCGCGTCTGGTTGATTATTATAACCCCAAAAATATGGTGAACGGAATGTGTTCTTTTGTCAGCAAGAGTCTCTGACATCTAACGATCCGTCCAGGATTTTGAAAGAGGCCCGAAAAATTATCGAAAAGATCCGAGATAAATGTCGCGAAAATGTTCACACAACACCGTTCATTAAATCATCGGGGTTAAAATCTAAGTCCAAGTTTTACATTAAAAAAAAAGATCCGGATACGTCCGAAAATAAAAGCCCCTGTGCTCTTATGCCGTGCCTTTCGGCTATCGGGCGTGCCACCAGTGAGACGATCTCCAGGATTTACGCCAACCCTCGAACGGCAATGTATTGGAGTGTTGTTATGTCTCCACACAACGGGGCTTAAGAAGTCTTTATTAAATGGAATAATTCAGCCAGACGCTTTCAAATATGTTTCCCAAAGAAAAATAAATAAATTATTCAGAAGCCTACCAACAGGATAGACAAATTCACTTACGACAATGGGTTAACGCAAATTCTAGTCGCGTCAAACTGGGGAAAATAGGATTTGAAAACTGGTCCGGGTTACCTTTTTGTTACCTTTTTTGAAAAACTCTTGATTGACAAGTCAATATAGGCGGGAATTCGTAAGCTAAAGTATTGTTTTTATTTGGTACGCCCGGCAGGATTCGAACCTGCGACCTACGGATTCGAAGTCCGGCGCTCTATCCAGCTGAGCTACGGGCGCATGGTGAGGCTAAAAAATGGTGTGGGGAGAGCGGTGGGACTCGAACCCACGGCCGCAGGGGCCACAACCCTGTACTCTGCCAACTGAGCTACGCCCTCCACACCAGTTAAGTTACAAAGCTTCTGTAGACAAGTCAACCAAGAAAATTCCAGTAGGACCAAACCTCCCCATTAGAGCTTAACGGAAACGCCCCTTATCCTAGTGCGCCAACCCGTAGATCATGCCGATATTGGCCCTGGGGTTGCGTACCACTACTCCGTAAGTCTGAAAAGATATGAGCCAACGCTGATACCTCCCTTGAGTTGAAATTTCCTTTCTGTCCATTCTGTCATTTGTATAATACCCATATGTCGCGGCTTCGAAGTTAACTATCATCAGAGTATCCGGCCGCATGTACCGATCCGGCAGGATCGGGAAGCTCTTGCCTATCTTTGAATCAAAGTGGTCAACATAGAATCCTACTCCACTGTCTGAGCGCTCGGTCCTTCTGTAGCTAATATCGAAATCGTGAATGAATCGACTAATCAACGGGTGGCACACTATCCACCAGTCGCCCTTATTCAGATCGGCCTGTTCGTCCAGCCACAGGCTCATGGCAAGATTGTCGAGATCGTCTTTCGTGAGAACCTGCGCCGCCTTGTTAACATAAACTCTGGGATTGGGGGTTTCGGCCTGGGTTATCAGAGGCCACGAGCAAAGACCGCACATTGTTGATTCTTCAGTTTTGTTTCCGTAAACAAACCCGGTCCCATCATGAAACGGTCTTGATCTAAGGACCGCATAGGCGAGCTGACGCCTGAGCTTGTCTAGCAGGGCGCCAATCTGATGTTCAACTTCATCCCCAACTATTTCGTATTTGGTATTTTTTCTTGTTTTGGGAATTTCAAAGGTTTCAGCATGGATTTGAGTCCCGACTTCGCGAAATACACGGTCCAGAGACCTCGGATCATCAGCGTCACGATAGTCTGACCATGATTCAGCAATTATATCCCACACGGTTTCGGTGATATCGTCACTCAGCGTGCCACCGCCATATGCCGAAACACTAGCTGCAAGTCCATTGAGAGCGCTAACCTTGACTTGCGCGCCGTCGGAAGGCCTTTCGAGTATGGTCCCTTCCCTGATCACCTTTTTGACGGATTCCGCGTCGATGGCCCTCCCAAACAGGCGACCGGAGAAGGTTAGTGTAGAATCGTAGAGTGTGGCCGAAATTTGGGAAGGATAACCCCATTCTTCCATCCAGCGAACTACCGGCCCTGACGCTGGTGGACCAACGGAAATCTTTGATAAAACGTCGCTTTGTTCCTGAACTATCTTGTCCAGGCCCATCAGGAGAAATTTTTGCAGCCTGCGCTCTGAAACCTGGTCGCTCTGTGTCCACAGTTTGAGAAAGTCACTTACGTTTGAGGGCATTTTCTAGATTTCCTTTCGTTTTGTAATGAGGATTGAAAAAAGATGGGACCGTCGCGGACGGCCAGTCGGCGGAGGAAGAGAAAGTTCAGGTGATTTTTCAGCCTGATCTCATTATGTTTTGCAGATGGCGCCAGGACAAGCGCTCAATTAAAAACGTCACAATAGCCAGTTATATTGGTATATTATCTATAAGCTCGTCGGGGATGGCAGTAAAAGTGTATTGGAGAGCGCGTTAGAGTCACACGCTGGGTGTAAAAAACAGGGTTTCTCTTATGATAATTATGTGATATTGTGCGAAATTCATATTGAATGTTCGAGAAAGGTCATGGCTGCAAAAAGTTGAAACGAGCTACCATTTTAGTGACAGTTACAATCATCACTTTGGCGATGGTCCAAAACTTAATAGCTCAAGATTATTTGGATTATTACGAGCAGGGTGAATTTGCTCTTCGTTTACAAAAATGGGATAGAGCAATTGATTTTTTCTCAAAATCCATAAAGGATAATCCTAATTTTTTTGTCGCGTATCATAACCGTGCGATCGCTTACTCCAAAAAGGGAGAATATGATAAAAGCATTGCCGATCTAAAGAAGGCTGTTCAGTTGAATCCTGATTACCCTGACGCTTATGGGCTTCTTGGATTACTTTATGAGATCAAGAAGGATTACGCGTCCGCTCTTCAGGCTTACAAAGACGCTGCGAAGCTGGAAAAACGACCGGCAGCGAAAAAAGTGCTTCAACAATACATTCAGGATACGGAAGCCAAAATTAGGAAACCTGCTCGTAATAATCCAAAT
>JAMCYH010000310.1 GCA_023474025.1 Deltaproteobacteria bacterium
ATTTACTTTAAGTTTAGTGGCTACTTCTTGTGGTGTATAGTAATTTTCCATATACGTCCCTCCTATTCACCATCGTACCATAAAATTCACTTTAGTTCAAAAAAAAGCTTGACGCTAATTGTTCAGTAATATACACCAGTATGCTAAGAATTTATTTAAAAGGAAAAATATATCTGTCATTGAATAAATTCTCATATATTTGTAGAATTTAGTAAAGAAAGGGCAAACCCGGGCGAAAGCCGGGGACGCAAAGCTATGGGGTCTAAAGCCACAGGGGGGCCATGATCGCCAGGTTGCCGTCATAATGAAAGCAACCTTCCCTGTCCAATTGATATTTCAGGGAGGGTTTTTATTTTGAAAGCGGAAACAATTGTCCAGAAGCTGAAAAACGGTGATATCCTGGCTTTAAGACTGGTATACGAACTCTTTTACAGATCAACTCTCCAGGCGGCATTCTTCGTTACCAAGGACGAGCAAAATTATATCGTATTGAAGTCGGCTGAGACGTCAAACAATTCCACCTCCCAGACCTCGTGTCGTGAGGTGACAAATCAACTTGACTACCTCATTCCGAGGAAGGAGATTCCTTCCTCCACCCCTCAGGGGGAGGAGGTGTGTATATGGATATCCCATGAATCAACAGTCCATCGGGCGGGCAACCACTTGCTGTACTTTGAATAATTGCACCCGGTTTCAGACTTTCCGGAGAACAGCCTGGGTCAAATAAGGTTCTTGAATCATATAGCATGTATAGTGTCCGTCCGGTAGGATGTTTTAATGTATCGGGACTTTCAGTGTATTTTAGTTCTTGAACTGCAAGCTGATTTCCCGATATTTCTTTTATCCTTCCCCAGACTTGAAAAACCGGCCCATAAATTTCTTCAGCTATTATCTTGTCTTGCTGTCTTTGTATTACTGCGTCAAAATTATCATTTTCCTTTAGTTTGTTTGCCGCTTGAGAATAGGGGATAGGTTTTCCATTACACCATATTACCGTTTGTGGGGTTGTGTAGATGTTGAAGGTTCCCCATTTTTTTTCTTCAACATTAGAATACCCAAGTACAGTAAAGAAATTTTCTCCTGCAGCTTTTATTTTATAGGTGAGTACGTTATCCCAAAATTGGTTATTAACGTTTTTAGATATTATTGTAGTGTCTTCTGTCTGTTTGGGTTTAGGACTATTTAATTCCGGCGTATTTGAACAACCGGAAACGCTAATAGCCGCTGCAATCACAAAGATGACTAATGAAGTCAATAACTTCCATTTGCTCATTTTACTCATATTGGTGATAGGGACCTCCCTCCTCAATAGGTTCTCGCTCACCCTTTCTATAGAATATTACAAGCAAACCCAGATCGTCATAATACCATCCAAGAAACGGAGTTGAATGAACCATTTCTTTCTAAGTTGGCTCGCCGTAAAGTTTTAAAACTTGTTCTTGTGAATCACCGATATGAATACCGGCAAGAGAACGTTTTCTTTCGTCAATGTCCCGGGTTTTATTTCGCTTGAATCTTTGATAATTTTAACTTTTTCAGACAAACAGCCAAAAAGTGTTAAAAAAGAAAAACCAAAACTAGACCCTTAATGCCTTTTTTTACCATATGTCATTACCTCCATTTGGCGCGCCGGTCTTGCCTTAGGGGCTGGGGCTATATAGAGATATATAATCTATTTGCTTATTTTCAAGACGAATCGTTAGTGAGGGGTAACATAAAATACTTTTAGTTCCCCAATCATTAACTCCTGTAACAAAAATAACTTGAGTGTTTGTTTTTTCATCAGGTTTGAATCCATAAACTTGATCATAATTACGAACTATATCTTCGATAGAATCCCCCATTCCAATTCCTGTATTTGTACGTAAATTAGAAGGTGAAGAAATACTGACATTGTAAACAACACCCTTGTCAGGAACAAATATAACAGACAAACCTAATTCTTTATAAACCCACATTGGATTCGGAGTCGATTCAAGGATCTTTTTCTCAGTTGGCTTGCCGTAAAGCTTAAGCACTTGTTCTTGTGAATCACCGATATAAATACCGGCAATTGATACATTTTCTTTTGTTAATGGTCCTGGACCGGCTTCCTCTATATTTTTGATAATGCGAATTTTTTCTTCCTCAGAATTGGATTGCGTAACGGATGGAGTCTGGCTATTTTTATTAGGAACCGATTCACGGGAGCAGCCAATAATACTAAAACCTGTCACGAAAAAAAAGTAATAACAGCGATTCTTTTAATAATCTTTTTTTTCAAATTGTTCACCCCTGAAAGATATAGACGTATTAAACGTTTACCTGGTTCCCCTCGGAGAAGTAGATTTTACATGAATTAGGACAAACGAAAATGATATCTCTGTTTCAGGCCGGAGCAAATAATTAAAAAATACTATCAGGCGCTGAACAAAAACGACTATATTGCGGCCTATTCGCTGCTGTCCAAGTCGGAGCAGATAAATCGCATTCTGGGAAGCCATCCTGAGGACAACCTGTACGAAAGCGACTGGGGCGTGTATGTGAAAGGGTTGGAAACAAACATTATTTCCGCGAAGGTAGTGAGAATTGAAGAACAAGTGGTCAAACCTTTGCATGTTCCCCGCAACGAAAGGATTAACAGGAAATTGAGCGACGTGAAAATATTCAAGGTAGATATGGAAATCAAGCAGAAAAAATTGTGGCGCCCGGACCCCCGCCCAAGATACGTTATTTTACCCTTGTGAAAGAAACGCCGCAATCTCCATGGAAGATGACGGCTTTGGGATCGGGTAATGAGCGTCATTTCATCTTAATCAAGTGCGCTTTCTCCGGGCTGAAAGCCAGGCAAACCTCTTTCCCCGCTTCCAATTCCCCTCCCGGCGCCTCTTCAGGCCCCAATAGTCCTGCCATCGGAAAGCCGCAGTCG
>JAMCYH010000157.1 GCA_023474025.1 Deltaproteobacteria bacterium
CTAGTGAAAGCAATGTTCATCCTCGGTGAAAATTCAGTAATGAGTGACCCTGACACGCATCACATACATCACGCCTTGAGTTCAGCCGAATTTCTTGTCGTCCAGGATATTTTCAGAACAGAGACAACAGAACTTGCCCATGTTGTATTGCCCGGGGCCTGCTGGGCTGAAAAAGACGGCACATTTACCAACACCGAAAGGAAAGTCCAACGGGTAAGAAAAGCTGTGGAACCGCCCGAGGGCGCCATCCCTGACTGGAAAGTCATTTGTGAATTGGGGACGCGTTTAGGCGTTCAGATGGATTTCGATTCGCCCAGAGCGATTTTTGATGAGATGGCTAGTTTAACTCCGTCATTTGCGGGAATAAGCTATGATCGGATCGAGGCTCGTGGAATTCAGTGGCCCTGTCCTTCCAAGGAGCATAATGGAACATCTTTCCTGCACCAGGGGAGATTCACCCGTGGGAAAGGTTTATTTTCGGCAATTGACTATCGGCCCAACGAGGAGCTACCAGACGCTGAATTCCCGTTCCTGCTTACGACGGGAAGGAGATTTGCGCATTACCACACCAGGACCATGACCGGCAGATGTCCGTCGCTCCACAGGGAGTTCCCAACACCAAGGGCTCAGATCAATTATCTGGACGCGCAAAAGTTTGGATTAAACGATGGCGATCTGATTAAGGTCACGTCTCGACGCGGCGATTTGGTCACTCCTGTTCAGCCTGGAGATATCGTACCCGAGGGCTCAATATTTATGGACTTTCACTTTATGAAAGCCAACCCGAACATCCTGTTGGGCACATCTCTTGACTCTGTCTCCAAGACTCCAGACTACAAAGTTTGCGCAGTAAAATTCGAAAAGATTTCTGCGCAGGAATAACGAATCAAGTCATTTTGCTTTAATTGTGAGAGAATCTGTATAAAATGGATTCTCTCATGGTTAAGGAAATGCCCTCCTCTTCGAAACCTCATAAAATTGTAGCGATTATTCTCGCCGCGGGCCTTTCTTCACGTATGTCCGCTTTCAAGCCACTTCTCAAATTTGGCTGCAGTACCGTCTTGGAACATGTTGTTTCGATCTTCAGGGATTCCGGAATTGACGATATTCGTGTAGTCGTAGGCTATCGGGCGGACGATTTAATTCCCGTGGCCAAGCGAATGGGCATTAGATGGATTAAAAACATGAATTATCAGGAAGGCATGTTATCGTCCATCAAAGCCGGTGTCTCGACAATCGACAACGAATTTGACGGATTTTTTGTTATGCCAGTGGATATACCTTTAGTTGAAACCAGTACGATAACTGAGGTTATCAATGCGTTTAAGAATTCCGACAAATTGATTTTCTACCCCCATTTTCGGGGTAAACGTGGACACCCTCCACTTATTTCAGTTCAATATCGCGATGAAATCCTGTCATGGGACGAAGCAGGGGGGCTCAAAAGCTTCCTTTCACGAAAGGAGGATATGGCTTTAAACGTCAGTGTTGAGGATGAGCGTATATTGATGGATATGGACACGCAGGTGGACTATCAAAGCCTGCTTAAAATATACAAAAAGGATGAGAGGATAAATATGGAGCCAGGCAACTTTTCCACTTCAATAGATCAACGTTATTTCGAAGATTATGTCCCTGGATCAGTCCATGAATTTGGCTGCATAACAGTGGATGAAAATGAAATTATATCGTTCGCGAAACGATTTGACCCTCAAACATTCCATACTGACCCGGAAGCGGCAAAACATTCCATATACGGCGGTCTGATTGCTAGCGGCTGGCATTCGGCAAGCTTGATGATGAGACTGTTTGTTGATCATTATCTTTCACATGTGGCTAGCCTGGGATCACCAGGTGTCGACGAATTGCATTGGCTCAAGCCTGTTCGACCAGGAAACACACTGTCACTGCGAATCACTGTCTCGGAAACAAAACGGTCTCGGTCGAAACCAGATCGGGGAATTGTTTATTCTTATGTCGAGGCCCTCAATCAGGACGGAGACGTCGTTATGACTATGAAGGCCCTCAATTTTATCAGTTGCAGAAATTCGGCGTGATTTTAATCTATCCAGGAATAGAAGGAGTCTATGATGCGTGTAGCAATTTTCGGGGTTGGAGGCGTTGGCGGTTATTTTGGCTGGCGATTGGCTCAAACTGACTCGGACGTGATTTTCCTCGCCAGGGGCGATGCTTTTAGGGCCCTTTCCCTAAACGGACTAAAAATGGATACTCCAGATGGTAATTCCGTGATCCAGCCTGTACAGGTCTCAGATGATCCCAAAAAAATCGGCCCAGTAGACGCAGTGATACTCGGAGTCAAAGCGTGGCAGGTTCCGGAGGCGGCTCAAGCTATCCAGCCACTGATAGGATCTGACACTTTTGTGGTTCCCCTGCAAAATGGACTTGAAGCGCCCTCACATCTCTCCAGGGTTCTTGGCCCGGAGCACGTTTTTGGTGGCCTGTGCCGGATAGTGGCGATGAAGCTGGCCCCTGGCCACATACGACATGTTGGTCTCGACCCGTATGTCGCATTTGGTGAGCTGAACAACCACCCCAGTGAGCGTGGGAGAAGTCTTCAGGAGGCATTCCTCGGCGCAGGCGTAAAATGTGAAATACCAGAAGATATTCATGTCGCAATGTGGGAGAAATTCCTGTTCATATGCGCTTTCAGCGGTGTCGCCGCGGCTACAAGAGCCCCTGCGGGAGTTATTAGTAGTGTTCCTCAAGCGAGGCGGATGATTGAAGAGTCAGCAAAAGAAATCATAAAGGTCGCTCGGGCTCGGAATGTCATGTTAAAAGACGAGCTGATAGCGTCCACAATGGCTTTTGTAGACAATCTGAGTTTCGATTCAACAGCCTCAATGCAGAGAGATATTATGGAAGGACGACCTTCAGAACTTTCC
>JAMCYH010000203.1 GCA_023474025.1 Deltaproteobacteria bacterium
GTTCCGCAGCAGGAATCCAAAGGGGTTTCATTTTTTAATCCTCCCTGGGCTTGTAAGTAGCTTTATCGGGCCATAGCAGCGAGAAAGGAAGGATGGGGACCCGACAGAATCCTTATGATGGTTTCAACCGATGAGGAGCATCACTTTGCCAACTCGGGGACGACCCTGCCCGCTTATTGGGAAGAAGCCAAACGCTGCATTGAAAAGGCTAAAGATGTAGGCATCAAGATGAATGGCACGGTTTCCACAATATGGGGGTCACCTATCTCAGGTCCTACCAGATTGGAAGACGCCGTTGAGTTTACGAAACGGTGGCTTGAAATCGGCGCATATGATATCGAACATGCCGATCATGATGGAAGCGCTCCCCCGAATCAGGTTTATAAGTATTATTCAATGATTCTGGATGCGATCCCTGACAAAAGATTGCACATCGCACATTTCCACGTTACGCGTGGTTGGGGAACTGCAAACTGCCTGGCTGCATTGCAGGCAGGCATTCAAATTTTTGAAGGAACTTTGGGCGGGCTAGGAGGCCAACCGGCAAATTTTCTTGATCGCGTCCCTGTAAGTGGTACAGGAGCATATTACTATAGGGACCCAAACGTGGTTGGATTGCAATGCATCGAGGATATGACCGTAATGATGGATGAGATGGGCATTGCTACCGGAATCGATGTGGACAGGCTTTTAGATCTCGGAACAATGATGGAAAAAACCATCGGGCGCCGATTAAGATCTGAATCCATCTTAAATCGGAGGATCCCCAAAGAACCTCGTCTCGAATACAAACGAAAAGGTCTGAACGAGTTAAAAAAGAAGCTTGGGGAAGCGCCAGATCAAAAAATTCCAGGCTCATGGCCCGATAAAGCTACTTACAAGCCCAGGGAGGATTAAAAAATGAAACCCCTTTGGATTCCTGCTGCGGAACGTGTCGCAAATTCCAACATGATGAGCTTCATCAAGAAAGTCAATGAGAAATACATTCTTTCAATATCAAACTACCATGAGCTCTATCAATGGTCGATAGATTACCGTGAACACTTCTGGGAGGCGGTCTGGGAGTTTTGCGGTGTCATAGCTTCCCAACGATACGAAACAGTTTTAGAAGATACTCGGGAAATGATTGGCGCCAAGTGGTTTCAGGGAGCCAGATTGAACTTCGCTGAGAATCTGCTCAGGTTTAGGGATGAGCAGGTGGCTATTATCTTTAAAGGCGAAGGGTTACCGGTTCGCAAGATCAGTTACGCCGGTTTATATGATTCTGTGGCCCGCATGGCGGCTTCCTTGAGAGCTCTCGGTGTCACAGCGGGGGATCGGGTTGCCGGATATGTCCCCAACATGACCGAGACCATTATTGCTATGCTTGCTACGACAAGTATCGGGGCGATATGGTCTTCATGCTCCCCTGATTTCGGTATCAAAGGTGTGTTGGACCGGTTTGGCCAAATCGAACCGAAAGTCCTTTTTACGGCAAATGGTTATTATTACAACGGCAAGAGCCATGACTGCCTCGAAAAGATTGCGGGAATCATAAAAGAACTGCCTAGTATTCAAAAGGTTGTCGTCATACCTTATACCCAGGCAAAACCCGATGTCAGTATGATTCCAAACGCGGCGCTTTTTGAGGATTTCATGTCAAAGGAAAGGGGATTGTCCATAACATTCGAACAACTCCCTTTTGATCACCCTCTTTACATAATGTACTCATCAGGCACAACGGGATTGCCCAAGTGTATGGTTCACGGCGCAGGAGGAACCCTGCTCCAACATCTCAAGGAACACGTTTTACATTGCGATCTTGGACGTGATGACAAGACCTATTACTTTACAACATGCGGTTGGATGATGTGGAACTGGCTAGTCAGCGCTCTTGCTGTCGGAGCGACTGTAATTCTCTTCGATGGTTCTCCTTTCTATCCGGATCCGGGCGCAATTTTCAAGTTAGCGGAAGAAGAAAAGATGACGATTTTCGGGACCAGCGCAAGGTACATTTCAGCCATCGAAAAGGCCGGTCTAAAACCAAAGGAGCAATACGATTTGTCGTCCCTGAAGCTAATGTGTTCCACTGGTTCGCCTTTGGCGGAAGAAAGTTTCCGTTATGTTTACCGAGATATCAAGGAGGACATCGACCTGGCGTCAATTTCGGGAGGAACCGATATAGTATCCTGTTTCGGCCTGGGTTGCCCGATACTTCCCGTGTATGAAGGGGAATTACAGTGTCGCGGACTTGGGATGAAAATTCAGGCGTTTGATGGCTATGGAAAACCGGTTCTTGGAAAACAGGGTGAATTGGTCTGCACAGCGTCATTTCCATCCATGCCAATTTACTTCTGGAACGACCCGGATTTAAAGAAGTATCGGTCCGCTTATTTCTCGGTTTTTCCAAATGTTTGGCATCATGGTGATTACGTTGAGATCACTCAAAATGGGGGTGTTAAAATTTATGGGCGATCCGACGCCACTTTGAATCCATCCGGCGTAAGAATTGGTACTGCTGAAATTTACAGGCAGGTGGAATCTCTTGACGAAATAGCTGACAGTATTGTCGTAGGTCAGGATTGGGACAATGACGTCAGAGTGCTTCTGTTTGTCAAGACAGCCGCCGGGGTAGTGCTGGATGAAGCGCTCAAGCAAAAAATCAGGAAAACAATTAGAGATAATGCGACACCAAGACACGTGCCGGCGCTAATACTCCCAATTGAAGACATCCCGGTTACGTTGAACGGGAAAAAGGTGGAAATTGCAGTTCGCAACGTGATCGAGGGAAAACCAGTAACAAATAAGGATGCTCTAGCTAATCCCGAGTGTCTTGATCAGTTTTCGGACATACCTGAGCTCAAGAAATAACCAATTTCTTGCCATTTCTAGTCAAGCCTGCCGCGACATTT
>JAMCYH010000067.1 GCA_023474025.1 Deltaproteobacteria bacterium
AAAATTTCATAAGCCGGTTAATAAGCCCGGTGTAGTCGAGGCTCATGGAAATATTTTCGAGTTATAGATTGGGAAATAATTTCAGGGTTTCGGTTTCTCCAGTGGGCTTGAGGGGGGGGACCCCTCAAAATCAGACAATTGTGTTTAAGGGTCATAAAGTTTCGGATTTTGGATAGTGTATCCCAGTTTCCGTGTCCAGCTTAAATTGTGAGTTCGGGGCGTGGCGCTCAGGGTTTTGATAATTATTATTTAGCGCAATTGCGATATCGCTGACTTTGAAATTGATTATTTAGTTTGTTGTGAAGATCCCCGGTAACCTGAGCCTGTTGAATGACGCGCCCCTAAAAATTCAAATGTGGACCACCCATAAAGTGGTGACTTATTTTAAAACCAAAGAGCCGACTGGCCAGCATATTGATTTGATCACGGTTTGAAAACTTACTTCTTATCCATCCTTCCAAACTATAGATGGCCTAAATGGCTGTCTTTTTTTATGATGTCTGTCTTGCTTATCGGTAATTCATCCGGATCAGTTATAGAAACGCATTGCAGTTATGCCGTATCGGTCATAACATGGCATATCAATATCGACAAATTTGAATCGTAATTACAGGCCTTTAACCGGATGGAGCCTGCGTGCTATTGACCATAGCTTGCTAGCTTTGCTAATCGTAGCTAGGCTATGTCTCACTAGGCATAAAATGCGGTAATCAGTTTCAATATCTTCAAAACACATTAGGGATTCCACCTGTCAACCCAGGTTGACAGCCCGCTCTTGGAATCTATCAAACAGTAAAAAAGGAGGTCAGTCATGGACGTAACTCGCCGAGAGTTCATTCTACTTTCCGGCGCTGTAGGCGCAGGGACAGTGTTGGCTTCTCTCGGATTGGATCTTGGGCCAGCGCGCTCTTACGCCAATGAACTCAAGATTGACAAAATGAAATCCGCGAAGACTACTACATCAATTTGTCCATATTGCGCTGTGGGCTGTGGTTTAATTGTGGCCACTGACCCCAAGAATTCGGCTATCATCAATATTGAGGGAGACCCCGATCACCCTATCAACGAAGGCACTCTATGTTCAAAGGGAGCGGCGGTATTCCAGACTACCGCAAACAATCCGAACCGACTGACCAAGGTTTTGTATCGGGCGCCATTTAGTGACAAATGGGAAGAAAAATCCTGGGATTGGGCAGTAACAGAGATCGCTAAAAAGGCCAAAGCTACCAGAGACGCGACGTTTGTTGAAAAAAATTCCAAAGGTCAGGTCGTAAACCGGACTGAGGCAATAGCGAGCATCGGGAGTTCAAATATCAACAATGACGAATGTTGGGCCCTTAATGCTCTGATCCGCTCCATGGGGATAGTTTACGTCGACCATCAGGCGCGTATATGACACAGCCCGACAGTTGCGGCTCTGGCAGAGTCGTTCGGTCGAGGCTCGATGACAAATCACTGGATAGATTTCAAAAACAGCGATTGCTTTCTTATAATGGGTAGTAACGCCGCGGAAAATCACCCCATATCAATGAAATGGGTTTTACGTGCAAAAGACCGGGGGGCCAAAGTCATATCGGTTGACCCGCGGTTTACCCGAACGTCTGCAGTAGCTGATTTTTGGACTGGTTTGAGATCAGGGACTGATATCGCGTTCCTGGGTGGTATGATCAACTATATTCTTTCCAATGGGAAATTCTTCAAGGATTATGTCGTTAATTACACCAACGCCCCATTCATAGTTAACGAGAAGTTCTCATTCAATGATGGTCTGTTTTCCGGATGGGATCCAAAGACAAAAAAATATGATAAATCTACCTGGACTATAACGAAAAACTCCAAAGGCCTGCCTGAAAAGGACGAGACCCTCCAGCATCCACGCTGCGTGCTCCAGTTAATGAAGAAGCATTATTCACGATACACTCCTGAAAAGGTCTCAGAAATTACCGGCACTCCTGTGGACAATCTTCTCAAAGTTTATGAAACCTATGCGGAAACAGGACAAAAAGACAAATCGGGTAATATCATGTACGCCCTGGGATGGACACATCATTCTGTTGGGGTTCAGAATATTCGCTCCAGCGCAATAGTTCAGCTATTGTTGGGAAATATTGGAATTGCAGGTGGTGGCATAAACGCTTTAAGAGGGCAGCCTAACGTACAAGGATCAACAGATGGTTGCCTTTTGTGGGACTTGCTTCCCGGATATCTCAAAATTGGAAAGGCTTCTCTACAGACTCTGGCTGAGTATAATAAATACTTTACCCCCAAGACTTCTAACCCTATGTCTGCTAACTGGTATAGTAACTACCCAAAGTACAGTGTCAGTTTACTAAAAAGTTATTTTGGGGACCATGCCACTAAAGAAAATGATTTTGGCTATGCATGGCTGCCCAAGGTCGATGATGACAAAACCTATTCCTGGATGGACATTTTCGATGAAATGTATAACGGCAAGATAAAGGGACTCTTCCTTGTAAGCCAGAACCCTTCCGGAAGTTCTCCTAACGCCACAAAGACAAACCGGGCCATGGCCAAACTGGACTGGATGGTCGTAGCGAATATCTTTGACAATGAGAGCGCCTCATTCTGGCATGGTCCCGGCATGGATCCCAAAAAAATCAAGACAGAAGTGTTTCTCCTCCCTGCGGCCTACTCTGTAGAAAAAGAAGGAAGTCTCACCAATAGTGGTCGCTGGGTGCAGTGGCGCTACAAAGCGACGGAACCCCCCGGGATGGCTGTTTCAGATGGCGATATTGTAGTCCGAATTCTTTCCAGGATTAAGGATCTTTACGGGAAAGATGGTGGGAAATACCCGGAACCGATCCTTAACATAAAATGGGACTACACTGATGACAAGGGGGCCTTCGACACTCACAAAATGGCCAAGGCCCAGAACGGATATTTCTTGAAGGACATAGAAGTTAACGGTCAAAAGTTCAAAAAAGGTGACCTTGTTCCTTCTTTTGCCTTCCTCCAGGATGACGGTAGCACTTCCAGTGGAAACTGGCTGTACTGCGGCAGTTATACTAATGGCGGAAACATGATGACACGCCGGGGCAAAGAGGACCCGACAGGTCTCGGGCTCTATCCGAACTGGACCTGGTGTTGGCCGGTCAACCGGAGAATTATCTACAACAGAGCTTCGGTAGACATTAGCGGGAATCCATGGAATCCCGGCAGGGCCTTGCTCAAGTGGGATGGGAAGAAATGGGTCGGAGATGTCCCTGATGGACCATGGCCTCCCATGGCCGACAAAAAGGCCGGCAAGTTGCCGTTTATAATGAAGCCTGACGGGGTAGCTTCCATTTTCGGCCCTGCTATGGTCGAGGGCCCATTCCCGGAACATTATGAGCCCTTCGAGGGACCACTCACGAAAAACCCCATGTCAAGCCAGCTTAACAACCCCGCTGTAAAGGTATTTTACAGTGATTTGGACAAATATGCGCATAATGATCCCAAGTTTCCCATAATCTGCACGACGTACACAATAACTGAGCACTGGTGCTCGGGATCGATGACAAGATGGTTGCCGTGGTTGCTGGAAGCTCAACCCGAAGCTTTTGTTGAAATGAGTGAAGAGTTGGCTAAGGAACTGGGAATAAAGAAGGGGGATCGCGTTAAAGTCTCTTCAAAAAGAGGCGAAGTAGAAATGGTGGCCGTGGTTACTCCAAGATTTCACCCGTTCAAAGTAGCAAACAAAACGGTTCATCAGGTCGGAATGCCTTTCTCTTTTGGATGGTTAATCCCAAAATCCAAAAAGGATTCCACAGCCAACCTGCTTACTCCTAATGTCGGAGACCCAAATACAATGGCCCCTGAGTACAAAGCCTTCATGGTCAATGTTAAAAAGGCGTAGGGAGGTATAAAAAATGTCAGAAGGTTTTTCGATAATGGTAGACACCTCCCGGTGCACAGGCTGTCGAGGGTGTCAGATTGCTTGCAAGCAGTGGAATGAGCTTCCGGCGACTCAAACCAAAAACGTTGGATCCTATCAAAACCCTCAGGATCTTTCTGCTGTGACATGGAAATTGGTGCGATTCGACGACGGTAAGAATGAAAAGGGTCAGCCTTACTGGTATTTCTTCACCGATCAATGCCGCCATTGCTTAAGTCCTGGTTGTATGTCAGCATCGGAAAATGGTGAGATTAAACAGGATGAAAAAACCGGGGCTGTCCTATTCACCCCAAAAACAAGGGACCTGAACTTTAAGGCCACGCTTGAGGGATGTCCTTACAACATACCCCGGCAGGACCCTAAAACAAAGCAGCTTTTCAAATGTACAATGTGTTTTGACAGGATAACCAATAACGAGATTCCAGCTTGTGTCAAGACTTGTCCCGTCAGCGCAATGGTCTTCGGACCGCGGGACAAGATCGTAGAAATGGCGAAGAAACGGGCCGAAGAATTGAAAAAGACATACCCTAAGGCCGCTGCGCTCAACGCTGACGATGTTAGGGTGATATATGTCGTCAAGGATGATCCCAAAAAATATTACGAGTTCGCTGCGGGCAAATAGTTTGTCTTTTTGATTGAGCGGGCCGCCTTCCGGACAAAATGTCCAGGCGGCCCTTTGTTCCACGTCTAAATTTCCGGCATCCGCGACACGCGCGTGTCGGTCTTTGATCATGAGATTGGCTGGTTTGGATCGGAACTTAATGAATTTCAAGTTACGATTTAAAATTTGGCTCGAAAACGAACAGGGAAAGCCCGCTATAGGTTATGGAAAGGCGAAAATACTCGTGGCCATCAAAAGGACCGGTTCGATAAGCGCAGCAGCCCGGGAACTAAAACAACCCTATCGGAACGTATGGGCAAAGATCAGAGAAGCTGAGAGACAATGCGGCTTCAAGTTGGTAAAAACTACTCCTACAGGATCAAGTTTAACACCGGAAGGACAGCAGGTCGCGTCAAAATATACCGAGCTACTCAGGAGCTGTTCGAGATCAGTACAGTCAAAATTTCACCAGCTGTTTGGGGTCACGGATTCTCTGATCGAAGGGCTCCATATTGATCAAGACACTTAGGAATAGCGCTAACTTTTGTGGTCGTCGTTTTCGAACTGCCCTGAGTCTGAGGCTTTTAAATGAGAGCGCTTTGTTCTCCATCATTACTACAAGTGGTTTCAAAAATGCCATGTGACTGATATCTATGGTGTATTAAATAAGTACTTGTACTTTATGGTGTTTTCTCGTATGAGCCTCATTGGAGGTGATCCAATGAGGCGTGGAACCGAACTGTTAACTGATGCGCAATGGGAGAAGATACTCCCTTTGTTACCGAATGTGGAGATTCCTCGCAAGAAAGGTCGTCCTCGAGCTGATGACCGCATGGTTGTGGAGGGAATCTTATGGGTGTTACGGACAGGCGCAAGATGGAAGGATTTGCCAGAGAGGTATCCGAGTCCCGCGACCTGCTGGCGAAGACTTAGACGATGGGAAGAAGAAGGGATTTGGCTCAATATCTGGCGAACTTTCCTTTCTGAACTGGATAGCAGTGGAGTCCTCGACTGGAACGAGGCTTTCATGGACGGGAGCTTCGCTCCTGCAAAAAAAGGGGCGCGGCAGTCGGAAAAACCAAAAGGGGCAAAGGAACGAAGTGGATGGTGGTGGTCGACGGTCAAGGTATTCCACTGGGAAGCCTTATCGAATCTGCCTCGCCCGCGGAAGTGAGGCTGGCGGAAAAGACTCTGGCTCAGATCAGAGTCCCTCGGTGTCGTAAGGGGCGTCCAAAAACGAGACCAGCCAGACTGATTGCTGACAAGGGATATGACAGTGATCCTCTGAGAAACAGACTCAAAAAACGAGGGATAACACTGTTGTCTCCTTACAGGAAAAACCGAAAGAACAAAAGGAAACAGGACCGTCGGATGAAAGATAGATACGCCCGGAGATACAAAGTCGAAAGGACGTTTGCTTGGTTCGGCTCCTTCCGACGTCTTGTGGTGAGATACGAACATAATGTCTCCGTCTATACCGGATTCTTTCATATTGCCTGTTTTTTGATTACTATGAGGTGGCTGTGATTTTTGAAACCAGCTCTAGACTGTTTTTGTCGGGGCGCAAATGCGCGCTCCCGCGTCTTGGGAGACTGGGGTTACCCCTCATCCTCTTTTCTCACAGCATTAAATAGACAAAGACAGAATAGACCTAAAAGCAACGATCTGACTCGTAAAACTCTACCTTTCGAAAGATAGATTGATGCTCGAACTCCAGGCGGTCCAGAACAAGCCTTTCTTAATAAAACGTTCCACGAATCCCTTACTAAATAAATCACCAGTGTTTCTTGGCTGCCCTTGGCGCCATAGTTAACCTCACGATGTCAAGACTCCCAAGGTATGGGACTGATTAGCCCGATTTGTGTTTATCCGCGCCATTATTCAAACGCAGGACCAGGATGTTTTAATTTTGTGAACAGGATTTACATTTTTTGCGAATTTGCGGCAGTGGTTGGGAGTTATTTAAAGCGACGGCATTAAAGTACCCAATTATTTCGTATTTTTGCTAATTTTATTATATACCATGATAAAGAATATCAACAATAATTACCTCACGCGGCAGGAACATTTTCCAGTGCTATTCGTTTGACAAGTTCGGATATATTAGGTTATTTTTTCATTGACATTCTACACTATTGCGAGATATGTTTCTATAGGCATAACAAACTACTGATCAGTAACTTTAAATAAGATTCGGGGGACAGAGTTAACCAAACCATCATCGTGATGGTGTCGAGTATCCTTTGGATCTCACTGAAATGTTTGCTTAGCTAGTCAGCTTGTGACTAGTCATTATAAGGCTTGGGTGTTTTGAAATGAAAAGTTTGAGGATATGGATTCTGAGTGCACTGATGGGATTGGGCGTTCTTGTGACAGATAGAACCGCCTCCGCATTTGAATTCTCGATGGATGGGCAATTTAACTGGGAATACGATATGCGAGGCCAGACTGGGTCAAATGGTTTCTTCGGACCATATGATCAGGACGCTGGTAGCGGGACCACCTATACGCCCGCGACTGTCACACCTGTGTTAGTGCCAGGCTCTAGTCAGGCGCCTACTGTTATGAACAGCGTTGTACAAAACGCCATTACACCCGGAGCCGCGACAGCTTACGGGCCAGGCTATTTTGCTCCTCTGAACTTCTGGATGGGCTTTAATCTTGCAGGAAACGACCAGAATTTGACCACCAGTGGCTCTTCTTTCACATCAGGTTCTAACGGTTCATGGAACACGGTTTACATGGATACCCTTATGGACCTCCACTTCAACAAGGCTGTGCGGGTCAGAGGCCGATACCATATCGGGCAATGGCAAACACCAGGAATCTCTACTTCTCCAGGAGAAATGGTGGCGTCCCAGTATCTCATGTACCACGCTAACGGTGTACAGCGTTCAATTTCTCCCGGTTACTGGAATACACTCTGGATGTCTGTCCATTTGCCCTGGGGAATTCTTTCCCTTGGCAAGAAACCTATGATTTTAGGAATCGGCCTCGGCTTTAATGGTCAAGAAAACAGGACGTTCGACCACATTATGCTACGAGGCTGGTATGGCCCCTTTCGGATGATGGTGGCTTATGCCCCCTATCAGCCAGGAATGACCAATTCGGCGTACTATAATCAGGATTTTGACCAAAACAGCAATAGGATATGGAACAACATGGACGGATTGCTATATCAATCCGGGCCAATAGACGCAGGGATTGTATGGGCCCAGTATGGCTGGCACACTGGTGGCGAAGGTATTCTCGCCTCTCCCGGAGTTCGAACTAATAATCCTTATGGTGATTTCGCCGGTAATTTGGGCTGTGTATACCTTAAGTATAATAATGGTCGTTTCTTTTTCAACTCAGAAGCTGATTGGTTTTATCTGAACGCGAAAATGCATAAACGCTCTTATCCCGGCCTCCCTCCATACCGCCAGCATTGGCGGTGGGCCGTTCTTGGTGGCGCCATTGGTGGCCCTGCTAAAATAAGCCTTTTGTATGCGTGGCTTGCTGGACCAGACAGAAGGGGAGGAAACCAGATTGACCAGACTGGATTAATGACTGACATCGGCATTCGATCCAATCAGTTTTCCAATACGGGTTTCTTCCGGCCATACAGCTACCTTATGGTTTACGCCTACGGACTTGGGACCCACATGAATGCGGACACATTAAATGGTACAGCCGAGGACGCGTCGATTTATGCCGCTCGTCTGGATTATGCGGTCGCGGCCAACCTCAATATTTATGGAAGTTTTTTCTGGGCGGACAGAACCAGCAAGAGCGGCCATGGCTGGGGATTTATGAGACCAGATGCTGCCCATCCGGGAATGGTTACTTGGGCAGACCGTACAGGGGCTCCTAACATCCCTGATCCCAATCTGGGTTACGAAATTGGAACAGGACTCGACTGGAAACTTCTGGAGGGATTTACAATGACTCTAACCGCCTCCTATTGGAAACCCGGCAAGTGGTTCGGTTACGCCTGTGTGGATAAATCCCTCACTAACTGGAACCCACCAGCCGGCGCGGGGAACTTCGGCTGGGGTGTATTACCAAGCCGCAGTATTGATCCTGTTTTGGGAATGGAATTAAAATTGATTGGCGTCTTTTAGTCAGCGAAAACATGGAGGTTAGTATGACTCGTTTTCTGATTTTCCTCTTCCTAGCTATGAACGTCCTGGTCACGGGCGCCTTTGCCGATACTCTAACCGTCGCCGCAGGCGCAGGTTATAAGCGTATGGTTGGAGAAATCATTCAGGCCTACGAAAACAAGACAGGGCAAAAAGTTGACGCCATTTACGGCGATATGAAGGAGATCATGACTCAGGCGAGGGCTGGTGAAAATGTGGCCCTCGTGCTTGGCGAGCACAATTTTTTAAAAGCCTCTGATGTTCAATTCACCTCGTTCCCCAAGTTGGGTAAGGGAATTTTGGCATTGGCGTTTTGTAAAAACGTTAAGCTTAACAAACCCGAAGACCTCACCGGATCTAAAATATTCAAAGTTGGAATAGCCAATCCAAACAAAACAATCTATGGGAAAGCCGCCAAGGAATTTTTGGAAAATTCTGGTCTTTACAAACAGATTGAAAAGAAAATTATGCTGATACCAACGTGTCCTAAAATACTGGAGTCCTTGCTTGGAGGAGAAATTCAGGCAGGCTTCGTAAATCTAACTGAAGCGATATACTTGAAAGACCGGCTTGGTGGCTATATTGTCGTAGACCAGGAAAAGTACAAGCCGATAAACCTTGTTTTCGGGGTGATCCAAGGTTTTGAAAATCGTCCTGAAACAGTGCAATTCCTGAGGTTTTTACAAAGTCACCCAGAAGTTAAAGACATAATTCACAGATCGGGTCTTTAGGAAAAAACAGATCGAAATATCCTGAATTTTTATAGATATCTAGCCAAAGCGACTGCCGCCTAAAAGTTGATAAGCTTTGGAAACATAACCCATGCGCCTTTGTGTATTTCGGGTTTTATTTTCATGTCACAGGAGTTTTTCATGGATTTTTATCGTAGAATAAAGAATGAATTTACACGATTGTCCGAACGAAACAATTTGGGCGCTGAAACGATCCAGATTCGAGTAAGAACTCTCTCTCCTGAAGAAGCTATAGGTAATCCCGAAGACAAAGACTATCCGTTGACGAAAGGAAGAGAGCGCATGATGGAGGCTGAGTTCAAGGGATGCTTTGGCCAGGCTTTCACTGATATGTATGGGAATTTTTCCGGAGACATGAACTACGTGTTACAGATGGAACTAAATAACAATTTCCGAAGAGCAATCTTCCTCGCTTCGTTTAACGCTGTAACGCGTTATCTGGGGATCGCCGACAAAACCGTGCATTGCAAAGATGAAGCGCCGCAATTCCTGAGGTTTTTACAAAGTCACCCAGAAGTTAAAGACATAATTCACAGATCGGGTCTTTAGGAAAAAACAGATCGAAATATCCTGAATTTTTATAGATATCTAGCCAAAGCGACTGCCGCCTAAAAGTTGATAAGCTTTGGAAACATAACCCATGCGCCTTTGTGTATTTCGGGTTTTATTTTCATGTCACAGGAGTTTTTCATGGATTTTTATCGTAGAATAAAGAATGAATTTACACGATTGTCCGAACGAAACAATTTGGGCGCTGAAACGATCCAGATTCGAGTAAGAACTCTCTCTCCTGAAGAAGCTATAGGTAATCCCGAAGACAAAGACTATCCGTTGACGAAAGGAAGAGAGCGCATGATGGAGGCTGAGTTCAAGGGATGCTTTGGCCAGGCTTTCACTGATATGTATGGGAATTTTTCCGGAGACATGAACTACGTGTTACAGATGGAACTAAATAACAATTTCCGAAGAGCAATCTTCCTCGCTTCGTTTAACGCTGTAACGCGTTATCTGGGGATCGCCGACAAAACCGTGCATTGCAAAGATGAAGCGCCGCCTATTTGCGCTCGTGAACTCGTATCCTATATCCGGGAAAACTTTGGTCAGCCACGTATTGCCATGGTTGGACTACAGCCAAGGATGGTTCAGGCCCTCTCGAAAGAATTCGATTTGAGGGTAGTTGACATGGATGAAGACAACATCGGCCATGAAAAATTTGGCGTCACTATTGGCGCCCCTGATGAAACACCGGCAAATCTTGCCTGGTGCGATCTGGCTTTTGTAACGGGCAGCGCTTTGACAAACGACACACTCGATGATCTCATGGGATCTAAACAGACTCTGGTTTTCGGAGTCACGATAGCCGGGCCCGCCGCATGCCTGGGTTTAAGACGCTTTTGTCCTTACGGTTCATAGGACGACAGTCGCCAGCGACGAGGTTTAGTTTCTCGAATCAGGGCTATATAAGGAATTGCGATGTACAGGTATCTTCAGGTAAGGAGTCCAGGATGGCCCGTTTCTTGATCACGGTTGTGATAATTCTCAACTTTTTTGTTTCAGGAGCTTTGGCTGATTCACTCGTAATTGCTGCGGGAGCTGGCTATAAGCGGATGCTGGAAGAAGTAATCAGGGTTTATGAAAACAAGACCGGCGCTAAAGTTGATCAGATTTTCGGGCACATGGGTCAAGTGCTTATCCAGGCAAAAGCCAGTGGAATTGTCTCCCTTATTTTAGGAGAGTATGATTTTCTGAAGGCTTCTGATGTTGAGTTCGACTCGTTCCACAAGATAGGTCACGGAATCCTTGTTATTGTTTACGGGAAAGACGTGAAACTGCAGAAGCCAGAAGACCTCTCTGGTAAAGACATATCCAAAATCGCCATTCCTGATCCTAAACAGGCTATCTATGGTAAAGCGGCAAAAGAATTTCTACAAAATGCAGGCCTTGACCAAAAAGTAGAAAAAAAATTGCTGATAGTCTCTACCGTACCGCAGGTTTCGGCCTACATAATCAGTAAAGATGTTGAAGCAGGTTTCGTCAATCTTACGGACGCAATATACGTCAAGGATAGAATTGGGGGGTTCATAGAGTTGGATAAGGACAAGTACCAGCCAATAAATCTGGTAGTCGGGGTTGTCAAAGGTTTTGGGAATCGGCCTGAAGTGTCGCGATTCCTTAATTTCATACAAAAAGATCCTGACGCCAAGGCGATAATTGCCCAATCAGGTCTTTAGGAAAGGACAACGGCCTAAAATGCAAAGGAAGTTGGCGCCTTATGAATAGCATATTGTGGCTCAATTCGATCACGGGCTCCGGCATAGTCTACCCCTTAATATTCACAGCAAAAGTCGCGGCTGTGACATGTGTGTTGCATCTGTTGATTGGAGTCACTCTTGGCTATTACTTGAGCGAGAAGACATCACGTATGCGTGATATAATCGACATTCTCGTGACTCTGCCCTTGGTTTTTCCTCCGATTGCCCTTGGTTTCGTGCTTCTGCTAATCCTTGGCAAAGGGGGGCCAATAGGCAGATTCCTTTATGAGTTTTTAGGAGTTCAAATAATTTTTAGTTTTTGGGGGGTCGTTCTAGCCGCATTTGTAGCTGGCTTGCCATTAATCGTGAAACCGGTTCAGTCGGCCATCCAAAGCACAGCCAAAAGTCTGGTTGAGGCATCCTATGTGCTTGGCAAATCAGAGTGGCAAACATTTTTTCATGTTATAATCCCGAGCATCAAGAAGAGTATTGTTGGGGGGCTCACTCTAGCCTTCGGAAGGTCAATAGGCGAAGTTGGCCTCACGCTGATGTTGGGCGGTAACATTGTTGGGAAAACAAATACGCTATCGCTCGAAATCTACAATTCTGTTTTTTCCGGTGAGTTTGAACGGGCACTGGTTTTGACCTTCATTCTGGGTAGTATATCTTCGATTATTTTCATTATATTGAAAAAACTCGCCACACTTTGAAAATCCTGTTTCGGGAAATCAATCCTAGTTATAAGAAACTGTTTCCCTTTTGATCTTTTTGAGTTGGCGCCATGAAACAGGAATTTCGACCAACCTTGAGCCTACAGCCACAAGCAACACTATTCCATCTGGGGTTTGTTTAATTCGAGTAATCTCACCCGGACAAAGATCTTCCAGGCTACTGTCCCGACTGCTCATAGTTTCTTGTGGACTACCCTCAAGCGCTATTTTACCTCGTTCAATATAGATGACTCTGGAAGCCAATCTAAAAATCTCGTTCTGATCGTGTGAAACGAATATCACTGTTAAACCGAATTCCATTCGCAATCTGAGGATTTCATCTTGAAGCTTTCTTCTCATTGATTGATCAAGAGCGGATAGTGGTTCATCCAAAAGCAGGATTTTGGGATGCCGGACTAAAGCCCGGGCCAGTGCAACCCGCTGCTGTTGCCCACCTGACAATGTGGCGGGGTAACGGTTTTGCAGATTTCCCAGCTCAACCATCCTAAGGAGTTCATCCACCTGCGGGTCTTTCCGTTTCCCTGCCGCGTATTCAAGGTTACCACGTACAGTCATTGTCGGGAAAAGAGCATAATCCTGAAAAACAAACCCGATACTTCGTCTTTGCGGGGAAAGGCTCGTCCCCTGGTTCTTATGGAACCACACATCTCCGTCGACAATGATTTCTCCTTCTTCAGGTTGATCCAATCCAGCAATCATCCGTAACAGAGTGGTCTTGCCGGCCCCGGACTCTCCTGTGAGCGCTACAAGCTCATTGGTTTCAATTGTAGTCGAAACATCCAGATCAAAATCAGATTGCTGACCAATTAGATGTTTTTTCACTCTCAGTTGGATCACTTGAAAATCCCCTTAGGGTTCCAATAGGGGCAGCCTGTTCCGTTTCATGAACGCATAATATATCCCTTTACCATCAGATTTTGGTCCCCGAGCCTGTAGAAGGGTTACTAGCGTTGTATAGCAAACTTTCCGGGTCATCAGGGTGGACGGATGCCGAGTGCCCAGTAGTACGCTTTTGTACAATAGCGAAAACTGACGGCAACACCAGCAATGTCGCAAGCGTGGCCACAGCCAGACCACCGACGACAGCCCGACCAAGTGGCGCAGTCTGCTCACCCCCTTCACTCCAGCCCAATGCCATGGGTATCATACCGGAGATCATCGCCAAGCTGGTCATCAGAATTGGGCGTAGACGAGTGCTCGCGCCAATTAGAGCGGCATCTACGGCTGTGGATACAAATCGGCTATCAAAAAATCGACCTTCCGTGGGGGTCAGAGTTGCGGACTTAACCGTATTGGGTCCACCCTGGTCCTCACCCAGGAAACGTGTTCGCCATCCTATAACTCTGGCACGCTCGGCGAAAATGACGAGCAGGATCGCGTTCGCCATCGCTACCCCGATCGACATGATGGCGCCTGTGAATGATTGGATATTGAGTGTTGTTTCCGTTAGTTTCAAGGCGATTACGACCCCGGAAATTACCGCCGGGGCTGTCGAAAGACAGACGAGCGGCAATTTCATAGATTGTAGCGTGGCGGTCAGCAGGAGGAAAATGACTACCAAAGCGAATAGCAGACCATTTCGAAGCCCTCCCATCAGCTCGTTCAACGGCACGACCTGGCCACGTATTAACACGCTCACTCTAGGCGGAGGGGATCCCATTTCGTTGATTATTTGCGCGACTTTTCTGCCTACGGTGCCAACATCGGCGTCCGGAGCCAAGTTCGCGTTAACGGTTATCATTCTCTGATTGTCGTAATGCGCATATTGCTCGATCGTCTTATTTTCTTTAAACTGGGCTAGATTCCGCAGAAGAGACGCTTTCCGATCACCGCCGCTCCCATAATTGACCTGCGTGTTTTTAACTGTTTCGACTGACTGAATGTCCTTCTGCGGAGTTTGTACCTGAATTTGATAAGTACAATCGCTTTTCGGGTCCCCCCAATAAAGTGGGAACATGAATCGACTGGACCAGACCGCCGGGACAAGAGCATGCGATGCTTCAACCATATTCACGCCGATGACTCCGGAACGTTCGCGATCCAAATTCAAATCCAAAGTTGGGTAATCTAGTACCTGACCAAGATGAAGGTCCCGCAGACCAGGAACAGACGAGATTTCTTTTTCAATTTTCTTTGCAAACTCGATATCAGCGTTAATATCCGGACCATAGGCCGCAATCTCAATAGGAGAAGCCGCCCCAAGACTCATAACCCGACTTACGATATCGCCTGGTTCGAACGAGAAAGTTACCCCCGGCATTTGTTCTGCGAGTTTCTTGCGCAGCCTTTCCTGAAGTTCGCCAATGCGCATAGGTGTGCCCTCTTTTAACTGCACCTGTAATACGCTTTCTTCCGGCCCACTCATCCAGAGATAAAGCAAATTAGCGGCGTAATTCGGGCTGTGGGCGCCTACAAAACCAACTGAGATTTCAACGTTTTCAGGACCAACTTCATCCTTTATCATATCGAGTGTTTTAAGGGTCAAGGCTTCAGTATTGTCAAGTAGCGTCCCAGCAGGGGCTCGCAGTCGGACCTGAAGCTGGCCGGCGCTAACAGTAGGGTAGATCTCCGTGCCAAGACTGCCACCTACAAAAACAATTATTATCGCGGACACCGCCAAATATGCGCCTAGCACCCACCAACGCAGGTTTATCACTTTAAGCAGGAAGTCAGCGTACCGTTTTTGAAAAGCTCCAAATCGGTATTTGGCTGGTTCGCCACCTTTTGCATGCTTTTTATGACTACGTAAGATCCAAATAGAAAGAACCGGCACCAACGTGCTCGACAGCAAGTAGGAAGCTATCATTGAAAACGTTGAAATCTCAGTTGGTTTTG
>JAMCYH010000215.1 GCA_023474025.1 Deltaproteobacteria bacterium
TTGGTGGGAACCCGCCCAATTTCACCACCTCGTCATGCGCCTTCTCCCATGCCTTCATTTTCTTCTCGTAGTCTCTCTCTGGAACTTTTTCAGACGTGACATACTTCGGATCCGGAGGCTGAGCCCCACCCAAAATTATGTCTACCCCTCTACCTGCAATATTCGTTGCCACGGTAACGGACCCCTTCTTGCCGGCATCGGCAATAATCTGCGCTTCTTTTTCGTGATTCTTGGCATTAAGTAAACTATGAGGAACACCCTTCCTTTTAAGATAATCACCCAAAATTTCGTTCTGTTCTATTGACCGGGTTCCCACCAATACCGGCTGTCCCTTTTTATATAGCTGGCTTATTTCATCCGCCACCGCTGCATACTTGGCCCGAGTTGTTTTGTAAACCAAGTCCGGGTTATCAACCCTTATCATCGGCTTATGTGTAGGTACACTAACAACGTCAAGCTTGTAAATTTTGTGGAACTCCTCGGCCTCCGTCGCCGCCGTTCCCGTCATCCCCGCCAACCGCTCGTACATTCTGAAGTAGTTCTGAATCGAAACAGTTGCCAACGTCCTTGACTCCTGCTGAATTTTGACTCCCTCCTTCGCTTCCACCGCCTGATGAAGTCCTTCCGACCACCGTCTTCCAAACATTAACCGCCCCGTAAACTCATCAACAATAATAATCTGGTCCTCCTTCACCACATAGTCCTTATCCCTCAGGAAGAGAGTTCTTGCCTTAAGGGCATTCTCTAAATGATGGATCGTTTCAAAATCCTTTTCGTAAAGGTTCTCAACCCCCAACATCTTCTCAACTTTCTTAATACCATGATCTGTAAGACTCGCCGATTTGTGTTTCTCGTCAATTGTAAAATCGGTATCGGACGATAGTCTCTCGACTAATCTGGCAAATTCGTAGTACTTCTTTGTTGGTTCGGTATCGGGAGCCGAAATGATAAGTGGCGTCCTCGCCTCATCAATCAATATCGAATCAACTTCATCGACAATGGCAAAATAGTGACCCCGCTGAGTCATATCATCCAAACGCTGGACCATGTTATCTCTAAGGTAATCAAACCCGAACTCCGAATTCGTCCCATAGACGACATCTGCTTTATACGCTTCCGGTCGGGAAACGGGTTTCAAATGGGCAAGTCTCTCATCACCATGAGACGAATCGTTATATTCGTGGTCAAAAACAAAGCCTCTAAGCTGATCGTCGTGGATCGTTACGCCCACTTTCATCCCCAAAAGTTGAAAGATTGGGCCATTCCAGCCCGCATCCCGACGCGCCAGGTAATCATTGACGGTAACCAAATGGGAGCCTTTTCCTGTTAACGCGTGTAGGTAGAGAGCGGGTACCGCCGACAACGTCTTTCCTTCTCCCGTTTTTTGCTCTGCAATCTTTCCTTCCGAAAGCGCCACCGCCGCCATCATCTGCTCATCGAAATGCCTCTTGCCTAAAGCTCTCACCGTCGCTTCTCTTACCAACGCGAATGCTTCCGGTAAGACCTCCGTCAACAACTCTCCGCCGTTAATTCTTTCTTTAAACTCCGCCGTCTTTGCCGCAAAATCTTTTTCCTTATACTTTTTAACCTCCGGCTCAAAGACGTTAATCCTCTCGGCCACCAGCTTGAGTCGCTGGACTTCTTTTTGGTTAAGGTCAAAAAACCTTGACAGGATTCCTAACATGTATCTTAAATTTTACCAAAATAGTTAAATGAAACATATCCCGCCAAAAATATTAAAAAGTTCTTGACATTTTCATTCATTTCTTTCACACTGCCGATTGAAACAATTTTTCAAAAATCTCAGTCAAGAATGACAAAACAAAGGAGAAGCCCCAAGAAAATTACTGTAATTTACAACAGCGTCGACGAAGCATCTCCGATAATTCCACCGGATCAAAAAGTTGCCGACCTGGATACCATCGAAATGGCCAAAGGCGTCGCCGATAACTTAGCAAGTACTTTCCAAACCGAACTAAGGGAAATCCCGTTCGACCACCCGGAAGCCGCCTCTGCAATCAATACCGACATCGTCTTCAACCTCTGCGAAGGGGTCGGTTATGATTACGGCTGCAAAGTAATTGACTCCTTGGAAAGCGCCCGCATACCTTACGTCGGCGCAAACTCTCTTAATTACCATATCGGTTCCGATAAGGCACTTCTTAAAGAAGTCCTCAACCGATATCATTTACCAACTCCCCTGGGACAGTTTTTCAATTCAACCCAAGAGAAACTAAATCCAAATCTTCAGTTCCCGCTTCTTATCAAACCGGAATTAGAACACGGAAGCGTTGGTATCACTCAAGAATCAGTCGTTAACAACGAGGAACAACTTCGGGAACAAATATCTAAAATCCGTCGGGAATATGGGCAGGGCGCTCTTGTCGAGGAGTACGTCGATGGTCTCGAACTTCAACTTACATTCGTCGGCAACGGTAGCGCACTGAAAATGTTACCAATCAAAGAGATATTATTTGTCAACGGTATGTCCGAAAGGTGGCACATAGTTACCTTTGCCGCCAAGTGGGAAGAGTCGTCCGAGGAATACAAGGGTACCCCGACAATTTGCCCGACGGATAGTATCAACAACATAGAGAAAAGAGCGCTGGAAAAACTCGGAAGAGAGATCTTTTTAAGGACAAGCTGCCAGGACTATACCCGCATCGACATCCGTTACGACAAAATCAACCAAAAACCATATATCCTGGACGTCAACCCGAACCCGGACCTTTCTTCCGACGCCGCTGTTGCAAAAGCCGCTGAGGCCGCCGGATGGAATTACCCGACACTCCTTGTAAACCTTGTCATGTCCGCCTGGAAAAGGATTACTCAACCGTCAAAGACGACTACCGCCGAACGCTACCTTCCTATTTCCGCCCCTTAACCACAACCAGCAGGTTGGTCAACTCCCGCAATAACTTAACCTTATATCCCGCCAGCCCGTCGATAAAAGTATTTGCCCGTTGTCGAAATTCATCGGTATGAAATAGGAGATTAAATACCGCCACTCCTCCCGGATTAAGAGCCCCGAAAACGCTGTCCGTCCGCAAAGACCAATCAATCGGCGCTTCACCACGGTAGGCATCAACCAAAATTAAATCATATCTCTCCTTTGTCCGACCAATGAACTTAACTGCGTCGTCAATTATTATTCGTAAGCCGGAGATACTGCTTAAACCGAGATATTTCTTGCCGAGCTTCGTCATTACCGGATCAATCTCTACTCCCACAATCGCAATCCCGGGCCACGTCTTACTCACCAACTGCGCCACCGTCCCGCCGCCCAACCCCAAAATTAGACAAGATCTTGGTTTAAATTTGTTATTCTTCAAATAACTGATACCTTTACCCCAGATCTGGTCGATAAACCTTCCGCTCTGGGTAATACCCCCTACCAGAAATCGCACCTCGCCTTCGCTCTTGTCCACCACGACCTCGCCATTAAACGCGGACTCCACCCGTTCCAGCTCGTCATGGCCTAAAAGCTTTTTCAAAAATCCTGTCTTCATCAAAATAAATCAAGATACCAATAACCAACTCCAATACCACCAATCATCCACTCTCCAAATCACAAAATTCAAATTGGGAATTATTAATCGGCCTTTGGAATTTGGATACCTGCGGCAGCCAGGTTGAAATTGGGATTTGGATTATTGGGTGATTGGTTTCTTACTGGTACCCCTTTGCCTGCAGTTTAAACAATTCTGCATAAAGCCCCTTCTTCGCCAACAGGTCGTCGTGGCTTCCGTCCTCAACGATTCTCCCGCCGTCTATAACAAAGATTCTATCTGCACGTCTAACAGTCGAGAAGCGATGAGAAATCAATATCAGTATTTTCTTCCGCGTTAAATCAATTACTTTATCAAAGATTTCCTCCTCCGCTTTCGGGTCAACGTTTGATGTCGGCTCGTCCAGAATGACAATCTCCCCATTCTTAAACAACGTCCTCGCCAAGGCGATTCGTTGCCACTGACCCTTAGACGGCTCTATTCCGCCTTCAAATTCCTTCGACAGGGGATTCTCGTACTTAAGCGGCAAGCCGGTGATAAACTCGTGAATCCCCGACTGAACTGCTGCCCCCACCACTTCCTTCGTCTTTGAGATCCTGTCCACATCCCCATAACCGATACTCTCCCTGGCCGTGAAGGGATACTCCTCAAAATTTTGGAAAAGCACGGAGAGTATCTTCCAATATGCCTGCCGCTTATATTTCGAAATATCCACCCCATTAACCAATATCCGACCCTTCTGGGGCTGATAAAACCCACAGAGCAGTTTAATAAGCGTCGTCTTGCCTGCTCCGTTCTCTCCGACAATGGCGATATTTTCGCGGGGGCGGATCTCCACACTCACATCCTTAAGAATCCAACTCTTAGCCTTAGGGTATCGGAACCAAACGCCCTGCAATTCGACCCCTTTGGTAAAAGGTCTCTTTGGCACCGTCTTTCCGTCCGCCTTTCTCAAAGAGAGATGTAAAACCCAGGACAAGTCCACCATATACAAATAGTTCTCGTAGATCTGCAGCAAGTCTCCGATAAGGTTCTCAAAAGCGCTCTGAAAACTGGTAGAGGCGTTATAGAGCATCTGTGCCGTCCCCAATGTTATCCGGCCAAAAAGTGCAATGGCAAAAAGCCAAATATTAAAAAGAAGCAGAAAAATCGTGTTAGGAATATCAACTAGCGATCGAAGCCTTGTCCTTTTGTTTCTTATCAGCTCTCTAGCTGACATTATCTCGTCCTGGAGTCTAACTAAACGGTTTATTAAATACTTCGCATTCCCCAAAATCCTCGGTTCAAAATAATTTCTCGTCCGGCCCAAGTAATAAGATGTCCACCCCCAAAGACGATACCGAGACGACCTGCTTGTCTCAAATTCATATTCAGCCTTTATCGACCGCGCATTGACCATAATCTCCGGCAGCGAAAGAGCAATAACCACCAGCACGATAAGTGGGTTAAAGGTGAAAATTAAAACAAGCGACGAGAGGATACTAAAGAAGGCGCCGGGAAGATCGGAGACCGGCATAATCAAATTCCACACCCTTTGCGAACTTTCTCTTTCGACTTTGTTGTACCTATCCTTAAACGCTGAGTCCTCGAGCGTCGGGATATCTAAACCGGAAACCTTCTCGCCCAAAAGCACTTCAACTTTTGCCGAACACCTCCTGGAAAGATTTGACTGGTACATCCTTAAAACCCGCGAGATAACCTGCCTGACAAAGCTCACCGCAGCCGTCAAAGTGAGAATTATCGCCACCATCCTCACGGCCCCAATCTTGTCAGTACTGACAATTCCATGAATTACTATATCGATAACCAGTTTCCCGAAGTACAAAAGCGGAAGATTAGTCAGCCCCCAAACCGTGTTCAGAATAATAACGGCCGAGACCAGTCTCGGATTGACCGACCAGGCAATAACAAAAATCTCCTTCAGGACAAAAAGAATCTGCCCGATAGCAGAAAAGGAGACCTTCGGTAAACGGAGCGTGGGCTTTTTGGGCATCCTAGGCCTATTTTACACTTTCGACGATATCTTTTCTTTTCCTAAATATGGGCGAAGTACTTTCGGCACTGTCACCGATCCGTCGCTATTTTGGTAATTTTCCAAAATCGCCAGGGGAGTCCGGGAAGTGGCAATTGCCGTTCCGTTAAGCATGTGAAGGTGCTCAACCTCGCCGTTTTCCTTCTTATACCGAATGTTCAAGTTCCTCGCTTGATAGTCGGTGCAGTTTGAGGTCGAGGTTACTTCACCGTAATCCCCCCGGCCAGGCATCCAGGCCTCAATATCAAACTTTCTCGCGGCCATCGCTCCCAAATCGCCGGTGCACATTTCCACCACTCGATAGGGGATTCCTAACGCTTGGTAGATCTTCTCTTCTAAAGAAAGGATGTACTGATGCATCTTATCCGACTCCTCCGGCCGGCAGTAGATAAACATCTCCGCCTTCGTAAACTCGTGTACCCGGTACATCCCCTTTGAATACTTTCCGTAAGCACCCGCTTCTTTTCTGAAACAGTGCGAATACCCTATGTATTTAAGCGGTAGCTTGTCCTCGGGAATCACCTCATCCGCATGCTTTCCTGCCAGCGTCACTTCCGCCGTCGCAATCAGCCCCAAGTCTTCTCCCTCCAGTGTGTACGTCTGGGCCTCATTTCCTTTCGGCAGATAACCTGTACCAAGGTAATACCGAGCCTTGGCCAAATCCGGTGTAATCACCGGCGTAAATCCTTCATCTGCCAGCATCCTAAGCGCAAACTGCACCAAGGCCAGCTCCAAAAACGCCCCCTCGTTGTATAAAAAATAAAACTGAGATCCGCTGACCTTTGCGCCCGTCTCAAAATCCAAAATATTTAACATCTTGCCCAACTCCAGGTGGTCTCTTACCTTAAAACCAAACTTCCTCGGCTCTCCCCACTTCCGTATCTCAACATTATCCTTTTCTCCCTCCCCCGTCGGAACATTCTCCAGTGGGGGATTGGGCACCCTATTTAGATTCTCGTCTAAGTTATTCTTAACTTCGGCAGCTTCCGTTTCCAGCCCCCGCAGTTGACCCTTTATCTCTTTCCCCTCGCCGACCTGGTCCTTCGTCAACTTGTTTCTCTTTGCCCTCAAATCTTCGATCTTGCCCAAAAGTTCACGGTAGCCTTTGTCAAGCCTAATCACCTCATCCACAAGTCCCGCATCGTAGCCTTTCTTCTGCACGGCCAGCCTGATCAACTCCGGATTTTGACGGATAAGTTTTATATCAATCATAAGTTCAGTATAAACTTTGTTTTAACAAAACAAAAAAGACCCTCATCTCCTGGATCGCGTCAGACGCGAGGTGCCATCCAATTTGGGTCTTACTTCCTGCTATCACGGGCTTACCCGTTCCGATTTCTACCTCGGAAAGCATCGGTGATTGGAATTCACCTTAAAGCTATTGAAAAGAATAATACTACAATCCTATCTCTCCCGCAATCCCCTGCATCGCTTTAAGACCAATTTCGATAAACTCCGGCAGCGGGATACCCAACTTCTCCTCGCACATCTGAATGTCTTCCCTCTTAGCTCCGGCCGCAAAAGCTTTCTGAGGAAACTTCTTCAAGACTGCCTCAACGGTAACCTCAGATAACTTTTTGGAAGGCATAACCAGGGCAACGGCAACAATCAACCCAGTCAGCTCATCGCAACAAAACAATGACCACTGCAGATTGCCTTGCGGCTCCTCACCCCGGTGCGAACCACCATGCGACCTAATCCCTTCAAGCAACTCCTGATCCGTCTCCCCCAATTCCTCCACCCACCCGGCCATCATCGCCGAATGAGCATTCATGTTCTCCTTCGTCTGTTCATAATCGCCGTCGTGCAAAAGTCCGATGATCCCCCATTTTTCTTCGTCGCCTCCGAATTTTTCCGCCAGTGCCCGCATTACCGTCTCCACCGAGAGGCAGTGCCGCCTTAAATTCTGGCTTTGCATTTTCGAACAAAGTAAATCCCAAGCCTGCTGACGGGTAATCATTTGTTAACGAACCTCTCTTCTCCTAGGATAGACACCCGGCTATCAACCACCGTGACTGCCTCTCCGTTCTTAAGAAGGCAAAGCTTCCCCTTCTTCCAAAACTTCTTCACTGTTGGTAACCACCCGTCTTCATAGTGAGGTAATATCTCAAAGTCAATAAACCCCAACCCTGGAATCTTCGCTGCCCCTCTTTCTTCATCTCCGGGAAAAGTCTCGGCAACATGGTTCGTTGGTCCGGCAATCATACTCCCCGCACTCGACCCCACGTAAATCATTCCATTCCCCAAAAACAAGGGCAGCTCTCTATCCAGGCCCACTCTCCGAATCCAATAAAGTAGATAACCCGCCATCCCGCCCGCAAACCAAATAATGTCGTTACCTTTTATGTTTGCGATTGGATCAACAAACTTATAATTTTCCAGTTCGATAATCGTTACCTTCGCTCCTGCATTCTTGAGCATCTGCACAGTCTCACTCCCTCGCCATGAGCCGTAACCCATCTCTCCATTTGACGCCGTGACAACGTACGCCACTCTACACCTTCCTAGCGGCGCACTAACAAACTTTTCAATTTGTCCGAAGCTATCCTTCGCCTCCGACGCCAAAAAAAGTCTCATGTCTTTCCAGCAATAACTTTAGACGACAACTCCGATGAAATCTACTGTTCCACCACAATACTTTCTGATCATTCCCACCGCCTCTGTTAATGATTTGTTAACTTCCCTCGTGGTCACATCATAAACTCCATCAACATTTATCCAAAGATTCTTTGTTTCCTCCGTGACGCTCGTTCTTTGGGAGTCCCGATAGTTAAAGTCTAAGTTATAGCCTCCAACCTGATCGTAATATACCAACTCTCTCGAAGTACAAACTGTCGGTTCCTTACTGCCTAACAACAGTACCTTATCTCCTTCTTTAGCAAACCTAAGTAAGGCAGGAAAACTCACCCGGTCAGCATCAAAAGCACCAATCGAGACGCGACTCTTCATCACAATCAGGTTATAAGCATCAACACAAGTATTGATCGTGTATAAGCCCTTACTTAAAGCCACTCTCCTTAGCAACTCTTCCGGGCCGGGCCTGCGCGAATGCCAATCAACCCCCATCTCCTTGTAAAGTTTCCGGTAACTCAATATCTCCGCGTATCTCCCAATTTTGTCGGTAGTCAGTCCCCCAAAATCCTGAAGAAGCTGCCGCTTCTCAATCTCCAGCCCCGAATCGCTCTCGGTAACTTTTACGCCTTTAATAAAAGCAATCCCGACAGAGACCGAAGGGAATTTCTTCTTCACCTCAGGATCTATCGCAAAAAAATCTGGCTTATCAATAGTTCCAACCTCCTCTTTCACTACCGCTGGTTCCCGTACTCTAGAAGCAAAAAGCAGTCGTTCAATAACTCTGTCTTTTGGATATTGCCAGAGAAACCAAGCAGCCCGAGGCCCGTATTTTTTCCCAAGAAAAGAAACATAGATAGCCTCAAAAGCCTCCGTCGACTCAATTCCCAGTTTTTTGGCAAGTTCATACATCGCAAGTTGCAAACTCTCAGCCCCGCTCTCGCTTTCCACCAGCTTAGCGCAGCCTTCAAGAAATTTCTTTTGGGCATCTGAAAGTTCGCCAACCCCCGACGGCACTTCATCAACCATCTGAACTTTGTACCCACTCGGCGCATAATCTCTAATCCAAATTCTGGCGTAATGCTCTCTTTCCCTAAGAATCTTCATCTCTTCAGGAGTAAGCGCCTCGCCTTTCATCTTTTCGAATCTCTGCTTTAGGTCCACATCGGGAAACTGGATATATTGTGCCACCTCCCTAAACCTCGGAATGAAAGTCTTTTCTTTACCCGGTATAACTCCCTCCCTAACCAGAGAAAGGACAAACGTCCTCACCAACGTTTCGTCCCCGCTCTCAATGTATGCCTGCCACGCTCGGTCGTATTCGTCAAAAAGGTCAGGAATCAACATCGTTTCAACCGGATCAAAATTAATCGCCTCTCGATAATCCATTCGAACGAAAAGAAATCGTAAAAGGTACGGCGGAATAATCTCTGAAATTTCTTTGGCCGAAGTCCCTAAGCCCTTACTCGATGACATCTTTTTGCCACCAATTAAAAAGAATTCATAAGCAATGGGATACGGAACAGGGTAGCCTAACACTCGCTCGCAAACAAACTTGGCAATATCGTGTGATCCTCCAGCGCTCATATGATCCTTCCCCGCTCCTTCAACGGTCACCCCGATGGCTTGCCACTTGACCGGCCACTCCACCTTCCACGGAAGTTTACCCACAAAATTGCCATTTCCGCTAAACGGAGACACCTTCCCCTTATAACCGCAGCCTCTCGTCCAAGGCACCGCATCAACCACACAGGCAAAACTCACCTTTTCTCCATCCCAGCCGCCGACTTTCGTCGTCGATTCTTTACCGCACTTCGGACAAACCACATTAAATGGATACCAATCCGAGGGAAGCTCTTTATGGTAAGTATCTTCATAGATTTTGCGGATCTTCCCGGCACCATCGAGACAGGCTCTTACGCCCTCATTCATCTTTCCTTCCCTATACAAACTACTTGTCCAGAGAATCTTCGGCTGACAACCAATTTTATTGAATACCTCAATGAATTCATTCGCAAAATACTCCGCATAGTTGTTCGTCCTCTTCTCCGGAGATGGCACGGTAAAGAGAGGCTGTCCAAGAAATTTAGCCCATTTTTCTCTATCAAGACCGGCCGAAACTTCATCCATTGGGTCCGAATCATCAAAAACATAGGTAAAGGTTGCCTTCTTGCCCAAGTCAACCAGCCCTTTGTAGACCAGATCGTGGATAACCATTCCACGTAACGACCCGACATGAATCCTTCCAGAAGGTGTTTTCATATCGTCTACCCAATATGGCTTGTATTTAGCCGATGCCACAATCTCGTTTGCTATCCGATCTACCCAGTGCATTGAGGCTATTCTAGCAGTATTCTTACGTAGAAGTTAGCTGACCCCAACAATCTTATACTTCACCTTCCCTACCGGGGCATCAAACTCCACTACTTCCCCCACTATTTTCCCTATCAGTGCCTGGCCAAGCGGCGACTGATGGGAAATCTTCCGATTAACAGGGTCCGCTTCCCACTCGCCCACAATACAAAACTGCTGCTTTCTTCCGTCCACGCTGACAGTCACCGTGCTGCCGATACAAACCGCCCCGTTCGTGCTAACACCATTAGTCACTACATCCGCCCGGGCAATAATCTCATTAAGCTCGTTGATCCGCCCGTCCATCATTCCCAACTCTTCCTTGGCCTGGATGTAGTCATTATTCTCCGCCAAATCTCCCATCGATCTCGCCTGTGCAAGCCGGTCCACCGCACGCGGACGTTTGACCTCTTCCAGGCCCTTAAGTTCCTCCTTTAATTTTTCCAGACCCTCTTGGGTCAACTTAATCGATACATTATGCATATGCTGTGGATGTGCTTCAAATTAACCCTTATATCTTAGGAGCTAACGAAGTCTGCCTCCAAAAATTGATATTAAACAGTCTCCCTGCACCAGCAGGCCAAAATAAAACACTCACCGAAAGTGAGTGCGTGGGCGAGCAGAAAACGAAGCCGATCATAGCTCTTTCCAATTCCCCTGTCAAGCCCTCGCCCTCTTAAAAGTCAGATCTGGATCTTCGAGAAAAGATAGCTCCCAACGGCCAAAACGACCAGACTAGCCAGCATTAGGACAACTAAATCAGTCCCCAGCCCGAAATATGAAATACCAGCCAAGGTAGCCCTTAATCCGTCCACCCCGTACGACAGCAAGTCAACCCTCGCCACAATCCCCAGTGCCTTCGGTAACCCTTCCAAAGGAAATAGAGCCCCCGAAAGAAAGAAGAGCGGTTGAACCAAAAAGTTCATAATCACCTGAAAACCCTGAAAGTCCTCCAAAAGCGAGGCTATCGCCGTACCCATCGCCGTAAAGAGAACGGCAATAAGAACCATAAACACTAATGCCAGCGGTAAGTTCCCCCAGCTAGCCGGACGAAAACCAACTGCCATGGATAAAACAAACACCAAAAGCGCCTGCAAGAGAGAGACCGTTGCTCCCCCTGCTGTTCGGCCGAGCATAATCCCCATACGGGAGACCGGCGCCACGAGTGTTTCCTTCAAAAACCCAAACTGCCGATCCCAAATAATCTCGATGCCGTTAAAAACCGAGCTGAAAAGTATCGTCATTGAAATTATTCCGGGTGCCAAGAACTCCATAAAATTTCCCCTGCCCGCCCGTTGATAAATCGGACCGAAACCAAACCCCAAAGCAATCAAAAACAAGAGCGGCTGGGCCACTGAGCCAAGCACCCTCGAGCGAGATCTGAAAAACCTTTTGAGCTGCCTTAACCAAAGAATATAAATTGTCGTCATCTTATCTCCTGGCCCACATTTGACGGTGCTGCCTCATGCGGTCTGCCCCCGTCGCTTCCTCATCACGAATTTCGTGCCCAGTCAGGTTCAGGAATGCCTCCTCCAGTGTGCTTGTTTTCGTCTTTGATTTAAGCCCTGCAGGTGAGTCACAAGCCACAATTCTCCCATGATCAATAATTGCCACTCGGGCTGCTATCTTCTCTGCTTCTTCCATATAATGTGTCGTAAAAAATACCGTCACACCATCCTTCTTGCTAAGATCATTCAGGTAAGACCAAATGTGATTGCGCGTCTGCGGATCCAGACCCAACGTAGGCTCATCTAAGAAAAAGATCCGCGGATCGTGTAAGAGCCCCCTGGCAATTTCCAGTCTCCTCTTCATGCCTCCGGAAAATGTCTTAACCAGACCATCTTTCCTGTCCCACAGCTCCACAAACTTCATCAGACCTTCTATTTTCTTAGCTCTCTGGGCGGGAGAGACTTTATAAAGGATCGCATGGAATTCCATATTTTCGTAAGCCGTCAGCTCGTCATCCAGGCTCGGGTCCTGAAAAACAATGCCGAATGATCTGCGAACGGCATCCTGGTCGGAAACCGGGTCGTGGCCATCAATCAAGATCTTCCCCTTCGTTGGCAAAAGCAAGGTCGTCAACATCTTAATTGTGGTCGACTTTCCTGCTCCGTTTGGCCCCAAAAAGGCGAAAATTTCTCCGGCTGTAACAGTAAACGCCACATCGTTCACTGCGACCAAATCACCGAACCTCTTTGTTAACCCTGAAACCTCAATTATGTTTTCGTTCATCTTAACCTCGTAAGACCTTCTAAGCTAACCGCCGGCTCGGATAATTCTAATAAAAAGATCCCGCCGACGCCAGTCACTATCGGAAGGTGGTAAAATATAGCCGCCCGCTTGAAAGTGGCGGGATTTTTTATGGAAATTAGAAACATCGCCATTATTGCTCACGTCGACCACGGCAAAACCACCCTTGTCGACGGTATGCTTAAGCAAACACATACCTTTCGCGAAAACCAGGCGGAAATGTCCCAAACTACTATTTTGGACAGCAACGACCTGGAGCGGGAGAAGGGAATCACTATCTTGGCCAAGGTCGCCAGTGTCACCTACAAAGATACCAAGATTAATATAATTGATACTCCCGGCCATGCTGATTTTGGCGGTGAGGTTGAACGAGTCATGAACATGGCCGACGGCGCCATCCTCCTAATCGACGCCGCCGAGGGTCCCCTTCCCCAAACTACATTTGTCCTGGAAAAGGCTCTCGTGCAAAACCTCAAAATCATCGTTGTTTTAAACAAAATCGACCGCCAAGATGCCCGGCCTCTTGAGGTGCTTAAAGAAACCGAAGAGCTTTTCCTTAAGCTCGCCACTGACCCCAGCCACCTCCAATTTCCCGTCCTCTACTCCATCAGCCGCGAAGGTAAGGCTTTCACCCAACTTCCCAAAGACTTAAACGCACCGGGTGATCTTCGACCGCTTTTCGAAGAAATCCTTCGCGCCGTCCCTCCACCCGTCGCCCAACCAAAACTCCCCTTCAAAATGCTCGTCTCAAACCTGGATTCTGATCCGTACAAGGGAACCTACGCCATCGGCAAAGTTACCCAAGGCACCGTCCAAGTAGGCCAGAGTGTCACTTTGATAGATGAAAGTGGTCCCATCGAAAGGGGAAAGATTACTGCCATCTTTACCCACACCGGACTAACAAGAACGGAAATCTCACAAAGCACTCCCGGGGATATTATCGCCGTTACCGGCTTATCAAAAGCTACCGTGGGCCAAACCATCGCTGACCCGACCGACCTTACTCCTCTTCCGACCATTAAGCTTTCCGAGCCGACAATCAAAATCCTGGTCTCCCCCAATAGCTCTCCATTCGCCGGTCAAGAAGGCAAGTTCTATACTGCCAGGCAACTTGAAGAACGCTTGCTCCGAGAAAAGAAAGCCAACATCGGACTTCTGATCGAGCCCAATCCTTCGGGTGCCGGCTTCATTGTTTCCGGGCGCGGCGAACTCCACTTGGCAATTTTTATTGAAAATCTCCGCCGCGAGGGGTACGAACTGCAAGTCGGCAAACCGGAAGTTATATACAAGGAGGAAAACGGCCAGACTCTTGAACCTTTTGAAGAAGTCACCCTCGAAGTCGACAAGGGCATATCGGGTGTTGTTATCGAAGAAATGGGTCGGCGGTCTGCCAAAATGACCGACATGCACACCGACACTCGGGATATAACCAGGCTCGTCTACGAAACCTCCAGTCGCAATCTACTTGGTCTGAGGAACATCCTCCTGACCAAAACACGGGGTCAGTGCCTTTTTGCCACCCGCTTTACCGGATATTTTCCCCAATCCCCCGCCATCGATCAAAAAGTCCGCGGGTCACTTATCGCCTTCGAGTCCGGCATGGCTACCGCTTACGCCATCGAATCAGCCGAGCAAAGAGGAGAAATTCTCCTCACCCCCGGAACCGAAGTTTACGAAGGTATGATCATCGGGCTTAACAACAAAACAGAAAACATTGAGGTCAACATTTGCAAAACCAAGAACTTAAGTAACGTCCACAATGCCACAGCTGAAGTCGCCGTCCAGCTCAAAGCCCCCCTTGTCTTAACTCTCGAACAGTACCTCGACATTATCGGCAGCGACGAACTTCTCGAAGTTACCCCGAAATCGCTCCGCCTAAGGAAAAAACTTCTCACCAAACTTCAAAGAGTCAGAGAGGCCCGATCTTCCGCCTAAGAACCATCCCCACGAAACTCCCAAAACAACAGGCAATTAAAAATTCCTTCCTCGCGTCCTTGCGCTTAAAAAATTGCGTTCAACTTTTTAAGTGAACAACGCTTACATTCTTCCGAACCAAATTATAGATGAGTTCATCGACATAATAAAGGGCTGGAAGGCTATTTTTTCGGACTTACAGGGCTGCCTGGCTCCTTCTTACGCTTTAGCACAATAGGTTTAGGATTTTGGTAAAGCGGGTTCTGTGTATAGTAATGGCCACCGCTATTTTGGTCTTTCACTTTTTCGGGTGTGTCCAAAGGTATAAGAGTGACTTCGTCACCTCCTGCTGTTTGCAGTTCAATATAATCACCGAGAAAATGTTTGTTTAGAGCCTTATCGTATGCGTACTTGTCCATGCCGTCAGTTGCATAAGGGATTCTCCAGATAAGATTGTTCCTTCGTCTATACTGCCTGTATTTGATACCTGTTTCCTCATCAGTATAATCCTCGATTTGTACTACGTTTCCTGATTTCAGATGGTCACTGATAGCTATCATGGAAAATTCTTCTCTTGCCTTTGCATCAGCAGCAGAATAAGCGTCAGTTATCACCTTCATTTTCATCCAAACCCAGTCACCTTCACCTTCGTTTAGCTGTTTCCAGACCTTAGCTTGTTGTTCTTTTGTGCCATTGATCAGTAGGTGAGTTACCGCTTTGTAAATTTCTTCAAATGAGTATTTTTGTTCTGTCGGAGAGGGTTTATCTTTCGTTTGGCTTTGTGATACCTTCTTTTTAGCCATAATTCAATTTGTGGATCTACTTGCGATTTGACCAGTCAAAATAAAACTATCAAAATTCAAAGGATTCATCACCACACCATCTTGTCCAAGCATGACATTGGCTCCATTATGAAATTGTATTTTTCCGTTTTGAATTACAACTGGTCCACCAGTAATTATATTTCCCGTTTTAGCATCAATTTGCTTACCAATTTTTGTCTGAATAGTAATCTGTCCAGTTGCCTCATTTGAAATCAAAGCATTGTCACCATATCTAAGGTTGGCAATTTCTATGGCAACAATATGAGGGGGTCGAGCATTGATTTGTAATAGGATTGAACCCTGTTTATCTTTGATCGTAAGTGTATTTCCAACAGACTCAATGTCCCAAGCCTCTGGCTTGCCAAACCATTCATTATCTTTTATTTCGAATAGAATATTGCCATTATGATCGTGGAATATACCTGACAACAAGGGTGGTTCACCGTCCACTTTTCTCATACTTAGAACCGTTTTTCCGTCAATTTGCAACAAATCTCCTGTTTCTGTTTTGTAAAAGTAAATTCTACCTACACTTATTCCAAAAGGTTCACCAATATCGAAAAAATCATTTGAATATCCTTGTTGTTTGCACTTTGGAGCTAACCGAGCTTTCTTGATTTTATCTTTTGACCAAATTCTCTTTGTAACTTTTAGATGACAACCTCCGCACAGTAATGCCATTTTTGTAGGGTCGTGTTCGGCTGCATCAGCAAATTCAGGATCAATATGCTCATAAGTGTATATTGTCATTCCACATACAACACAACCAAAACCACACTCTTGCCTAATCTGAAGTTTTATTGGGTTGGGTATATGTCTTGAAAAACCATGAGAATTTGTATTATTGTCCATAAAATTATGATCTAACTGACCATAAGCCCCTTCGCCTTCAAATCCTTTGTCAATTCACTGTGATTTGGAAGTACAGAGGCAACTAAGTTCCAAAATCGTCTGGAATGATTGAACTCTTTCAGATGGCAAAGCTCATGTACGACGATATAATTGGCTAAATCGTCTGGTAGTAGTACCACCCGCCAGTTGAAATTGAGGTTCTTTCGCTTTGAACAGCTTCCCCAGCATGTTTTCTGGTCTTTTATATTGATCGCATTGAATTTTAGTTTGAGCTTCCTATTGAATCGTTGGACTTTTTTGGTAACAAGTTCCAATGCCTTTTGTTGCATATCTTCGCTATTCATGTCTGAAAATACTTTTGGTTGTTTATTTCGAAGTTCGTCAAAAAAATCCATTTTCTCCAGAACCCAACGAGATTTTTGTATGAGATATCGATCAATATGGTCATTTTGCAGAGTATGAGGAACAGTAACTACAAAATCTCCTGTGCAATAAACAGTTAGCCTCATCCGCTTAGCCCTTTGGCTTCGCTTGAGAGTATACGAAACCTGTCGATTGTGCAAAGTAATATGTTTTGTCATTAGAATCGTTTGACAACAATATCTATCAGCCTATTTAGATATTTCGAAAAGTCAGATACGTCAATTTTGCCCTTGTATTCTTTCAGAATGATTTCTTGCAGAGTCTTCTTTGCTCCTTTGATAAACTCCTCCCGCTTGGATGAGTTCTGCCAGCCTTCATCTAAAACATCTGACAGTCTGTTTGAGATTTCGTGTACAAGATCGAGTAAAACTTTTTGGTTAGCACCTTTGATAAACTCTTGGGAAATAGTGAAAAGTCCAAACTCTCGTAGGTCTAAGCCAAGCTCCTTAGCCTCATCGGCTTTACTTTTTATGTCATTGAGTAATTCATAATACCGTTTTATCCGTTCAGACAAGTCAATTTGCTGATTTTCAAATTCTTTCTTGATAGCGGACAGGCGCTCACTAAACCTTTGAAAGACAGGATTCGTATCGACATTGATCGATATTTCCTGTTTGATAACCTTTTCCAAATTACGAGCTTTTTCGTCGTCGTCCATTTTATTCAAGCGATCAAGGGTATAAACATCATTGACCTTCAATTCACGGAAATTGCGGGTAATACCTTCATAATCAATTCGTTCCTGAATTAGGCTCTTTACCTTTTCGCCGTATTCAGCTAAAAGCTCGTGATCGATTCCCTGACTTCGATACTCTTTGACAAATGCCAAATAAAAACTGGTGATCCATTCAAATTTTCGTAAGTATTGTGACAAGAACGGATCAGGGGACAGGACTTCAAACAAAAGTTTTAGACGACTGTATTTGTCAGTGAAGAATTGTTGCTTTCTTTCATTGTCGGCAAATATCTTCAGTGCTCGACGTAAGTTGTCCATCGAGGGATCTTCAATATTGATCCCGACAAAAAGTTCCATCACTTCGCCCAAGACTTTAGTAAATTCTTCTTTTAGCTTATCGATGTTTAGCATGGCTGAGTCGACGATACTTTCATCGAAATCCAGTGCGTCATACAGGTTCTTGGTAATTCCGTAGTAGTCAATAATCTTTCCACACCCTTTATTTGGATAGACTCGGTTAGTGCGGGCAATGGCTTGAAGCAGGTTATGATCTCGTAACGGCTTATCGAGGTACATGACCTGTTCAACAGGTGCATCAAATCCCGTAAGTAACATATCGCAGACCAATAAAAATTTGAGTGAGTTCTTGGAATCTTTGAAACGCTCGATAATCTTCTCCCGTTGTCTTTTATTAGTGTTATATTCTGTCAAATCATCCGTATCTGTATTCGGATCGCCAGGAGAGTACACGACTTCAGACCATTCAGGCGAAGTTAGCTCGTCAATCAATTTTTTGTATTTGGCTGTGGCTTCTCGGTCATAACAGACAATCTGAGCTTTGAATCCGTTTGGCTCAACATACAAACGGTAATGTTCCACAATATCTCGTGCTACTGCCTCCATGCGTTTATCCAGTTTTACCAATGCTTCTTTTTTGCCGTATTTACGCATTAGAAGGTCTTTTTGCTCTTTGGTTAGGTCAGTTGTAAGTTCGTCAAACTGTTCATCGACTCGTTGTTCGTCAATCGAAAACTTTGACAATCTGGCTTCGTAAGTCACTGGTAAGGTTGCTCCATCATCGATAGCTTGTTGAATCGAATAATAATCAAGATACCGTTCACCATCTTGACCGAAGTTTCTATGGGTGTTGAGTGTTTTTTTATCAATAGGCGTGCCAGTAAAGCCAAAGAAGAAAGCCTTTTGCATTGATGTACGAAGGTTTATAGCTGATACTCCCTCGTTATCTCTGTGAGCCTCATCTGATAAAACGATTATGTTTTCGTTGGGATTTTCAATATCATGTCCAAGTTCCGTAAATTTCTGGATAGTAGAAATAAAAATACCTCGCTCTTGGTTATAGATTTTCTGCTCCAGTTCACGACGTGAGGTTATACGAATCACATTTTTACCACCACAATTTACGAAAGTGTCGTATATCTGATCATCAAGGTCGATACGATCAACTAAAACAAATACCTTCGGATTTTTTAGTTCCTTATCAAATCGTAACTTCCATGCAGTGAAGAACATAGTCAAACTTTTTCCAGAGCCTTGTGTATGCCAAATCAGGCCTCGTTTCTTTTCACCGTCTTTGACCCGATCAACAATCTTGTTGGATGCCCGTAACTGTTGATATCGAGCCATCTTTTTGACCTTACCGTCCTTTTCCTTCTCGAAAACAATAAAATTGGCGATTACATCTAATATCCTTTCCTTGCCTAACAACGATTCCAGAGTCATTTCAAGGGCTCCACCGAGATTTTGTTCGAGTTCCTCATCTTTCCACTGTAAAAAGTATTGTGGGGGTGTGTAAGTGGTTGCATAGACCGTTTTTAGGCCGTCCGTGGCAATATTGAAGCAGTTTGGCCAATAAAGACGTAGAGCATTTCTTTCATATCGTTTGAGTTGGCCGACGGCCTTCGAATAATCAACTGATTCACCAGCCGTAGGGCTCTTAGCTTCAATATCCACAAGTGGTAAGCCATTTACAAAAACCATTATGTCTGGCCGTACGTTTTCCAAGTTACCTTCGAAATAGAATTGATTGGTGACAACAAATCGATTATTATCAGGGTTTTCCAGATCTATTATTCGGTAATCCCGCATTTTACTTGTGGTAGGGTCTTTTAGGTTTATTCCGTTTCGATAAGCATCTAAAAATGCCTCATTAGTATCCAGCTTTTTGACTTCTCGAAGGACATTTTGAGCAACTTCATCATCGACACCATTGATTCGCTTGATTGCATCCAAAATATGCGAAGAAATCAAAAATTCGGTTTCAAACTGACGCAGAGTTGAATATACCTCTGGTTTTATGTACTCGTAACCCAAAGTTTCAGAAAGAAACTTGATAATATGCTTTTCCACTGTATATTGTTCGTTGAATTTCATTTTGATATTTTGTGAATTTTTATATTTTCTAACATCCTATCCTCATCATCAGACCAATCTTTCTTGAATTCTATTTCCCAGTAAATCGTTTCGGGTTTTACGTTCTCACCACTCGTTATTGCTTCAAACAGATATTTGCCTTCTTCAATAATGTTTGGAATATGACCACCTGAAACTGGATTAGGTTGTACCATAGTATCGAACCTGAAACGGGTATTGCCATCAAATAACGGCCTAAACGCTCCAAGATCGCATAAGCGAAATGACTTTGGAGGAATTGAAACTGTTATCGGATGATCATGAGCCCACACTAAATTCATTGGTAAGAACCATTTCACAATCTCCTTTTTTCGTCCATCTATTTTCCAGAGATTAGAAGCGATTATTTCAATATTTTTGGCAATTTTATTGTCACTTTCATTCGTGACTCGTATTCGTATGTAAATGGATTTGCTAACAAATTTGCCGTTCTGGTCTGACAGATCGATTTGATGACAATCGGGAGGTGAAGGTCTGATCTCCACAGACAACTTTGCTTTATTGAACCAATCTTTGATTTTCTCTTGGAACAAGGCAACTATTACGGCAGCAGCAGTAATAGTAGCAAGCACAACCTGAATCCAAAAACCATTTGAGTCAGCCAATACGGGAACTATTTTAGGAGCTTGTTCGATAATCGTGTTTTGCATATTAGTTGACCTCTACTTTCATACTAAAAATATCATCCATCAGTCCGTTTTTTAGGTTTCTACTTTTTTCTAAAGTCATATTTTCATTCCCGATTTTCCTGTCAATTTCAGATAAGATAGCAACGATCCTTTTTTGTTCCTGATTATCGGGGACTGGAATCTGGAGTGAACGCATATCTTTTAGAAGAAGATTCTTTTGTGCTGATCCGTTCGAAGTAATTTGTAATGATGGTAGGATGCAAAGAAAGTAATAGTAAAGATATTCTGCGGATACTATCGATTTCTTTGGTTTTATTATGGCCACACTTTTTTGAAATGTAGTCTTTCGAGTTTTTTCTGAGTCGTGAGCTATTGCCATACGGCCGATCGTTCCACTGTTGGTCATTACCAAATCGCCAAGTTCCAGTTGAGTACGTTTATCAGCTTCTTCAAAATCCAGTCTTGTAATCTGTCGTGAATCAGAATAATCGATGATTCCATTATGTATATCCTTAGAGCTAATAAAATAGTAACCTGAATCCTGTTCGTTCTGACAATCTCCATGTTTACCATCAGTAATGAGTGTGCATACTTCTGCAAGCTTGGATATTTTCCATTTTGTATTCTTATCAGATTTTAGGTACTGACCAATAAGTTCGTTCAACAATCCCTTTTTCAATAATTCGGTTTTTGTAATAATTTGATCTGACTTATGAATTTGAGTTTCGATAGCGTTCAACATTTCAGCAACCTTCTTTTGGACTGATAACTCTGGCATAGGAATTTTTAGTAAATCAACAAGTTTCACTTTCAAATGAAGTACAGTTGAGCCATTAGATATACTTTGCATGTAGTTTCTGGCATTTGATGAAGTTAGAAAATGATAAAGATAGTCTTTATCTAAAACAGAACCATCCGTTATGAGTTTAGAAATATCCATAGAAATCACATATCTTTCTCCGGAACGTATTTTTGGAACAACCAGTGGAGCTCCGATAACATCACCTGCACGAGTAAGATCAGTATTTGCGATAATGAGATCCCCAGGTTGGACTAATTGATCGTCTTCAGTTTTACCACGATAATACTTTATTCCATTGAAATTGAAGCCGCCCCCTTTTGCTATACATTTCAGTGTTAGAAAGATTTGACCGTCAGATTCAGATGCGTAATCTTCAGTTTTATAAGTTATTCCTTTCACTACCGTACAAGCATCTCCTAATTTTACTTGTTGCCATTTTTGTGTCATATTATTTTTTCACCAATCCAAAAATCGATACTCTATCTAATAGATATTGCCGCTCCATTTTGAGTTTCTCTAACTTTGCTTCGAGCGGTTTACGCTCCCTTTCCACAATTTTGTCCAAAACAGGTTGACTTACTGGGCCTCTCTTTTTATGCATCGTCATCTCAAGATTATCGATTTCATCTTTTACAGCAAAGATCTGATCTTCTTTATTTTTTACTTTTCCGAATACCTGCCAAACGTAATAGGCAAATCCAAGAAGCAAACAGGTAGATATGATTGCCAAAACTGCTCCTGGCAATTTTCCTAACCAATCGTAAATAGTAAGCTGTGTTTGGGTATTCATATTTTCATTCTTTGAACCTTTAGCTTTTTATCTTTTTCGTCCCAGTAGAAATTGACAATTTCCTGGTTATCCAAAGACTCAATGAACTGTACGTTCACTGATTCTTTTAGCTGATTCCAAGCTTCCTGCTCTTCGGGAGGGAATCCAACGTTTATCGGATTTACATCTCCATTTTTATCCTTGAAATGCAGCTCAATACTTGTATTGATTTTTGCTTGTGGTTTCTTGCTTTTTGCCCATTTGTAAGCTCTTATCACAGCCCATTGGATTAGCTCAAAAAGTAAACCATCACGAAGGAGCTGATACGCATCTAAATCACGAAAAAGAAGTCGGACTAATTCGGCCTCGCTAAAAGTCTTGGTAAAATAAGGAGCAACCTCAACTTTTTTCTCCTGCAACAGAGATTGTAATTCAGCAAGTTCTTCTTCTGTAAATTTTCCGTTTACTAAGAGTTCCATATTTTTATCCGCCATGCGTAAATTTGTATATTTCGAAAGTCAAACCAGCTACGGCTATGACAATTCCTATTCCAGAAATAATTACACCGGCGAGAGTAATCTTATTGAGGGCTGCTGTAAGTCTATCTGATGATTTACTGGCTTCTTCAACATTTTTATTGAATCTTTCAGCATTCTGATTTAGCTGCTCCAGTTTCTGCTCGATACGGCCAATAGTGGAATAAAATCCAGTTGGAGTTGTCTTTTCGGAGAAATACCAAGCAAGTGCGTCTAAAAACTTGTCAACTTTTTCATCTCTGTTTTTACCTTTCTCAAAATTATTGATCATAGCCCAGCTCCTTGATAAAACTTGTCACCTGCTTATTGATTTTTTCCCGTTCTGATTCCAACTGTTTTAGTTCTTTCCAGACCTTTTTGACATCAATCTGTTCTTGTTCTTCGCTACCATCGATATAACGTCTGACGTTGAGGTTGAACTCGTTTTCCTCGATTTCCTTCATGTCCACGACTCTGGAGTACTTTTCGACATCCTCGTATTTGTCATACGTTTTGACTATTTTTTCGATGTCCTGTTTTCGGAGTGAGTTCTGGTTCTTGCCTTCTAAGAAATCCCGCTCTCCATCGATAATAAGTACCTTGCCTTTTTTGTTTTCTGGCTTGTTTTTGTTGAGAATCCAGATTGCAGCAGGAATACCCGTGCCATAAAAGAGTTTCGGCGGAAGGGCCACGATAGCATCTACAAGGTCATTTTTGAGGATTTGCTCTCTAATACGACCTTCGCTGCCACCTCTGAACAAAACACCGTGAGGGAGTACTATTCCAGCCCTACCATTTGTGTTCATTGATCGAATAATATGTAGGACGAAGGCAAAATCAGCATTTTTTTGCGGAGGAAGGTCATAGCCGTCAATTCTGCCGTATTTGTCATTACGATAGACTTCAAATTCCCAATCTTTTATCGAGTAGGGCGGATTTGCTACGGCTATGTCGAAGGTTTGCAGATTACCAGATTCGGTCAGAAATTGCGGATTTGCCAGCGTGTCCCCCCGACGAATGTCTGCACTATCGAGTCCATGCAAAAACATGTTTATTTTTGAGATGGCAAAAGTACCAATGTTTAGCTCCTGCCCGTATAGATAAAGGGTACGGGCAATATCTTCACCTGCTTTGTCTTTCAGATAGTTGTATGCTTCCAGAAGAAAACCGCCTGATCCCACGGTAGGGTCGTAAATGTGATCTCGTTGGTGTGGTTTGAGAATACCAATAATTACTCGCTCAACCTCCCGTGGAGTATAGAACTCGCCGCCTTTTTTACCAGCGTCAGCCGCAAACTCCTTGATCAAATACTCATACGCATCTCCAAGCAGATCAGAACTAATGTAGGTACTTCCGAAATTGTATTGTGAGAAATGATTGATCAGACGCTGAAGGGTTTCATTGGGAAAGCGATCTTTGTTGGCAAAATCAAGATCATCAAAAATCTTGTCCAGCTTGGGACTATTGACGTTGGTGAGCTTATCGAATACTTCATTTAGTCGTTGACCAATATTTTCTGAAGTATTTTCGATTATTGACCATTTGCAATCTCTGGGAACTTGGAAGCGGTGATTGTAATCAGCTTCGGCCAAAGCAGGATTACCGTACTCATCCATGACCTTTTTATGTTCTTCATCCCAAACGTCACTGATACGTTTATAGAAAAGGAGGCCAAAAATGTATTTCTTATAGTCTGAACTATCTATTTTGCCTCGAAGAATATCGGCACTTCTCCATAAAAACTGTTCAAGCTGTGCCAACGTGAGTTTGCTACCGGCCTTTTCAATTAGTATTTGAATGTCTTGTTTGCGGTATTTTCGATCTTTACGTGCACCTACACGGAGAGGAACAAGTACGCCGCTTTTTTCCCAGTTACGAAGTGTATCGGGATGGATGTTGAATAATTTGGATACCTCACCAATAGTAAGGAGATCAGGAGATTCATTCAGGACTTTACTGGCAATAGTTTTCATATCAATTTCAATATTTGTAATCCAGACTTGGATAACAGTTCAGTGAGAGTATAGTACATTTTTTAGAAAATTGCAATAGAAAAGTTTCATAGGTTTTCATAGGTTAGATCGTGCGTAATGAAGCTAAACATTTGACAACAGTTTGCTCTCTGCTACGCTTTACTTATATACAAATAAAAATTGAAATAAGATTGATATGACGACCAAAACTAAGGAAATCAGGCATAGAAAAAAGACCACTTCTCGAACCCCTCTTACCCAAGCCGAAATCATCAGACGAATCAACCGATCTACCAGAAAATCCTATCGCTATTTTGAGATGTTGATTTGGAACGGAGGTGGCTATGGGAAATAACTTAGCACTTCCTGATTGGCCATCTAAAATATTTGCCAACCTGGACGTGACAGAAGCAACCAGACAGGAGTACTACCACAGGATCAGGCTGTTTATTGATTTTGTCCAGTCACACGGATTCACTCGAAACAGCTATTTGGAATATAAGCGGTATTTGGCTAAGCGGACTAACCTCAGCGTCAGTACCAAGAACAAATATCTGATTGTGGCCAGAGTGTACTGTAAAGAGTTGAACAGACAAGGATTTGTTCCGATAGATATAACTCTCAATATCAAATCGTTCAAGCAGTCACGCAAACACAAGAAAGATGGCTTCACAGAATCAGAAGTTCAACAGTTACTTACTGCTGTTCAGGGTTCGGACACCTGTCGCATCAAGGCCTTGCTCAGTCTGTTGGTTCTGCAAGGACTCAGACAGGTTGAGATAGTTCGACTGGATGTGACTGAAATTGATCTGGTTTCACAGACGGCTTTTATTAGGGGCAAAGGACAGGATGACACAGAGATCATTGACCTCCATCCAACCACAGTTACAGCTCTGAAAGAATACATGAGGTTGTACAAGATCGCTGATGGCCCATTATTCTCGAGCACAAGCAACAATTCAAGTCACGGTCAAAGATTGACCACCCGCTCACTCAGAAACTTGATCAACCCAATTCTCAAAGAACTGGGTATCGACAGAACCGTACACGGTTTCCGCCACTTCTTTACCACAAAGCTGATTCAGTCCTACAAGGGAGATTTGCTCACTGTTGCTCAGTACACCCGCCATAAGAGTCTGGAAATGTTGCAAGTTTATAACGACAACCTGAAACACAAGGCTGACTTGCCCAAGTATTACGAAACTTTTATTGATATCAATTTCATCCAAAATGAAGCTCCAACTTCCCATAACCCTAATTACAAGTAATAAAAAATATGACACAAAAAACCACTAAAACAGACCAACAAAAACTACCAATAATCCCACTCGAAAATGAGGATTCCAAACTTCAGAAGTATCATGGCTTTGAACTTAGGACTAAAAGCAACCTGCCACTCGATCAGGTCGTGTCAGGTTTGCAGAAGGCTATCCGAAGAGGATTAGAGGATCGAGCGCTGTACTTTATGCATGAAATGATCGAAAGTGGATTCATCAAGTACTTCTGGCGTCGAATCTCTGTCATATGTATCGAAGACGTGGGGTTAGCTAATCCAAATGCACCTATTCTGGTCAATTCGTTAGCTCAGATGAATGAACGACTGAATCACAGAAAAGAAATCAGAGATACCTATTGTCCAGGTATGGCGGTGCTATACCTTTGTAGAGCACCCAAGTCACGAGAAGTGGATTATGCCCTCGATTGGGTAGATTTGAAACGAAAAGAAGGGGTGGTAATTGAACCAGAAGATTTTGATTTGGATTGTCATACAGACTTAGGAAGGCAACGACTGAAAGAAAAAGCAAAAATAGCTGGTAAAACATATGACGAGTTAGTGGATGAGAAGTTTTATTTTGAAGGGATATTGGCAAATACTCCCGTATCGGTAAATGACGATGTGTGGAAAAAGAAAGTCTGGGAATTGCGAAAACTCGATAAGTCCCGTATCAGCCTGAAATATACAGAATCAGAATAACTCAGACATTCTGATCTTTAGTTGTCTGGCAATTTTTTCCAAGACTTCGACGGATGGCATGTTACGCCCCTGTTCAATAAAGCCCATATAAGCGCGACTCACCCCAATTTTGTCTGCCAGATCTTCCTGGGTTAGCCCCACTTCTTTTCTCCGCTTCTGTATTCTCTTGCCGAGTTTTTTCGGCAACACAGCATTTGCTCGCATACAGATATTGTCTGGAAGAATAAACTCATTATCCACTAAGCCACACTTAGCAACTAGCCTGAATATACCCCTATTTTCTTTGCTAACTTTCAGTTATACTTACATCAATATGGGTATATTTGGAAAATCCAAATCAAACGAGGAAAAGCAAAAAGAATTATTTGAAAAGTACGGCTTAGACATAGATAGCTACGACGACCAAAAGATAAAAGAGAAAAATGCTAAAAACCTTCATCAAATAGCCGAAGACTTATTTCTCTCAGGTCTAAACAAGTTTGGAATGGGTTTGACCATGAGCATACCAGACCACGCTAAAGTTCAGTATCTAAGTGCCATTTTTGAATCCAATTTGATCATAATTCGCCAAAATGAGCTAATCCTTCGAGCACTGATGAAAATAGCTGATAAAAAATAACCTCGATAGAATGCCTTACCTACTGATTCCAATGTAAGGTATCTATCTGACTTTTTGAGGCTAAAACCCCTATCACCATGTTAGGCTGGTTTCCAAAATGTTAGGATAGCCAAATCTGTTCCTTATCTTGAACACAATGGAAAAAATAGGATGCTGTTGTAACCTTTAGCCTCGAAATGCCAGTCACCTGTATAGGATGAACTCCATTTGTACAGGATGATATGTAAGCATAATTCCTTCAGTTTAGCCTTGAAATGGATTCACTCAAGTAAGGAGTGAATCAAAATGTAAGGATGGTAAGTTATTGTATTTAGTGACACGAGGAGAATAACACGATATTTGAGGCTAAACAGCCTACACTACACGAGGAGAGAATAAAAAAACGAGGATGACTCTTTCGTAAAAATACCGCTCCTTATAGGCCAAATCTGATAAAATAACGCCATATTGATATGGATATAAAACCAATTCAGATTGACATTGCCGATAATCGAGCTTTTACTCAGTTAGCTTTCTTTGTTGACGCTCCTGGCTTTTTAGATGAAATCGTAAAAATAAGAGCGAAATATAAAATAAACCCCCAGTTCGACCTTTCGAAGTCATCAGAAGATGAATTGCAGCTTATCAGAAATACTGAGTTTGAACGGGACATCTCTGAAGTGCGTAGAAAATATAATTTTCCGGAAATGTTTGATTCTGTTGTAAGAGATGCTGTTCTTTATAATCGAATCACCAAATTCAAAACTGCATACGCCAAAACCTTTGTATATCCTGTCAATTCCGTTCACAATAATCATGTAGATTTTCATCAAGACGAGTACATGGCAATTATTGTCACACCCCAGTCAACCGAAAAAGATATAAAGGAAGCTTTCGCTGATTGTCGGTCTGACCTGTTCCTTTCGCAAACATGGAAATCGCCCGTTTATCAGGCTATCGATACGGATACCGTTTCAAATATAAAGAGGGATAGGGACTGGTATTGGCGTTATAAAAATGGAGAACACCAGCATGAGATTGCTGTTGCAGACAATAAAGGTGCGAGTTATTACACTAAAGTAAAAATGGCAATGAAATATGCTGGAAACTTATCAGAGGCACAAAGAATGAATAATGAACGATATCTAAATTATGTCCAAGACTATACAGAAACTGTGCGTAAAGCCATCAAGAGATATAAAGCTAATCTCCACCGCCATTTACCAACCCAGTAACTGTCGTAATCCATATTTTCTAATTCATTGATAGTCTGTACTCATAGCAAATTGAGTGCAGATTATGAAAATAGAAAATAGATATTACCAAACCCGCTCCCTGATTCTTGCTGCCTATCTTCAAACGACCAAAAAGGTCGCCTTCGCTGGAATCAATAAAACAAATCCCAAAGAAGCAATATTTCTATTCGATGATCCCGAAATGTGTGAGTCGCTCGTACAAAATTACTGGTTAGATCGTGCTGTCGTCAATCCAAAAGAACTGAATAACAAATTATCAGAGCTAAAAGATCTAATTTTTAGTTGATTATGATACTGACGATTGCTGAAACCAGAAAGATATTAGGCGACAAGAGTAGTAAATACTCTGATGATGAATTGACCGACATTATCAATCTTTTGACCTACATTGCCGACTTGGTAATTGACCATTATGTTCTGAAACAAAAGAATAAACATTGATATAAAAATATGGCTACCAGAAGGATGATACATAATAAAATTTCTCGATCTGAGCAAGTCAATAATCTGTCGTACGAAGCAGCTCTACTTTTTACCTGGATGATAACTCATGCTGACGACGAGGGTCGATTGAAAGGCGGACCGACAAGCATAAGGGGCACAGTATTCCCGCTTCGAGAATTGAAAGATTCAGACGTGGAAAAAATGCTGGAAGAAATACAAACGCAGGGACTAATTCATAGATGGTCGGACGAGCGAGGTACTTACATTGAATTTCCTACTTGGTACGATCACCAAACACTCCAAAACGACAGAACCAAACCTTCCAAGATTCCACCATATCCAGGTGATGATTCCAAAATGGATACAGCTAAATTACAAAATGATTCCAGTTTGGAAACACAAGATAATGTAACTGAAGATAATCAAACAGATACTAAAGTAATCAAGAATAGGGGGAAGGAAAGGGAGCAAGAGGGAAAACCCACTCTCGACCCGAATAAGTACACACCTATTGGAATTGCAGAGCATCAAGCAAAAAGAGCGTGGTCAATATTCAAAGACTCCCCAGAAGTGTTTGAATCCAGATACCTATCTTTTGCAAGAGCGGGAGTCAGATGGAGCATCATATCAGCAATAACTAATGAAATAAACCAGGATAGTTCAATCCAAAATAAGGGTGAGGAATTTGAAAGAAGAATGTCCGAGTATGTCCATAAAAAAATATCTATCAATCAGAAGGAAAAATAATTATACTAAATTATGTCTAACTAATAGTTAGCAAATGACCATGAATAATGTTAGAAAAAAAGCCAGCTTATACCTTCGTTACAGTGACAATAAACAAACTGGAAATACCAGCCTGGAAACACAGGAAAGCGTCTGTCGTAATGCTTGTTTAGCTGAAGGTTTTGACGTAGTGGACATAGTAAAGAACGAGGCTGTATCGGCAAGTAAAACTAACACTGAACGAATAATCGATTTGCTGGATTATTGTAAAAAGCATAAGGGTGAATTCGATGCATTGGTTGTATTCAAGCTCGATAGATTTGCTCGCTCTCAGGAGCATCACCATTGGCTAAGGGGACAACTTCTAAAACTTGGTATTATTCTCCGCTCGGCTACTGAACATATTGACGAATCACCCTCTGGACGACTTGTAGAAGGTGTTTTAGCAGCCGTAAATGAATATGACAACGAAGTAAAGCGTGAACGAGTAAAACTGGCTTTATGGGCAAGAGTCGAACAAGGCCTATGGCCGTGGGGTGCTCCAATCGGCTATCAAGAGGTTCACGAACAAGGTGTCAAACTATCGCCCCGCATACCTGATGATACTTGCAAGGATGTCATTATCGGAATCTTCGAAAAGTATTCGACAGGAACTATTACAAAGAATGATTTAGCTAAAGAGTTGAGTAAAAAAGTTATCAGAAATTTTGAAGGCAAAAGATTCAAATTTTCCAAGCAAACAATCGACAACATTCTCAAAAATGTGTTCTATGCAGGGTATCTTAGGAACAAAGACGGTAAATTGATAAAAGGCCAACACCAAAAACTTATAGACATGACTCTATTTGAGAAATGCCAACAGGTCAAAGCGATGCTTTCTAACCACGCCACCAGAAAAAGACAATTCATACATCCAGACTTTCCCTTGCGACGGTTTGTGCTTTGCGGATACTGCAATAAGCCTCTCACTGCGTGTTGGGCTAAATCAGGCCGATACCCGTATTACTATTGCCATAATAAGGCTTGTAAAAAATTTTCTGTAAGTATCAAGAAAGCTGACATCGAAAAACAGTTCATGGCGTATATTAGTAAAGTAAAACCAACAGATGATTTTATTCCTGTATTTCATGAGGTCTTTATTAGGCGTTACGAACAACGAGAAAAAGAAATAAAAGGCGATTATCTCGATCAACTTGCCGTAATTCAGAAACTACAAAAAGACGAGGATTATTTCGTACAGAGTGGAAAAGATCAGATACTACCGCCTCATGTAGTCAAGAAGAATGTCGATGAGATCGAGGAGAAAATAACCATCGAAAAAATTCGGCTAACCGAGATACATACTGACGAGTTAGATGTGAACGCACTTCTCAATTTTGCTTATGATTTCATTCGAACCGCAGAAAATGTATGGTATTACGCTCCAATCGATTATAAGATCAAGTTACAAAGGGTAATTTTCCCTGAAGGTCTATGTTACACGGAAACGGGCTTTTCGAACTCCAAAATATCCCGTGCATTCAATCTAATCACCGATATTGCGACTTCTCAGTCAAATGTTGTGACCCCACCGGGATTCGAACCCGAATTACCAGGATGAGAACCTGGCGTCCTAAGCCATTAGACGATGGGGCCAAAGATACCTGTCTTCAGGAGTATTTTATCAAATCACGACCCACTAAGACTTAATTTGCCGCCAGGACCGGAGAAGAGACTATTAACCCTCCGTCTCTTTCTCGTCTCGCCCTCTTTATCCCAACTTTCCTAATCTCCCCAGCCAGTGCTACCCGGAGAACCTCATCCAAATGTGAAACAAAAACAAATTTAATATCCCTCTTAATATTCGCCGGGATGTCTTCGGCCAAATCCTTTTTATTTTCTTTCGGAACAATAACCGTCTTTATTCCGGCACGGTGAGCTGCAATCACTTTCTCCTTCAACCCACCTATCTCCAGCACCCGCCCTCTCAAAGTAATCTCCCCCGTCATCGCCACCTCTCTCCTTACCGGAACCCTTGTAAAGGCTGACACCAGGGCAGTAGCTATCGTAATACCGGCGGACGGCCCGTCTTTGGGAACCGCCCCCTCGGGTACGTGGATATGGACATCAATATCCTTCGCGAAATTCTCCCTCAACCCCAGGCTCTTCCAATGACTTCGGATATAAGAAAGCGCCGCTTGGGCCGACTCCTTCATTACATCTCCCAGCTTCCCTGTCAGTTGCAACTGGCCTTTCCCCGGCATCAACGCCACTTCCACAAAAGTAATGTCACCGCCCACCTGCGTCCAAACCATCCCAGTCGCCATCCCCACCTCGTCCTCTTTCTCCGCTATTGACGACTGGAACTGCTGAGGACCCAAGAACTTGTGACAATCTTCGATGCTCACAACAGACGGGATCTCCTTCTTACCCTCCGCAATCATTCTTGCCAGTCTTCGGCAGATCTTGGCAAAATTACGTTCCAAATCTCGCACCCCCGCCTCACGGGTATAGCGCCTGATCACTTCACTTATCGCCTCATCGGAAATCTTCAACTTTTTGCTTACTAAACCGTTAGCCGAAAGCTGCTTATCCCACAAGTACTCCTTGGCAATATGAAATTTTTCCTCCTCGGTATACCCCGGAAACTCTATTACCTCGAGTCTATCCCTTAAAGCATCGGGGATTGTATCCAGAACATTCGCGGTTGTTACAAACATTACCTGAGACAAATCAAAAGGAACTTCCAAGTAATGGTCAGAGAAGGCAAAATTTTGTTCAGGGTCAAGTGCTTCAAGCAAGGCCGAGGAAGGATCTCCTCGAAAATCAGCTCCTATTTTATCGATCTCGTCAAGCATAAACACCGGATTCTTCGTCCCCGCCTGTTTTATCCCCTGAATTATCCGCCCCGGCATTGCCCCAACATAGGTCCGTCTGTGGCCGCGGATTTCCGCCTCATCCCTTATTCCCCCCAAAGAAACCCTCACAAACTTCCTTCCCAACGCTCGGGCAATAGACCTACCAAGTGAAGTTTTTCCCACTCCGGGAGGCCCGACAAAGCAAAGAATTGTCGGCAGAGAATCCTTCTGGGGTCCCCCCTTTTTTTTCTTCTCCGCTTCAACACCGAAAGTTCCCTTCTTCAGCTTCATTACTGCCAAAAATTCTAAGATTCTCTCCTTTGCTTTCTTTAAGCCATAGTGATCGTGATCCAAAATACTCTCCGCATGAGAGATGGAAGCGTTATTAGGAGAAACCATCGACCACGGCATGCTGACCAGCCAGTCAAGAAACGTCTTTATGTAACTTGACTCCGGATTCTGAATCGACATCTGCGATAAGCGATCCAACTCTTTTTCCGCTTTCTTTCTTACCTCAGAAGGCATCTTTGCCGCTTTTATTTGAGCTTTCATCTGCCTCAACTCCCCTCCGTCTTCTTCATCATCGGAAATCTCCTGCAACTCCTTATCAATTACCTTCTTTCTCTCTCTTAGGATCTGCTCTCTCATCTGCTTTTCGAAGTGCGCCTGGGTCTTAGCCGAGATCGACTTTTCCAACTCCATAATATTTACTTCATTACCCATATACTCAATTACTTTTTCCAATCTTCTGTCCACTACTAGCATCTCCAATAGCTCCTGTTTCTTGGCCGTAGGCAGCTCCAAATAATAGGCGATTTGGTCCGCAATCTCTCCCGGTTCAGCCCGACCGTTTATCAACTTCATAAAAGCCCCGAAATCGACCGATTTTCCACTTCCCACTGCCCTTTTTAAAAGCTCTATCGCCGACGAAGCCAGTGCCCTGACTTTGTTCTCGTCGCCTTCCATGGTTTCCTTCACCTCGACCACTGAACCGGTCATAAAAGGGTCCTTTCCCTCTATCTCCTCCAACTTCACCCTCCCAAGCCCCTGAATAGCCGCATGGATTTCCCCATTTATCTGAACTACCTGAGCTACCAAACCCAATGTCCCCACTTCATAAAGGTCGGTCTTTGCCGGATTCATCACCCGCGAATCCCTTTGAGAAACAAACACCGCCTGTCTATCTCCCTGAAAGGCGGAGATGATGCCCTGCTTCGTACTCGGCCGCCCGAACGTCAAGATTGCCTCTGCGTGGGGAAAAACAACGCCCTCTCTGATCGCGATTACCGGAAGCCCCTTTTTGATCAAACCTCCTGGACGAGGTAGAAGAATTGCCATCTCTAGCAGTCTAGTTCACCGACTGCTAACTGTCAAGGGGGAACTTTAAAAATTTGAGGTAGCTCCCGAAAACGGAGAAGGCTTGAAAACTCACCAACCCGACACCGATACCCAGCAATGACCCGCCGACGACATCAGTTAGCCAGTGCTCACCCAAGTAAACCCGGCTTATTGCCATCAGTAATCCCACCCCCACCAAACCAAAGTAATACCTTTTTCTCCTCCCCATCTTTATCCTTGTTCCTACTAGATACCAAAAGACAACCAATAAAAAAGTTGTACGGCCCATGTGGCCCGACGGATAGGCATACTTAGATTCCACCCGGCTTGTCGGGAAGAAAATCGGTAAACTGTATCGATAATAAATCGCCGGCGGCCTTATCTTCCCCAGAAAGTGTTTCGAAAACGTTTCCACCCCGACCAAAACTCCGAAGCCTAAAATCAAAAACACCCAATAAGGCCTCAATTCCCTCACCCGCCAAATTAAAATCAACAAAATCGCGCTTGTTACCTCAAATGCACCAAAGAGCGAAAAGAAGGAAAGGGGAACGTCTAAGATTCTTGGGATTACTGCCTGAATCGACTTAGTCGCACCCACATCAAAACCGTTTAATTTCCAAATCTCAACAAACAAAGAGAAGAGAAGAAAGAGCGCTAAAAAGCCCGCCCCTGCCAAGTCAAAATGTTTCCTCTCAGGCCTCACACCTATTTCCCTTATATGAACTTATAGACTTGCGCCTTCTGTTTAAGAGAAGCGAACCACGCGGAAAATGCTTCTGACCCCTTTTGCTGTTCAATCGCCTTCCTCGCAGTCACTCGAGCTTCTGCCGACGAAACATTCTTGAACTGGGCTGCATTTGAGGCCATGTAGTCATCGATCTCTTTGTCGGTAACCACTGTCTTTGAAGCCAGGATTTTATCAATCGCCAGCTGTAACCTTACCTGATTCCTAAACTCTGCTTTATCCAAGCCTTGGATCTGTAACGCCTGGTCCAGTGTCATCCCCTTGGGCATTGTCGAAGAGATTTCGTTAATCCGATCATCTACTTCCTTACCGGTCACCGAAATCCCTTGCCTGGCGACTTCCTGCTCCGCTATGTCCTGGTTAATCATTCCGTCAAGTGTTTGAGCTCCATACTGTTTAACCAAAGCCTTGTCCAGTTGCCAGCGCATAATCGGACGCCCGTTAACTACCGCCGCCACGAACCAATCTTTCTTCCACAAACCAAAAGCAACCAAGAGAGCCAATACGATTAAGGCAACCAGCTTCGCCTTTAAAGACAGACCAAGCAACAGTGTTCGGCCCCGGCCGGTTGGTACCGGAACGCTCACCAAAAGATCTCTCGGCTGTCCACCCACCTTCTTCACTACCCGCGTACTCTTGCTTTTCTTTTTCGGCATCTTTGTAAAAACAAAATCAGGCAGTTAGCCTTCCACAATCCATTATAAATACTTATCTTACTTTGTAAATAAGGCAATTTCCGCCGTCGCCGCTCTCGCCAGGTCTGCCGGTTTCAGCACAATCTCAAAACCCCAGACCCCGGAACTGACAGCAATTTTTTCTCTATCTAAAACCGACTGGTCCAAAAACATAGGCAGCTCACGCTTCAAGCCAAAAGCCGTCACCAGTCCTACCGGATAACCCGTTACCTCCAGCGTCCTTTCCGGGGAACACAAAAACACGCTCTTATCCCCAACGATCTTCCCTAATTTTCCAAAATGGATCCGCCTATCACCGGCAACCAAAACTAAAACCGGCCCCCGGCGATGGCCCTCAACTAATAACGATTTTACAATTTGCCCTAGTTCCAAACCAATCTCTTTTGCCGCATCCTCCGCCGTATGCGCCGAATTTTCGTGAGGAACTAATTTATAAGGAATACCTTTCCGGTCAAGCTCTTGGGTCGATCTCGGTTTCTCATCCATGCCAACAATATTAACAGCTATCTCGCCCGGAGCAATGTCATCCTGAACCATGTCATCCTGAACCATGTCATCCTGAACCATGTCATCCTGAACTTGTTTCAGGATCTAATAAAAATAGCTCATTCCCTGCTTCGGGATCTGAAGAGTTAGGCGACTTGAAGTCGGAATATCCGAAAATCATCCAAATCAAAGGTCGGGTGCTGGGCCACCCAACCTCTTTCGCTATTGCTCGTGCACGTACACGTCGTACGCCGAGTAGCTGTTTCCAAAAAACCCGTAATGCACTTCTATGTACTCAGGCTTATTGGGACCTACTCTGAACAGCCGCACAGCCTGGCTGGCGGCTACAAAGGTGTGATCATCCACCGTGGCACACAATTTTACCAGGTGGTCATCACCACACGCTCGCAGAACCACAACCGTTCCCGGCGGGGCATAGTAACTTCGCTCGTTGGGGAAAAACCATCCAACGACAAGCCACACCAGCACCAAACCGAGGCAGACGGCCTGAAACACAATCAAGAAAGTGCGCAGCCTATCGTGTTCTTCTTCCATCAGGCTCCTTTCTCAGCTACCAGCACTAGCCGGTGACTGTCGAAGGTAAGCTCCCCACCTCTAAGATCTCCGAAGAACCGGGGATTCACGAACCCCGCTTTCACCACAAGCGCGGCGAGCTCGTGAGGAGAGTAGACTTTGATGTCAAACCGCCTCTCCCGCTCAGGCTTTCCTGGCTCGAGGAATACCATCCGGCTGTAGTTCCGGCCTGTAAGAAAATCAAACTGCCGCTCTTCAAGCAGCCGCCGACTACCCTCTAGCTCCTGCCAGCCCATTGACTGGAAATTCTTCACGATCCAGTAAAGCGACATCGTGTCGATTAGAATTCTGGTGCCTGACTTGAGAGCGGCATGGAGCGACCGCAGCGCCTTCTCGTCGTCCTCCGACTGCATAAAGCCGATGCCGGAGGTAAACAAGTTCAGCGCGAGATCCGCTTGGATCGTCGGCGGAGTATCGCGGAAGTCCGCCTGAACAAAATCAAGCGAAACGCCCATTGCTTCTGCCACCTTCCTCGCCATCTCAATATGGAGCGGGGTGTAGTCCAACAAGGTCACCTTGTAGCCGCGTTTGGCCAAAGGTATCGCATGTCGACCCCATCCTCCGCACCAATCGAGAATGTGTGCCCCCGGCCGAGGGTCAAGAAAGGAAAGAAGGTCGTCCACTTCCTCCTCAGCGTGAGCAATTCGTGGGAGCAGCTGATACACGTCCGCGTAAAAGCCGCTTCCGAAAAACTCGTCGATCCACTTTGTGTCTGACATTTCTGTCTCCTTTTTTGTAAATGTTCCGACCCAATCCAAGATTCCCAGCCTGGTATCGAGCCGGGAAAACCTCCAAAACAGAAAACAGATTAAGTTCAAGTACAAGACAATAACGAAGAAATTAAAAAGCCTCCGTCTTGGAGGCTTGCCTGAAGCGACTTTGAAGCTAGATTCTAAAAAGTAAGGCTAAACCTCCGCAACCACGTTAAAATAGCCGACTTTATTGACCGGCTCGGAGGTAAGAATCATGTGCCAACATCTGAAATTCATACTATCGGCTATTCTAGCCGTCAAAATCGTGGCTGTCAATCGGTCAAAACGGCAAGTCGCTGCTGAACAACTGCTCCTCCGACTTCCCGCCACCATTCCCCCCGACCTTCTTCCCTGTCTTCGGATCAAACCCCAGTTCTAAAAGATATTCGCAGTGACGACAATTGTCCCCTGCCGGACAGACATAATCCTCTCTCCGGGTACTCGTCGGGATCTTTGCGATAATCTCTTTTACCCTTCTAAGTGTCGCCATGTTCCCTTCGATGGTCACGCTCTCCGTATAACGTTTCCCATGCTCCAACATCAGATAGCTCATCTTGCTCACGGCTCGGTTATGAGCACGGCTCACAACGATCGCGTAAATAGGTAGCTGCAACTCATCCGGGTCGTCACCCTTGCCTGTTTTGTAATCGACAACATGCAGTGATCCATCCGGCTCCTCATCAATCCGGTCAACCGCTCCGCCCAGGGTCAACAACGGTTCGATTTTAGCCGAATGATAACCGGGAATCTTATCCTCCTTGCGGGGGAGATAGTATGGTTTGGCCTGCCAATCCTCCCATTCAAAGAAACTTCTTAACATCTTAACGGCTCGTTCCTTGTTCATCTGCTCTTCCTCCTCGGTCACAAATCCCGCCTCCTTCCCTCTATGTGTCATCCAACTCTTTTCCAGTAACTCCAACAAAGCCTCCGGTGAGCGATTGCCGGGGTCGATCTCGAAAAAATCCCTTAATGCGCTATGCACATGGTGCCCTAACGTAAAATACGACCGCTCCGGTTGCTTATATTTAGTCTCTTCGTTGATATAGTAGAAGAAATATTTTCTTGGGCAGTCAAGAAATGTTTTCAACTTTGTCGGAGTTGCGCTAAAACCTGAGAAATAAGCCATAAATAATCCAGAGGCCCACTCTACTTAAGAGAATTTGCCACCAAAGTCTCCAAATCTCCGAGGCTCGTAAGATCCACTTTCTTTCCGTTAAGGAAAAAAGTCGGTGTTGCATTCACCCCCACCGCGTTACCGTCGGCTTGATCCGCCAGCACCTTCTTATTTACCTCCTCACTGTTCATATCCTTCTTAAATTGATCCAAATTCAGTCCCATATCACCAGCCAATTTTGGAAATAAGTCATCCGAGAGAGCATCTTGGTTCTGAAAGAGTAATGACCGCATCTCCCAAAACTTACCCTGCTTGCCCGCCGCTTCGGCCGCCTCAGCCGCCTTCATCGCAAACAGATGCTGGGGAAGCGGATAGTGTCGATAGACAAACCGTAACCCTTGGGACGAGTATTTCGCAATTAGGTCATCCACTACGGGCTCGGCCGCCTTACATGACGGACATTCGAAATCGGAAAATTCAACTAGGGTCGACCTCGGCGTCGCTGAACCCGTTGCCCAAGCAGTACTCGGTGCTAAGGTCTCAAGCCCATAAGTCTTTGCCGGCTGTGAGAACATTAAAGCACCGCCCACGATAACCAAAACCGTTACCACGGCAATCCCGAGGAAAACTTTGGTTTCACTTGATACTTGCACTACGATTCCTCCTTATTAAACTCCATATTGTAAGTCCGAAAATCGTATACATAGTTACACTTGAGACTACACACCAAAAACAGAAGCGCTTGATTAAAAACGCCTCAACTATGGAAAACCCCGTCACAAAAAGAGTACCGAAAATCGCCATCCCCAAGATACCATCCAGTAGCACCTTGTCATTTTTCGGCTTAACCGTTCGCAAGAAAGACAACACAAGGATAATCGTGTAGCCCAAAAACCCAAACGCAGGAACGGGTACCCCCAATGGCCAAGCATAGGGACTATTTCTAACAACATCGCAACCCCCTCCGGCCGGACAATAAACCGAAGTCTTGGCCAAATAGCCTTTAAGGACATATCCCGCCACCAAAAAACCCACAATTGCCAACATAAAAATTATGCGATTGTATAAAGTTAATTTTTCCATCGTCACTATGTTGCCCCAAGCATCTAAGGTTGTCAACTTCCTATTTCGGCGCGTTTTTCCACCCGTTATTGTAAGCCGCAACAAGGTCGTACTGCTCTTGCGTAAAAGGGAGACCTGATAGCATCCGATTGTAAACTTCTGACAAGCGAGTCCCTTGCTCCGTCAAAACTTTCTTCCATTCCCCGTAGTACTGACTATTAGGATCGCCGGCCAAAAACCCCTCTGTCCGTCTAAGCTGTCCGTCGACCCCGTCAATTAAGCCTTTGACCGTCGCCTTGTCGGCCTCGGAATAACCAAAATACTCCTCCCTTGACGTTGGGATGGCAAATATCTGAACAACAATTACCACATAATTACCCTTAAACTGCCCCTTCCGAACACCGACACCGGTCTCCACCAATTTCGGATTAAGTAAGTTCTCCCTATGCGGCGGACTGCTCATAAAACCGCGCACAATCCCTTTTGCTTCATCCTGAGCCAATCCGATATTCTCCGACGCGTAGGCGAAGTAATAATTTACCCGAGGAAGAACTGTATCCAGTTGCACATGGTCAATCGGATCAAGATGGGAAAGCTCTCTGTTTTTAAATATCGTCTCGACCCTCATCTCAGCCGCCTTATCAAGTTCGGCATTTTCCCGAAGGATTGGTGAATCAGCTTTCGCTCGCTCGTCGTTCACCAAACGGATTATATCCGTCGGCTTTATTTCTTCCGTATCCCACCCTAAAATTACCGGCGAAGGCCTCAGGGTAAATGGTTCCGTAAAATAAATCTGCGGAGGGTGGCTATTTCTTAAAATCAGCCGTCCGGAGCTTACAGCAGACGAATTATTCAGTCCACCTCCAAGGATTATTAATCCGAAGACCAAAAGAAAACCAAACGACAAACCTATCCACCTCTGCATAATCCCAAAGTCATTCTAGCATCGTCGTTGCAAATCTTCTTAGAAAGGTCAATGATGGAGATGATAATGGTCCGCCCTCGTTCGCAAGAGAGCGAACTTCGGCGAGACGGGAAGGAGGTGAGAGAAATGAAGAAGCTCATGAAATACTTTTCCAAACATGTCTTCTACAATGGGCTCGTCCACGTCTGTATCGGCGTCGGACTAGGCATCCTGGTCACTTACCCTCTGATTGGTGACCACCCCGTCCGTTGGGGAATCGCCTTTCTGGCCGTCGGCGTACTTGGCCACGTCTGGGCGTACACCCAGAAGTAATCTCGCTTCAAATCCAGATCCTCCCTCCCTGCCTATCCTCAGGGAGGTTACTTATTATCTTCAATGGTAAAATCATGTTGTAATATTGCCCGGTCGGCTAACTTGCCCCGCCAATTTTTATGGTCTGGCTGTACATCCTCGAAAATTACCAAGGCAAACATTACGTCGGAATTACAGCAAAGGATTTAGCTGAAAGGTTATCAAGACATAATCGAGGCGAAGTCTCTTCCACCAAACACCACCGACCATGGGAGCTCGTCTATTCAGAGACGTACAAAGATTATAATAGTGCAAGAATAAGAGAAATACAGATCAAAGGCTGGCACGGTGGAAATGCCTTTAAAAAACTCGTTAGCAAGGCTGCGGGATCGTCTAACGGTAGGACCGCAGACTCTGAATCTGTGTATCTAGGTTCGAATCCTAGTCCCGCAGCCTTGCTGGCAAGAACGGTATCGGGGTCCGCAGCGCCCATCCGAAGCTTTATGCGAAGGAGGGAATCCCTGTCCCACACGGTAGACAAAGCCATCGAAGGCTGTAAGCTCTCATCAGAGCTACCTTCGATGGTCATGTAGGGAAACCCGTATGGGTGACGTAAGTAGTCATCGCTGGCGGGAGCTTTTTGTTTCCTGCCGATAGCAAGTTATCACAAGCATGGACACTGACACATTTACAATCAACTATCCCTGCCAATACTGTAAGCAGATGACGAGACAGCTTATTAACAAGCGTGGGGTAGGCGGCCAGACTTGGTCGCAGGGAAGACGTCTTTCAGTCTGTTCAGAATGTGGTTACCTAAGCAGTATTAGTGATGATGAAGTTGAAAAATGTGGCAGTACGAAACAACAAGTAAACATTTTTGAAGTGAGTGCGGTATATAAAAAGTGGGATAAGTTAAAAGAAAGTAATGAATACAAACTTTGGCGAGAAAAGGTATCTGAAGAGGCTAAGGAAGTCGCAAGAAATTTTATTTCAGCTGGTGAAAGTCCTAAGCAGGCCACTCCTTTTGTACAGATCCCAAGAGGGAACGAAAGACGTGGTTTTCTGTCAGAGTTTGCCGCGTACATGGGATATAACCTTCTGTGGTACGTTCCTGTTTGTCTGTGGATCCTTATCGACTTTATTATCCCCAATATTACCAGTGGTTTTACAAATACTGTCATCGTATTGCGACATTTTACATGGGGATTACTACTCTCTTCTTCCGCTGGTCTGTTCTTCGTCGCAATAGGATCTTCAATTACAATGCCAATATTTCTCTTAGGCTTCTTGCCTGCCTTTTTTAAAAAAGGCGGGCCGTTCGATTATAAGAAACGGTATTTGTATACCATCCTGCTTCTCTTCGTGATCATAGTCGGCAGCATTCTACTTCAATTAGTGATCATGGGTTCGTATCCTATCGTGGTTGATAAAAATGACTTTTAGCGTATAAGAATGCTACCGTTTATTCCTTTGTCCTGGTTTGGGGGCTGGCAAGAAAGAAGAACCCGCAAAACCAAAACCCAAGATAAGTGAGGAGATGCGGCAGAAGTATTCTTCGAATAACTTAGTACAACTGGCTAGGCTTATGGGTGAGATGGATGGCATTGAGAACATGAGAAAGCGAAGGCTGAAAAATGAGCCAGAAGGTTTTTATCTAGAAGCTAGTGAAGGTCCATACAATTGTGGCATTTGTGGAGAGCATTACTACGGAAATGAGATTCGGTGGAGTTTGGATGGTCTGCGATGCGTCGACTGTCGCAGGAATATGGTAGAAGGTATTATTCCACCACTTAAACGGAGCAAACATGATGATAAGGCCGAATGGTTTGATAAGTTGAGATTACCTCCAACAGAGGTGTTCATCCCTCCTCAGTCCGTAAACTGAGACGAGAAGGAGTGCTCAAAGGCATAGATTTAAAACGAAAAGATGGAAGTGAGTATTTTACTGTTTACTTGGTAAGCGAAAATGAGGAGTTTTTTGATAAATATCCAAAGAAAGAATCAAAGATTAAAATGACCATAGCTGATTCAGACGGAAAAGAAATTATCCTATGAAAAATGAACCGACAAAACAACACTATGTTCCACAATGTTATTTAAGAGCATTTGCGACTCCTGACACAATTAACAATAAGGAATCTCTTATTTGGATATTCCCCAAAAATGAACGTAAAGGAAGATTAGACAAAATTAAAAACGTATTGTTTGCGAAGGACTTATATACTCTCGATATTGGTGGCAATAAGGACTATTCAATTGAAAAAAGTCTGGAAAATATTGAAGCGGAATATACAACAGTATATAGAGAAAAAATTTCCAAAAGACTTCCCTTAAGTAAAAAGGATCACGCCGTCCTATGCATATTTATAGGAGCTCTTATGCAACGGACATTAAGACATAAAGACTCTGTCGAAAAATTTCTGACTGAAGTGATCGAAAAAATGGAGAAAATGGATGAGGCTCATAACACAAAAAGCAAGATTGTTGAGGATTATAAAAAGTTCAAGCAGAATAGTCACAAATTAGGAATCTTCAATATTCTTCCTGATATAGCTGACGTTCTCACAAAAATGAATTTAGCGTTTATGTGTACTGACAATAAGTCTCCAGGATATATAACTTGTGATGATCCATGCATAATGTTCAATCCTGATCTACAATGGCAAAAATTTTATGGATATGGTCTTGCTAAAAAATCTATTGAAATGAGCATCACTATTTCTCCAACCACAATGGCAGTATTTAGTTGGCAGAACCTTCGAGGATACATAAAAACAACAGATTCTAGAGTTCAAGATCACAACAGAATGGTTCGACATCATGCCTATAAATACTTTCTCTTAAATACGCCAAAGACAAAATTTATCTGGTTTAGTAAATATCCGTTAAGTCTAACGTTTATGTTTAGAGTACTAAAGCATAAATTAGGCGAACTGATTTTTAGGATCAAATACCTATGGAAGATGAGAAATTACTAAAATACGGTGTTCATTTGATGAATGTTGGAAACAAAGACGAAGCTGCTAAGGTATTTACTGTTTTGGCTAATTCAAAGGATGACGGGATGAAACTTCAAGCTTATGACGCTTTACTGTCTATCCTAGATCAAATAAAGGACTATAAAGTAATCATGATTTTGTGTGATAACGGAATAAAGATTTCGCAAGCTCAGAAAAGAACGGATAACCTAGCTTATTTCCAAATGAAAAAAGCTAGCGCGATGTCCATAAAAATAGGTGGTTGGAAATATGTTCGCAAGATGTTTAAGCTCTCTCCAGATTGGTTTGGTTTTTCAACAGAAGAGGAACAAAAAAGATATAAAGAATTGGATGGAAAAATAGAAGATAATGAGAAACAAGTTGATGTACTCTGCTCAGAGTCTCTAAAAAATGCTGAACTGGCTAATAATAAAAGGCTTCTTGGTATGATCTACCTTTACCGTTCTCCAATTTGGAAGAATAGATATTCTGATCTAAGAGTTGAGCAAATGACCAGAACTATTAGTTTTCTACCTCACGGCAAATTCCGAGACATGATGGAATACAACAAAGAAGACTTAAGAAAAATTGATCATTATGATCGTGAGGCAATTTCTGACCTAAAAACTGCAATAAGCATCTTCAAACAAGTAGAAGATAACGATTCTGTTTCTTACTGCTTGAATAATCTGGCAAATCATTACCTACATTCCTACCGATATATAGAAGCTTTTATCACGCTTAAAAAATTAGAAAAAAGTATAAAAGGTACCAAAGATCAGGAACTACTTAGAAACTTTAAATTATTAAAAAGCAGACTGTTTACTTTAAATAAAAATATCCCGAACTATGTTGAAGAGTACAAAGACTATATGGCAGAATAGAGTTGATTAGTGACAGAAAGTTAGATCCACTTAAATAGCGAAAACACCCCAGCAAATTCAGGATTGCTAAATTCATTTTCCATACACCCAGCCTCTTGTAATAAATAGACAACATGAGCATAAAACATCATATCTGCTACTATGGTATGCGTAATCCAGTCTGAATAAATTAAATCACTCATGGGTATGTTATCTCCATGAACTACGGAATTTCTTAATTTGTAGAAATCCCAACCCCACCAAGCTGCGACACTCCTTGTCTTACTTTTTTCATTACTCTTTCCATACCGCCTAGTAGCTTGGATGAAACCAGTTCGGGCTATCGTTTCACCAATTTTGTCAGAAAGAAATCCAGCCTTGTCTCGGACATTAGGAATATCGAAAATGATTTCAAAGGCCGTTGCCATCATGACAACCCTAAAGAGTGGAGAGATTGACCCGTTTTCCAGATGCGCCAAACGGAACCATTCACTAGATCGCAATAATCTATTTTTAAAGTCTTCAGACCCTGAAAGAGTAAGGAGCTTGTTTATTGCCTTAAGAACATGGACATTTATATTCTTGAAGAATCCTCCGGTTGACCAGGGCTCCTGAAAACGAATTTTATCCAACGTCCATACGCCACTCGTCATACTCCCAGACTTAACTGCGATATCTTCCGTTCCCGGTATGAAGTTCTGAGAGACCATGTCGAAAATATCACTACTCGGAGGGCCAATACTGCTGTTTTTATTCGCAAGAGCAATCCTTGATTGCTCACCGATACATAAGAAGCACAGGATATTACGAGCAAAACTTAATTCTTCGTACTCTTCGGCGGTTAATGGCTCAAAGTAGTTCTTATCTTTATATGAAGCAATACTGACCGTTTTAACCGGTTGCTGGTGCTTATCGACGTAACACTTTACGTACTTATCCAAATACGCTTTGGTATCAGGGTCGCTTATGACAGAAGTATCGTACTTCCAAAAAATAGCATTGCCAATCTGAATATCTGTTAGTTCTAGCCAAGGAAGCAAAGAAATTTGTTTATAGAGTATAGACATGCTTAAGTTGTATTGTATCGCACACGGTAAACTAAATCCTCGAATTATCTATATCAAAACATATCAGTCGGTTTTGAGACATCTTTTTTATACTGTCTCATTTGTCTCGTTTAGCCTTGATGTGAGACAATCAGTTATAGGGATAAGAAGGTCCTAGACCGGCCCGCTCAGCTTATTAAGAAACAGCATTTGGATACCAAATGGACATAAAGATAAGACCGTATCAGGACACTGATTATAAACAGCTTCGAAGGCTCCTTGTCGAGTCAGATTTGTATTACGAAAAGATTGATTCGAAAGAACGAATTTCAAACAAAGTCGGAAACGACAAAAATTCTGTTCTCGTTGCTTTCGATGGAAAAAAGTTAATCGGATCTGTCTTTATACTCGATGATCGCGGATGGCTCTCTTTCGTCTTTCACCTCGCCGTTGCTCAAGCCTACAGAGGAATGGGTATCGGATCCCGACTGTTGTCCGAGGCAGAGAAACTAATCAAGAGCCGTGGCGGACACGAAGTCTATCTTCTGATCGACACAGAAAATATTGAAGTGGCCGAATTTTATAAAAAGAATGGCTACAAGGAAAGCGGTTTATACCGGTGGATGGGTAAAGATATCAATCCTGAAACCGGAAACCCTTAATTCCTTTTTCGCTTAAAGTGCCCAGGACCTCACAGAATCAAAAAACAGCATGCCCGAGTTAGTTCGGCAAAAAGTCATAATATAGTTGCAATGGTCGGCTAAACCGAAATTATTATGAGAAACAAAAGAAAAATCGTGCCAGGCGGAAGATACAAGTATTACATTCCTCCCACAGAATACGTCGTAAATGAAATTATTATGGATGCCACCCGCGAGGAATCTACAGGCAAACTTCCGCAAACTGTCATCTACACCCAAGTGATAGCCGGGGTATACCCTATTGGAACACGTTATGCCAGACGGCTGGATGATTTTTTGGGCAAAGTTAAAAAAGACGGGAAACTGGTTAAGAAATTCGACGAAGTCAAGAAACCTTCGCAATAGGATTAATCGCCATTCTGAGCATTTCTGCTCGGCGTCTCGGCCAAGGTAAGCTTAAGGGTTAGGACATCGCTCTCGTCATTCTTATATAATTAGTTTGTGGAAAATCCGCTTCAAGGGAATGTCAACAAATACTACACCTTTGAACTCCTCATCCACTTTGTCTTCTACACACCGGTCTTTGTTATCTTTCTCCTCTCAAAGAACCTCTCACTAACCCAAATTACCCTTATCTTCTCCATCCACTCTCTGGGTGCTCTAATTTTCGATTTACCCGGCGGGGTATTTGCAGATTATTTTACTAAAAAGCTAAGCTTGATTGTCGGTTCTGTCCTTTGGGGGTTAAGTCTTCTCTCCTATGCCTTCATCGGTTACTTCTGGCAGTTCTGTCTTGCTGCCTTTATCGGCGGTATCGGGCAAGGATTCTTATCCGGCGCCGACCGCGCCCTAATTCACGAGACCCTCCGTTTATTGGGAAGGGAAACCGAGTATAAGAAAGTAGAAGGTCGTGTCCGCGGCATAAACGAAATCGTTGCCGGGGCCGGCGTGCTTTTAGGAGGATTTATCGGAGCCATCTCGCTGCCTCTGACACTTATAGCATCAGCCGCCTCCGTCGGACTCTCCGCAGCCTGCTCGCTTTTCTTTAAGAACCCCCCTAAGGACAAAGAATCAACATCTTCTCCTGCCCGGGAAATTCTTTCGACGTCCGTCGGAATCCTAAAGAATAATCGTCAGGTACTCTGGCTAACTCTATACCTTGCCGTCTTTGTCGCATTTGTCTGGGCGACCAACATCCTCTCCCAGCCGTATCTTAAGTCCATCAACGTCCCGACGGCCTACTTCGGCCTGATTTTCTCTGGCTTCAGTATTTTTTATGCCCTTTCCTCCATCTACGCCCATAAACTCGACCGATATATCACTAAGAAATTCTTTCTCCTTTTTGCCTCCATTGTACCCCTGACTTTAATTCTCATCGGAACAATTCCCGGGATTATTGCATTCCTTAGTTGGGTGTTCTTGGGGATCTTCGAAACCGCCAATTGGACACTTGTGTCTTCCGAAATCCTGCGCATCGTCCCCAAACACCAGTCAACCACAATTCTGTCATTCCAAAGCCTTACCTTAAGGCTCATCAATATCACTATCAGCCCCCTCGTCGGTATTTCTGCCGATAGATTCGGTATCTACCGCACTCTTCAATTAAACGGTGTCGCTCTCTTGGCCGCACTTGCAGCTCTTGCTTTCGCCTCGGTCAAAATGGCAGACTTCAAAAACGTCGACAAAAAATCCGCCGGAGATCCAGAACCTATACCCACCCGGTAACCTTACCCTGTCAACTTCTCTACTCCTGGTACCTTGTGAGCAAGATATGCAATCCCGAAAGAGATCGAGGACGTCAGCACAAAAAACGCCGGATCAAACCAAAGTTGTCTTATCACCCCTCCGCCACTTTGTGATACAAGATAAACACCCAGCCTTTGCCAGAGAAACTCCAGGACCATCACGTGGACGAAAAACACAAAATACGCCAGCCTACCAAGTAACCTGCCCGCTCTCTCAACAAGCCCGTTTCTTCTGGTAAACGCCAGAAACATACCGCCAATGACCAGGGTATAAAACATCACGCTCGGCCTAAATTGTGAATAGATTGCTACATAGTTATAGGTACGCAGGTAATTCGTTCGTCCTTCCAGGAAAATGTCTGCTGCCAGGCCGGTCAACATCGCTATAAGTACAAACTTCCACCTTTTAAAGAAACCGATTACCTCCTTCTCGTAATGGGAAGCCACCATCCCCAATAGAAACACGTAATAATTAAGAATCGCGATTGTTAAAGGAAAGAAAATACCCAATGGTTGGCCAAAGTACTCGCGATACAAAAGTACTACTTCCGCAAGTCCCAGCAGGACCAAAACGAATCTATTGGTGAGCGCCCCGTACAGCCGGTGGATTACAGGAAAAGCCAGATAAAGAATCAATATCGAGGGAATAAAATACAACTGGTAAGAAGAACTGCCATCCAGGAGCGTCATTAAAAAACCCGCCGCATGTTTCGTATATACAAACCAATAATAAACCGCGCTCCAGAAAAGATACGGAATAAATAACCGGCCAAAACGTTTCTTAAAAAAAGCCGCGAGATCCAGCTTGTCCCGATGATTCAGCTCCAAAACAAATCCTGAAATCAAAAAGAAAAGCGGTACGGCAAAACGGGCAACCTGATTCAAAAAAAGCGTCCAGGGGACGACGTTAACGTTAAAATGGGCCGTTTCAAGCGTCCTGCTTGAAGTGTGAATCAACACAACAGCCAGAATCGAAACAACGCGTATTACATCAACCGCCGGACGATAAGTGGCATTTTTGTTCACATTTAAATATTAGCAGCTAATGGCCTAAAAAGCTCAACATTCCCGCCTAGCCATCTACTTGAAGAATTCCTGCATTGTCGAGGCATTCCTGTCATTCTTTGTCAGCGGCGAAAGCCCCCATGCAATCTCGATCGTCCTTAGTAGCGAGTAGTGATCATACCTGACATCCGAGGCATACCCTGCTTTCACCGCCCGGCCGAACAGAAATATCGGCACTCGGTTACTGTTTTTATTGTCAGCCTCATCCCAAAGAATTACCAACAACGAGTTCTGCGCTGCGAAAGCCTTCGATTTAAGGATATTAGGTACCTCGACCGAGAGCCAGTTATCTCCCACCTCCACCGAACAATCATGCATATCATGGCAGCTATTCGGGGATATCCACACAAAGTCTGGTGTCGTTCCTCGCAGGGCCAAATCAGTCCCCAGCTGAGAATAAGGCACTATCCTATTACATCGCTTCTCGTCGTTCCTTATACTGTCAAAGTAAATAAACGGGTCATGTTTTTGAACGTATCTCCCGCTACTGCCGACAAAACACGGTTCTGGCATAGACTCCATATAAGCCTTCCAACTCCTGCCGGACTCCTCGATTTTGTCAATTAAACTATCAGCTGCCTGAAAGCAACCTGTACAGTCATTGTTAACTCCGAACGTTGACCCTCCGATCAGTGCCAAGTAATTCGGCAAACTCGGGTGGGCAACCGCGTAATAATCGCGGGCAACTCCTGATTGTCCGATTAATCTATTGATGTATCCGGCGTCCTTATTGCCGACAATATCGCCGTCTGACTTATTCTCCATCATCACTATCACAATATGATCAAACCGGGGCACAAGACTGCCTGATATCATACGAATTCCCCCTTGAAAGAAAGGCGAGGACTTATCTAGTGACCTACCCAACAGAAACACGCCCACGACAACCACAAAAATCTCAAATACTATAACTAGTCTTAGCCGTGATGTTTTCCTCAAACAACCGTGATTATAATTATCTTGTGAAATTCCACAACGAAGTTGCTATCATCACCGGCGCCTCATCGGGCATTGGTCTTGCCACCGCCAGGTTGCTTACCAGGCTCGGGACCAAAGTGGTCCTCGCCGCCCGTTCACAAGAGAAACTACGCCAAGTCTCCAGGGGACTTTCTGGTTCACTGGTCGTTCCCACCGACGTCACCAAAGAGAGAGACGTTAAAGATCTCGTCCGCAGGTCTAAAGAGCACTTCGGCAGAATCGACATCCTCATCAATAACGCCGGACAAGGGTACGACTCGTCGGTCGAAAAAATCGATTTAAAGACTTACCGTAGGCTTTTCGAACTGGACGTTCTCGGCCCGCTTATCGCCATGAAAGAAGTGATTCCCATTATGAGATCCCAAAAGAAGGGGTCGATTATCAACATAAGCTCTGGTGCCGCCATAATGTTCCTTACCGGTGCCTCACCATATACCTCACTCAAATGGGCCCTCATCACTCTCAGCCGGGCCGCCAGGGAAGAACTAGCCAATGACCACATCAACGTCAGCCTCGTCTATCCATATGTAACTCTCACTAATTTCGAGCGAAATACCATCAAAGCCGGGGTATCTCGTGGCGAGCCCGCCGGTTGGATAAGCCAACTTCCCCATCCACCGGATACCGCCGAATACGCCGCCAAAAAAATCCTTGAGGCTATCCGAAGAGGAAAGGCAGAGGTCTTTGCCCATGACTGGATGCAACCGATTCGCTAATAACAATCATTTACCCCGAGAGCCAATCTTATCCAAAAGCAAGCCACTTGGACAAAGAAGACAAACGCAGTTACCGTCAGCGGCCCGAAACAGCCACACTCTCTCTAGTTGTCCCGCCAAAGAAGGAAAGGTCTGCCTTCCGAAGGATCAGGCAGACCTATCCCCACTAAATATCAACATTACTGACCTGAATTTTGCCCTTGTCCTGTAACTTGGTTTTCCACTCCCCCACGGAAGGTCGGATTGATCTGTACATTTTGAGCCGTCACACTCCCATCACTATTTTCCTGACCGAAAGCAGCTACCTTCTCTCCAACTTTAAGATCATTCCAGCTCCCCTCGGCGGACTTACTATATGTCGTCGTCTGTGACAACAAAACAATCTTACTGCTTCCATCCTGAAGCTTAACCGTCATCGACTTATCATCAAGACTTAAGATATCGCCAGAAACAGGCCGAAAAGAGGCGCGATTACCGTTAAGTTGCCTCTTAAACCGAGCAACGGAACCAGCTCCCGCAGCCTGTCGACTCTCCTGATATTTAATCCCGGCGAAAAACCCACCACCGGCAAGAACAACGGCAACAACTGCCGCCACTATAATGTTATTCTTCACCTTGCTCACCTCCTTTCATCATGACTTCAAATATTTATCAAAAAAACCCACTGTCCTTTTCATTGCCACCTCAAAATTTGGTGTGGAAATATTGTGATCACCGCCCGGATAGTTATAATACTCAACCGTTTTCCCCAAAGCTTTTAGCTTTTGATAGAGCTTCGTCGAGAAATCAACCGGCACCTCTTCGTCATTTCCTCCAGTATGCAGCTGAATCGGGGCAGTAATATCGCCAAGATAATTTGTCGGATCGACGCTATTCCAAAAACTCGGATTAGTCGCCGGCATCCCGTAAGTATCGGTCAACTGCTTCCGATAATTATTCCTCTGAGCCAGCTCTCGGGCCGACGGCTGGTACCTCACCCGCCGCTGCCAGTTATTCATAAGATCATCATATGACCCTACCACTCCACCCCAGATGACCGCCGCTTTAATATCTTTCGTATCAACAACTAAGTCCCTCAAGGTAATATTCCCGCCCATCGAATGCCCCCACATCCCGATTTTATTCGGATTTATGTCTTTATACCTCTTTACACTAGCCAAAGCGTTCAAGTCATCAACCGCATAAGCCGGAGAATAATAAGCCCCCTCCGGTTGTCCCTGAGAATCTCCGTTACCACGATAATCCGGCTTGAAAACAACGTATCCCGACCGTGCCAGACTATCAACATAAGCTACATAGCGCTCGGTTGTTCTATATAGCTCAGGAGGGATATAGCCGTGATTAAAAATAATCGCCGGCCAGCCACCAACCGGCTTAGTCCCCTCCGGTACCGTCAGCAAGCCGTAAATCTCCAGTCCCTCAGACAGATAAGAAGCAAGGTACCTATGGTAATTAACGCCTGGTGTTAGAACTTGCTCAATAACCAAATCGCTTCCCGGATAAACTGCCTTACGCATCGCTGAGATCATTAACGGATTTCCGTCTACAATTGGACTAACTGCTCCGGACGGAAGAGGACGGTTGCTTCCGGAGACCGGCAGACTCACCAAACGGTATTTAACCGAATAAACTAAAATTACCCCTGCCGCCGCAACTAACGCCAACGCCCCCAATATTTTCGCGAGGCTACTCATAGCGCAGCGCTTCAATCGGCGGCAAACCGGCCGCTCTTTGGGCCGGGTACCAACCGAACAAGATCCCGATCCCTGCCGAAACGACGAACGCCAAAAGGACTGAGGTTAAAGAAATTCCTGCCGGGAGCCCCACCTTACTCGCGATCAGATATGATGCCACTACCCCCAACCCTACCCCAATCGCCCCACCCGTAAAAGTCAAAATAACCGACTCTGTTAAAAACTGCGTCGTAATAATCCTCTTCGTCGCCCCGAGGGCTTTCCGCAACCCGATCTCCCTCGTTCTCTCGGTTACCGTCACCAACATTATGTTCATAATCCCAATTCCGCCCACCAAAAGAGAGATCGCCGCAATACCCGAAAGGAGAGCCGTAAACGTCCCGGTTGCCGCCGTCGCCGTATTGAGCACGTCCTGTTGGGAAAAAATCGAAAAATCTGCCTGTGAGGGGTCGCCTATTCGGTGGCGGCTCAAAAGAAAATAGCCAACCTGGTTCTCCGCCTCAGTCATCACGTCAGGGCTTTTTGCTTCCAAAGCGATCGAGCTTAGATAATTATCTCCGAAAAGCTGCTTTTGGGCAGTAGATAGCGGTACGAATACAATGTCGTCCTGGTTTAAAAACCCCGTCCCCCCTTTAGACTCGGTTACCCCGATAATCGTCAGTGTTGTCTTCCCGGCCACCCGAATTGTCTGACCGGTCGGATCGGCTCCGGCACCAAACAAATCGCTTACCACCTGTGGCCCGACCACTGCCACTTTCGCTATACCGTCAACATCCCGCTGACTAATAAAGCTCCCCATCGCCATTGTAATTCTGTGGACAGCGGCATATGCGGGTGTCACACCAATCACCTGGGTATTAGTATTACTCGCTCCGGTTGTAATCTGAACTCTTCTGGACAGCTCCGGCGAAACGTTTTGGACCGTATTTATCTCCGCCGCCGTCCCAATCGCTTTCGCATCGTCGTTGGTCAAAGTTGACCCTCCTCCGGCCGCACCCCTCACTGCTCCCGTTCTCACCGCAGAGGGGATAACTGTCAATAAATTTGCTCCCAATCCCTGTATCTGCGACTGAATCGCCGACTGTGTCCCCTGGCCGAGAGAAATCAGGGAAATGACACTCCCGATACCAATAACAATCCCCAAAATCGCTAGTCCTGTCCGCATCTTGTTAACTGTCAAAGTCGTCAGACTCTCTAAGACCAGCTCGCTAAAATCCATCATTTTTTACCGTTAACCTTTCTTTGCCTGTGGCCATTACCGTCTGCGACAATCCTCCCGTCACGAATATGAATAATCCTTTTAGCATGCTCAGCGATATCCGGTTCATGGGTAATCATAATAATGGTATGACCCTCGTCATTAAGGTTCTGAAAAATTGCCATAATCTCCGCTGCCTGATTTGAAGCAATATTCCCCGTCGGCTCGTCCGCTAAAAGAATTGCCGGATTCATCACGAGCGCCCTAGCAATCGCCACGCGCTGCTGCTGCCCCCCGGAGAGCTGATTCGAGGTGTGCTCAAGTCGATCCGCCAATCCCACCATCGTCAGATATTTTTTCGCTCGTTCTTCCCTTTCGTCCTTCGACACCCCAGCATAGGCCATCGGCAAGACGACATTTTTCATCGCCGTTGTCCTTGGCAACAAATTGTACGCCTGGAAGACAAAACCAATCTTCCGATTCCTAATACCAGCCAGCTGATCGTCAGTCAGTTTCTCAACATTCTGTCCATCGAGAATGTATGTACCCGCTGTCGGCAAATCCAGCGCTCCCAAAATATGCATCAAGGTTGATTTTCCCGACCCGGAGGGCCCCATTATCGCTACAAATTCACCCTTATCCACGACAAAGGAAATATCGGCCAGCGCCACTGTCTCCACCGAATCCATTTTGTAAACCTTGGATAGGTGGCTAGTCTCAATAATCGGGCTAGCTTTCATAGGCCCTTCCTAGTCACCCCTAAGTCTAACTGCCCCGCCCCCGCCTTTTAGGCCGGAGGTAACTTCC
>JAMCYH010000266.1 GCA_023474025.1 Deltaproteobacteria bacterium
GTCTCGAGAAGAAGATAACCAACTCAGGGACCTCGTATTCGCCAAACAGGCTGATAGGCTTGAAGACACAGAACCTGGCCGGCGCAGGGCGAGGATCTATTGTCTGGAAGAAATTCCTTGAAACCTCCGAGCACCGCTTTGAGTTTTCCTTGACCGAGGTATCTGAGAGGCCACGTGACGATATTGGAGCATCCAGCGCCAAAAGGTGAACAGACCGCTTCAAAATCATTTGTCACGAAGGTTGCCAACTGATTGAGTCCTGCAATGCTCTCCGGTCTCGAGAAGAAGATAACCAACTCAGGGACCTCGTATTCGCCAAACAGGCTGATAGGCTTGAAGACACAGAACCTGGCCGGCGCAGGGCGAGGATCTATTGTCTGGAAGAAATTCCTTGAAACCTCAGGCGATTCAAAATAGTGTTCTCCCTCCAATTGTCCTGGGATTCCCGTTGAGACATAATAGGCAATCGTATCCAGTTGCGGTTTCAGGAAACCCAGGTAGAAAGCGCCACCCAGACAACCAAAATGCTCCCTGTCAAAGACGGCTGCGGCTTTCTTTTTTCGAGCACGCCAGATTGCGCCGATTACACACATCCAGTTTGCGTTGATTGCAGACCAATCTACACGCTGGGCAGCCTCGTCTTCCACGGTTGGCAGCGCTCCGGGTTTGGGTGAAATCCCGTCAACAGGTTCCTCGTTCGTATAAAACATGCACATGGGCTCTTCTGTCAGCCCAAGCGCATCTATGAATTCCCGAACTTTCGGCATGTCACTCTTTTTCATGTTAACTCCGATATAGTAGGGAAGGGATTGATGTCATCGTGTGGCGTGAATCTGTAACGTTCATGAACCAGGAAGACATTTCTCTGAACTATTTTTACGCCTCGTAATGCCTCGCTTCTATGAGGTTTCCTTCCGGGTCCCGAAAATAAACCGATGTCCCGTTGCCATGCGCTCCCCAACGCTGGACCGGTCCTTCCTCTATCGGGACGGAATTTGCCTGAAGTCGCTCCAGGAGTTCCCGCCAGGCCTCTTTGCTCAATGCGATGCAGAAGTGGTTCAAATTTTCGCGGCCTTCCCCCATCCGAGCTTTTTGACGCCACATTTCTTTCGGAAACAGGTCGATGATCGTGTCCGCATTGAGTCGCACAGATGGGAACGGGACGTTCCCGGCGCGGTATTCGTCAAGCCGTTCGGTTGGAAACCTAAGTACCTGTGAATAAAAAGCGATCATCTTTTCGTCATCTTCGACGTTCAATACTATATGGTCCATTACGCATTGCATGTTCAGTCCCTCCGGAACATCTGCGCCGAGTTTCCCAATCGACAAAATATCTCCATATCGTCTGAGAAATTACATTGTTAAGAGTTCATCAGCGTAAGGCGCCCCATGCGGCTATGTCAACCATTTTCCATGTCTGCGATAGTTGCCCGGACACAGCGCCTCAATGTTAAAAAATCTTTATGGTGGGTAACCAAATTCGATAAATATGATACCATAGTAAACCATAAAGATTAATTGGACTCCAAACGCAAACAGGTAGCGTTGAAGTTCTTTGGAATTTCAGAAATTCGGTTTCAGTCCGCCTGAAAAGTATGATTGCCTGAAAATTGACTACTGGCGGTACCTCATATTGGAGGCTGGTCATGTCAAAAGTTTCTGAAGTCTCGTTTGAGAAGGTCATACCAACGGCCTGGGGTGTGGCTTTCCGAAGAACACTAACGTCCATACCACTTTGTCAGGAGATCTTCAGTATTCTTGACAAAAGCTTGACTGACCTGGCAGACCGGACAAAACTCGAACAATTGAAGCGCCCCAAACTTACCCCATTCTTTGAAGCCAGGTATTTATTGACCCAGAAACTTTTACGGGAAAACCGTACCAATCAGTTCCTTGAACTTGCTTCGGGACTTTGCCCTCGAGGAATCCTCCTGACTGAGAATGCGCATATAACTTATGTCGAAATTGATTTTCCAAGCACGATAGAACAAAAAACAAAGATAATAGAAGAACTTGTTAGCCTACGGAAGATCGACCGCAGGCCAAATCTACGCCTCCTCGCCGGGAACGTCCTTGATCCAGACATAATCGATTTGGCTGCGAACTTTTTTCAGCAAGCCCCGATCACTATCATCAACGAAGGTCTTATGCGCTACCAGTGGTTTGATAACAAAGCCCTTGTGGGTAAAAACAATCTTCGCTTGTTGCGCAGGTTCGGCGGAACATGGATCACGCCGGATATCACGCTTCCGGAACAGAATACCATTCGGAAAGCTGTAATCCGACAAACCATGGAACTGACCGGAATTGATGTCAGCGAGAATGCTTTTCCCGACGCCGCGCACGCTAAGTCGTTTTTCGAGACACTAGGCTTCGAGGTCGAACAGCGGTCATTTATGGAAGTGGTGGATCAGCTCACATCACCCAAAAAATTAGGTATGACCGACAGCGATGTTGAGCAGATGATCTCCTGGAGGGTAGCTTTCGTTATGAAAAATAGGGAATCAGACTATGCTTTCACAAAGTAGCATCCCTTAATGAAACGTGCCACTCAAGTATCAAATATTGGGAGGCCTATTTCAAGACGTGTGAGTAAGCCCATAAAGAGCCGCCCCGAGAGCCCCAATCATTTCCGGGTCTTCAGGGATCAGGACTTCGTCAGCCATTTCACGACGGACGAGTTCAACTATGCATGGATTTAGGGCCACTCCCCCGGAAAAGACTATGGGACCGGTCGTAGTAACCCTTCTCAACATTGAAATTGAACGTTTAACCACCGATAGATGTAATGCGAAGGCAATATCCTGCGGACGACTTCCTCGAGCCATGAGAGACGTCGCTTCAGCTTCAGCGAATACCGTGCACATACTGTTGATTTTAAGACCCTCGACCCCTGCTAAGGCAAAACTGCCGAATTCCTCGATCGGGACCTGGAAACTCGTGGCCATAAACTCCAGGAACTTGCCGGTGCCTGCTGCGCAACGGTCATTCATTTCGAACTTCTGAGCCTTCCCCCTAAGGTCCAACGAAATGGCTTTAGTATCCTGACCACCTATGTCAAGGATCGCCTGACATTCTGAAAACACGTGTCTGGCTCCAAGAGCGTGCGCCTGAATTTCTGTTATAGAATGGCCACCAAAATTTTCCTGCGCAAGCCTCCGCCCGTATCCAGTCGCAATCAGGCGGTCACCCTCAATTCCATCTAGTAGTTTTGTGGCCTGGCCCAAAGGATTAAATGTCGTTTCAACCCTTCTGCTCGCGACCATTTTCCGATCACTGGAATCTATACTAACTATTTTGATGGTTCTGGACCCGATGTCGATCCCCGTAGAAATCAATCCCAACTCCTAATAAGCCAATAGTTTTAAATCATACTGAATATCGAAATGAGGAACCCTGAATCGTCCTCCGGGTCCCTCGATAACGTCGCTGAGGAAAGTCAATTATCTGAGTCGTTCTATGAAAGCTTCCACACGGGTTTTAAGTTGTTCGACATCTTCCATGCTATAATCGGTGTCAATCCTTAAGGTGGGAATACTGGCGGCTTCCAGCGCCTGCTCCACCGGCATCGCTTCCATCTGATAAGGTTGACAGAACTGCAAGCCGTAATGAATCACACCATTTGCATTATAAGCGGTGGCCATGTCCTTGACATGTTGGAGTCTATCGGGGTTGGGGGTAAATATTGCGCAATCTACCTGAAAATAACGATCCACTATCGCATTCATCAATTCGTCCAAAGTTGAGCCCGTATCAGCAGTAAGGTTGCGCACCCCTCTTTCTCCTACGCAAGACTCCTCACCCACGATGACCGCTCCACTGGTTTCTACGATCCAGGGTAGCTTCCAGTTTGGGACCGCCATTGGGCAGCCGGAAAGCAGAATTCTGGGGGCTCCTTTGGCCGCAACGCCTGAATTCGTTTTGGTTCTCTCTTCAATCTCATCACATATCTTGTTTACCGATTCTGTGAAACGAATGGGGTCATCGTAGAAAAACACCTGATTGATAAGCAACGCGTCAAGCCCTGATATTGGGGCAGGGTCGGCCTTTCTTAATTGTGAAAGCCTATGAACCGCCCTTCGTTTATTGTTTACGATTTCAATGCCGTTCTTGAGCCTGGCGACGTCAATCCTGTTTCCAGTAAGTTGTTCTACCCGATCCTTAAACCTGTAATACTCTGCTTTAAGTAATGCTTTGCCCTCCGGGCTTTTCATCTGCGGGAGATCCATGACGTAAAGGTTCGGAACAAGCTGTCCAAAGACCTCGTAAGACTTTTTCTTTCCGTCGCAGGTGTTTTCCCCGACAATCATGTCTGCTGATTCAATATAGGGACAAACCTTGCCGAGCTTGAAACCAAACGCAGACTTGATCAAAGAACACGTGTTTCTTGGAAGGACCTTTTCGACTTCTTCGGTAGCGAAGTCCGCTCCGGTGCACAACCCGACCAAAGTCGCGTCAGAGGCTCTGACTATTTCTTCCGGTACGAACACGCAAAAAGAGCCGATAACCTTTTTGCCTTCTTTTTTTCCGTCGAGTAATTCTTTAATCCGGAGACCGTGAACTTCACTCATCACAAAGTTGAAGTAATCCATACCTTGAGGTCGGGATTCTTGAGTCAGGAATACGTCCTGATATCCTTGACCAAGCACTTGCATCAACATGTCGTGAGCGACCAGGTCAAGCCCGAGATCTTTCCACATCTGCTCATAAGTGGCAGTCATTAATGTTTCCTCCAGACCAAGAGATTTTTGATGCTGCATTCCTATTTACGATATTAATCATAGGCTATATCTATAGCTGTTGGTTGTGTCTGTCAAGGAAAATGGCGCTGGATAGCGTAGCGGAGATTCCTGGAAACAGACAATTCGTTAGCGAACGGAGATTGTTTTGGAGTATTGTTTTTTATTTTTCATTCATTTCCTGACTGACTTTTGTTATCAATAACATGGGGAATTTTAATCATCTGTCAAACCTTTCGCACAGCGGAGCCCATACGATGTCGGATCAAGACAAAACCAAAGAACAGCTTATTAAAGAATTGAAAGACATGCGCCTCAAGATGGCTGAATTGGAGGCTGTTCAAAAGTCGTTGAGTGAAAAGGAATCACGATATCGCGAAAGTGAACAGCGCCTGGAACTCGCTCTAGAGGGTGGAGCGCTTGGAGTATGGGACTGGGATGTGAAGACCGGCCAGGCTATTTGGGACACGGGGACTACACGAATGATGGGATATGAGCAAAATGAGCTGGATCCCAACATTCGTACATGGAAAAGAGCCGTTCACCCAGACGATTGGGAAAAGGTTTCAGAAGTATTGAATGGGCATCTCTCAGGACGACTTCCTTTTTACGAAGTCGAATACAGGATGCGGACCAAGTCCGGCGAATGGAAATGGGTTCAGGTCCGAGGCAAAGTGGTAGAATATGACAAGGAAGGCAAACCCCAGCGAATGACTGGAACGATGCTTGATGTCACTGAACGCAGGCAGGCCGAGGATGAACTGAGGAAAAGTGAGGAGAAATATCGTCGCCTGGTCGAAAACGCCTATGACATTGTTTACACCACGGACCCTAACGGGTGTTTCACTTTCGTGAACCCTGCCTGCCTACAACACATTCGGTATTCTCTGGAAGAACTCACAGGCAGAAATTATCTGGAATTCATTCCCGAAAAATACAGAGAACCTATTGGTCGATTTTATGGTCGTCAGTTTGTAAAGAAAATTCCCGACACTTATTACGAATTTCCCTTTATGACAAAAAACGGTGAAACAAGGTGGTACGGTCAGAGAACTCAACTTCTTATGGAAAAGGACAGTATTGTCGGGTTTCAATCTATTGCCAGAGACATTACCGAACGCAGGCAGGCCGAAAAAGAAAAGCAGGCCCTTCAGGCTCAGCTTATTCGAGCCCAAAAGATGGAAGCCCTCGGGACTCTAGTTGGAGGTATAGCCCACGACTTCAACAACATGCTTCAGATTATCCTCGGCTATTCCGAACTCCTTTTGGGTCTCAAGAAGAAGGGTGAACCAGAATATAATGAACTTGAACATGTAATTGAAACAGTCAAAGGAGGGGCGGACCTTGTCAAGAAACTCCTGGCGTTTGGCCAACAGGCTCCGATATTTCCGGTCAACCTGGATCTCAACAACCAGATCAGGGAACTGATTCCTCTAATATCTAGAACTCTACCTCAAGTTGTGCAAATTGATGCCAATTTAACCGATCGGCCAGTGACGATTCATGCAGACCCTAACCAAATAGATCAGGTTGTCATGAATCTTGCCATTAACGCTTCGGAGGCCATGCAGAATGGTGGTCGAGTGAAGATCACAACAACGTCCGTAGAATTGGACAATAAATATTGCGGGGCCCGTCACGGAGTGAAGCCCGGTAAATATGCGATGCTATCGTTGTCGGATACCGGCCGGGGCATGGATAAGCAAACATTGGCCAGGGTATTTGAACCTTTTTTCTCTACGAAACAAAGAGGCTCAACAAGAGGAACGGGGCTCGGACTTTCTGTTGTTCAGGGGATCGTAGAAAAGCACGGAGGTCACATAACCTGTGAGAGCGAACCAGGAAAGGGTTCAGAATTCAGGATTTACTTCCCTGAAATAGACCCAGATTTTAGACTCATTTGAATCAATCTTGCTCCTCTGTGATCTAAGTAGTTGAATCATTTCAAACTGTACCAAACCACTAAGCTACTGTTTTCCAAATAGATGGTGGGACCTCGTATCGTATTACGAGTGCGAACGCGAGATGAAATTAGTCCCTTTCCTTGGGGCTATTGTAGAGTTCAGGGTTCGAATAATCGATGTGAAAGTCAAAGCGAGGGAACACCTTGGGCAGATGCATAATGTTATATACCATTACACCAATGGACATACGATCCAACCAGGAAGATAAAGGCCAACCATAGTGGATTACTACCTTCCTGTCCGCCAATTCATATTCCACTACCTTTAACACGGCAACCATCTGCTGATATAGAGTTCTTTTACTCGTAGCAAAGCGGAAATGATTCGGTGACAATTTACTGGGCGCTCCCTGTCGTGGGCTATAGAAAGTGATATAAGCTTCGTTATTCTTCGGAGCCTCCATGGCTTGTTCCCTGGGTCTGCGAAAAATCAGGTGGACTTCATGATGTGGAGATTCCGCGAGAAAAAGTATCATGTCCATGTGACTGTCAGTTTCAGCCACCGCCTTGATTTCGGGGGCCCTTGTTCTCGCGACCACTAATCCTCCCGTGAGCACTAAACCAGTCACAACTGCCCACAATTCAGTCCCGTGAGGTTTCATCCATGCCAGAAAAAGAAAACAGCTCAGAAAAATAAAAAACAGAGCGATGGTGCCCAAACGGTTAGTGTAATAGTGAATGGCTCCCTTTGCGCCCATAAAGTACCGGTAAATCACCAATGACCCGGTATTTATGGTGAAACAGGCAAGCAATCCAAGAGCGTACATATCCGCGAGGATCATTTGACTCCCGCCCGTCAACAGGATTATGCACGAGAACGAAATGGCGTTAGTAATATGTATTCGATATAACGACTGTCGGCGGTTGGTTGCGATAAGCCATGAAAAGCCATATCGTTCAGCAACACGTTCCATAAGCTCGCTGGAGGCGACAAATGCTGTATTAACAGCCATTATGAGAGTTATGGTGGCTAAAATGGCCACGCCAATACCAAAAGGGGCCCCATTTAACATGGTGGCATAATGTGTAATGAGGTCCCCTTCATGCTCGGGAAAGTTTATGGGAGCTGATAGCGCCAGCGCTGCCACAACCGGTGTCACAATTCCCACTGTCAGGGCAAGAAATTTGTAAGCGTTCGCTATTTCCCGCCAGGAACGGACAAACCCCGCAGTCTGGAGGACTGATTCGACACCGGAATAAGCAAGGACACAGCTGGCGACAGAGGCAATAAAAACACCGTAGTCCCGAGTCAATGATCCACTTTCCATATGTTTGGCGGCGCCCAGAATCGAATCCTGTAACCGAAATAACGAATCATGGTCCAGTCCTATAATCCCAGATACGATGAGATTTACAAAAACAAAAGCAGCGAGGACGAAAACTCCGAAGGTGAATCGGACATTCTCCCGGATTCCTAAAATATTCAGACCGGCAATACCCCAAACGATAATCATTGCGGTGATGATCTTGGCTAGATGCGAAATTTCGATGAACGAGGTAGCGTTTTCTATGGCGCTTATGGCCGATATGCAGGCGGTAAGTATATAGTCTACCATTATCGACGATACCGCCACGAAGGAAACCACAGGTCCTAAAACCAGGTACGAGAAGGAATATACCCCACCCCCGAAAAGTTTCTGGTTTTCCAGGATTTCTGAGATTTCGACCAAACGCGAACTGAAATAGCGGATAAGAATAGACGTGAGCGCAATAAAAAATATGGCTGCTGGACCAATAAATCTATATGCTTCCGCTGGCGCATAAAACACCGATGTCAGCTCATCCATCAGCGTGATGACCCCCACACCAAGCCAGGTAAGCCAGAACCTTCCGTTCGAGTAATTAGTTAGTAGACCCGGTTTTCGTAAAATGTATGTGAATATTCCCAGAAGCGCGACATTAGCAAATAACAGGACTGATAGTTTCATTTTGGGCTAATATTAAGGAAGATCATCGTCTGATTTGTCGCGATAGCCACGAAAGGGGTGAGGAGCAATCATGTTTAAACAGGTTTTTGCAAAGATAAATTGACAGCAGAGCTAATCCGATTAAAAGGAATAAAACGATGTGGAATACGGAAAAGCGTTCCGCAGAGGCCCACTGCTCTCCAAGAAGATAGCCCGTTGAGATCATGGTAACGGACCAGAGCAAACCGCCTGTGTATGCGAATAGAGCAAACACCGGCATTCTCAGTTTGGACATTCCGGCGAAAAAAGCAGTCCAGTGTCGAACGCCCGCTATAAAATATCCGAAAAACAGCCCCCATTTTCCCAGGCGATTGTACCAGCAACTGAAACGATCCAGCCTCTTAGATGTGACTCGTACAATATAGCCGTAACGATCAATGATTGGAAATCCAAAGAAACGTCCAACCCCGTAGCTGCAACTTATTCCCAATAAACTTCCAACCCAGGCCGAAGCTATCGTCGGCTCAAGCTTCATATAGCCTGCTGAAACGAGATAGCCTGCGAACAATAAAATGAGATCGTCAGGGAACGGCGCTCCTACGATGCCTAACATCAACAGAAAAACAATCGATACATACCCATACGATACCATCCAACCCTGAATAATTTCCATCAACAACCCAATTACACTTGTTATCTGGTTTTAACAAAAAAAATCAGACTGGCGCCAGTTGATTAATTGACGCCGCCTGCCAAATTATTTAGCGTCTGCCCTCACACCAGCCGAATCTACGGTTTTGGTTTCCTGAGGGGGAATTTGACTTGACTGAGTCTGAGTGTGTTGCGGGGGCTCCTCATCCTGTTCGAGACTTTTTTTCAGGACTTTGATGCCTTGGCCTAAACCACCCATTATCTCCGGTATACGTTTTCCGCCAAAAATTACGAGCACTATACCGAGAATCAAAAGTAGTTCAGTTGGAGCTGGAATGCCCATGTGGACCTCCTGTTTTTCAAGTACTGGATTTTTGCAACCTTTTTTGATGGTAAGACATTGCAGAGACTCTGTCAATCATGAACGCGCTCATGTCACGAAAGCAAATCTATGGGAATCCTCAACGTAAGCCATTACAGTAAGCCGGTACTGGTTAGCGTGATCTTCCATTGCGCTATCTGCGACCAGTCAGATGAATTCCCTGACAAATCTGAAAAGAATGAGCGCAACAAGAACTATCAGATAGATTCGAAGAAAGAAAAGGGCGAATCGTGTTGTTTTTGTCATTTGAATACGGGCCATGATTGCCTCCTTAAATACTCTAACGGGTTTCGAGACCCTTCATTATATCGTTGTATCGAATAGTTCCCAGCATGTGATCCTGGTCATCCACCACGGGGATCATGCGGTAATGATATTTGGCGAATAGTTCGGCCAAATCTTTGCGCTCGTCATTCTCTTCGGCTGTAACCACGGGAGCTGTCATTATTTCGCTGATTTTCGAATCATCAGACGCAAGAACCAGTTCACGCAAGTCAACTACACCGACCAGTATGTTGTCTTGCTTAATGACATAGATATAAGACAAACTTCCGGGTTCGTACGACGACATCTTTATAGAAGATAGAACTTCCCCCACCTTCGCGTCTGTGGACATAGCCACAAAATCCTCGGACAAAATACTCCTGGCGGTAGTTTCATCTTCGGCAAGCATGGCAGCGACACGTTCAGCCTTTTCTCCGGGTAACAAGCTCATCAACTGCCCAACCTGATCATGCGGTATTACGGAAAAAAGGTCAGCCAACTGATGGACCGTCATTTCGGAGAAAACACTCCTCGCTTTTTCAAGTCTGAGGTTCCCAATGATCTGGCGTTGAGCTCTAGGCTCCGTTTCCATAAGAGTTTCCGCGGCTTTCTCGGAATCGAGAGAGGTAAATACAGCCTGCTGCTCATGACCTGAAAGTTCTTCGAGAACATCTGCGAGATCTTCACTCGGCAAATCCAATAGCTCCTTACGGGTCAGTGAGAGAGAAAACTGGTCTTTCGAAACGGCGTCTTCAACTGACAAAGGCTGAACATATTTCCAGGACACGAGGTGATCTTTGATCCAATGAAATTTCCCCAATCCTATTCTGCGAAGAAAGCCGTTAAAAGAGAGGTCTACGTCGACCAACAGAAGTTTTCCTAAACTTTTAATGAGACACACATCGTTTACGACTTCAACTCTCCGGCCATCAATGTCTAGAATAGTACGACCCATCAAATGTTCGTTGAGAAGGATCCAGCCTGGTTGGTCAACAAAAGGCGGGTATTGATCATCTCCGTCGGGAGGAACTACAAAAATTGCGTCCTGCTCGATCCGTATAAGCTTCTTCCAAGGCACAAATTCCGTTGGTTTTCCCCATCCATGCTCAATGTATATTCCCACGCACTGTGGATATGGCTCACCCAACGAAAAAACAAGATCAGTCAGTTTACCGAGTCGGTCTTTTATCTTTCCCTTGCAGACTGGTCGCTTTATCAATTCAGAGAAATATATGAGCTGGCGCTCTCCATTATTCCCAGAGAGAGTTTTTGCATGGGACACACTGCCATTTGCTGTTGCCATAATGGGACCTCCACCATCAATCAAAAAGCTTCGGGAATAGAGTTTGTACGCCCAAAAGAGTGGACATACATGTCACGATAATTACAATCCCCCAGTTGGTAATGTTTTGCCAACGCGTGTTAACAAACTCACCCATTACCGATCTGTCATTGAGCAACAGAAGCAGAAATATCAGAGCGGCAGGCAACAGCGTGACGGCTATTACCTGAACGAACATCGTGATAGCAACCAGAGGCGCCCCCGGTATCAAAACAACAGCCCCGGATGAAAATAAAGTGAAAAGGTAAAGCAGATAAAACCACGGAGCGTCCCTGACCTTGTGGTTCAATGAATGCGCCCAGCCAAACACCTCCCCTACGGCCCAGGATGAAGACAGGGAAATACATAACGCCCCCAGGAAACCAGCGTCGAAAAGGCCTATGGCAAATAGTCTTCTGGCTAATTCGCCCTGTCCGCTGGGTAGCAAAGGCACAATTGCTTCCGCTGTCTGTTTTGCATCTTCAATGATTATCCGGGGGTCGTGATAATACAGAACGGCTCCTGTGGCGATTATGATGAATACAGCCACGGTGCAGGTTATGAAAGAACCGATCAACGTGTCCCATTGACCAAACTTGATGTCATGAACATCCATCCCTTTGTCGACAACAGCGCTTTGCTGGAAAAAAATCATCCACGGAGCAATCGTCGTTCCGATATTTGCCAATATGATGAATAAAAGGTCTCCACTAAATCCTCCCTGTAGGTTCGGATGGTAAAAACCTTTTAGGACTTCTCCCCAACCCGGAGCTGAAGGTGTGTTCATTCCCCATATTGCGGCCGGTATATATACGAAATTAAAGATGCAAAAGAATAGGGTCAGTTTTTCAAAGGTCCAATACTCGCCCGTCATTACTATAATGAATAGAACTATTGTCACCGCAAAATAAGTAACAAACGGCGGGATACCAAAGATGCTCATCGCCTCAGTCATGCCTATGTACTCGGTTATCAGGGTTAGCCAGTTTACAATGGCGAGGTCAGCCAGTGAAAACCAGCCCCAGAATGATCCAAACCCGTCGAAAATGGCCTCAGCGTGACCTCTTTTAGTTACGGCCCCGAGTCGAACCGTCATCTCCTGAACGTAATAAGCCATGGGTAGAAGAATGATAAACATCCATAGTAAAGAGAACCCATATTTCGAACCTGTAACAGCGTAAGTGGAAATACCACCAGCGTCGTTGTCCGCTACCATTACAATAAGACCAGGGCCGATTACCGCCAGAAATACCACGAGCCGTTTCCAGAATCGGCTCACACGGTGTATACCTTTGCTTAAAAAATACATTGATAGCCTCCGTTGTTTTGGACCTGCAGGGCTTCGGTTGTAGGGCGAAGCAGGTCAACCCCTTCTTTTTCGATAACTGGTTCAAGTTACGATAAAGTTAGGATGTTCGCGATTCGAATTAAATTTGTCTGGGGCTATCAGTTAAGAATCAGGTTGTGAAAACGCAAAAGGACGCGGTGGGGAAGAGCGGTTAGCTGAGTGGCTCGGAATGGAGGTTGAAAAATACAAAAACGTTAACCTTATGGGTAGGCTACGCACAGTGGTTAGACCCGCTGCTGTTTGTGGAATGATTGGAAGAAATTCACGCGTAGTGGATGGTTTTTTCAGGACCATTGTTCACCTCCGATATTGGAACGCCGGGACATGCGGCCGGAAGTGAACGTTCACATTAGGCTATGTGTGTGTCACCTCGGTTAACGCAAGCTCTCGATCCTGCAATCGTGTTTTTCGTTTTTTTAGTTTCAGGAAAGTCTCGTTGCTCTGTTTCGTAACAGCAACTACTTGGGCCGTCAGAGTCGGTCACTTGATAATCCTTTCTAAAAACCTCATGCGAAAAAATTAGCTTTTTATTAATTAGATACACGAAACGAAAAGTCAAGCAACAAAGAACATCAAAATTGGTCCAAATCAGAACTCGAATAGTCCCATGCGGAGCCTCTGATCGGTTTGGCAATGGCAGGAGCAGGGCCGCTACCAACCTTAAATATCTCCTTAAAACCACCGGCGGAGGCTGTCAGTTGACCTGTCCTGGAGTCAACGCTCCTGAATTCCACATTCGGTGGGGTCGGAAAATCTTTAATGGGCACATCCTTCAAAGCCTGCCTCATGAAATATCCCCATATAGGAGCCGCAGCCTTACCACCTGTTTCACCTTCACCGATCGATATTTCGTCATCGAATCCGACCCAAACGCCGCAAGTATAATCAGGAGAAAAACCGACAAACCATGCGTCGATGTTTTCATTAGTCGTTCCAGTTTTACCAGCGATATCGGGCCGATTGACGATCTTTTTTAAATTTGTAGCGGTGCCTTCCCGAATCACACCCTGCATCAGGGATGTCATTATATATGCCGTAGCCGGATCAATTCTCCGTTGGGCCTGACCAGATGTTCGTTCGGGTCTATCGGATTCTAATGAAATTCTTTGAACCGGAGTGTCTGCATCACGTACTGGGTCATTAATAAAGACCGGCGGTAGATTTTCCTCCAAAACTTTGTTTTGATGGTCCAATATCTTAGTGATGTAAATGTGGGGGGCCAGATAACCCCTGTTGGGGAATACCGAATAAGCTAAAAGTTGTTCTTCCAGAGACACTCCAGTAGAACCTAGCGCCATAGTAAGGTTATCCGTGGGAGTTGACGTATAACCAAGCTTTTTTGCATAGTTCTTGGCGTAATCGATACCAATTTGCTGGAGGATTTTTATTGTGGGAATGTTTCTGGATTTTTCAAAGCAGTCCCTGAATGTCACGGGTCCAGCAAATCCTCCCCGATAGTTTTTGGGGCGCCAGACCTCTCCTGTCCCGGGGACAGTAAGTGCCAAAGGACTATCCATAATGACATCCGAAGCTGTAAATCCTTTATCCAAAGCAGCGGTGTAAATTACGGGCTTAAATGATGATCCTGCCTGACGTCGAGACTGTATTGCCCTATTGTATTTGGATTCAGTTGAACTGTAACCTCCGAGCAAAACCCGCACGTATCCTGTCCTGTTTTCCCTGAACATTAAGGCCGACTGGATGATCGGTTCCTGTTCAGGAGCGAGGAGAAAATAAGGAGACATCTCTTCAGTGTATTCTTTGTAATTTTTCATTTCCTGGTCTGTTTTCCCAAACTTCTTTATGTAAAGTTCGCGGCGTTTAGGATTGGGATCCAGGATCCTGACCTCAATCAAATCACCTACCTGAAAAGGAATGTCACCGGGCGCAAAATTCCTTGTTCTTTGTTCCGCTCTTATAAACGGATGGCGTACCCACCACTTTGGATCATTTTCTATTTTAATCTGCCCAAAGTATTCCTTCTTGGTATTGCCCTTTTGATATGTCCCGAGCCTCACGTATATGTTTTCACGATCCAGGTGTGTGATCACGCCCTCGGTGATGTCTCCGTACTTCAATGGAGCTTCCATGTTCTTGGATTTTTCTTCCAGAAACTCCAATACGCCTTTGACATTTAATGTTTTTATCGGACCTCGATAACCCTGCCTTTTGTCAATGTCCCTCAAGCCGGTATCCATGGCCTGGCGAGCCTTTTTGGTAAGATCCAGATCAACGGTGGTATATATCTTCAACCCTTTTTTGTACAACGCGTCAGTGCCATATTTTCTGTCAACATATCGTCGGACGTATTCCAGGAAGTCAGCGGCTATGCGACTGTTCGGATTGCCACCATAATAAATTTGAGGTTCTTCCTTATTCGCTAGTTCATATTGCGCCTCAGTAATGAACCCATCTTCAAGCATTCGTTTTAGAACATAACCCCTTCTTTCAAGGGCTTTTTTCAAGTTTCGTTTCGGTGAGTTTGTTGAAGGGGCTTTGGCAAGACCCGCAAGCATGGCGCAGTCAGCAACAGATAGATCTTTTGCATGCTTATCAAAATAGGTTTGAGCAGCAGCCTCAACTCCGTACGCGGAACTGCCG
>JAMCYH010000066.1 GCA_023474025.1 Deltaproteobacteria bacterium
CCAGCAGACACCAGATCCTCCGACGAGCTCATTTGAAGGGCCCATTCTCGGACCTGGCCCCTGCTTCCGCTAAGGTGAGTGCAAATCGGAAAGCCATGAACTTTGACACAGAATTTTGAACGCTCCCGTTTTCCCGGAGGATATCCGCAGAATAATTTACACTACCAACGCTATTGAAAGCCTGAATATGAGACTCAAGAAGATTACCAAGAATCGAGGGCATTTCCCGGGAGACGACTCAGGGTCAAAGCTGATCTATCTGACATTGCGTAATGTCTCAAAAAGGTGGACAATGCCCCCGCATAGCTGGAAAAGAGCCCTGACACAATTCGCCATATTTTTTTGAGAACGTCTACCTATATCATGGACCTGAATATTAACTTGCTAAACGGAGAACGACCCTTACACAAAAATGATGACAGGTCCGAGGCAGAAAATGGGCGGACCATCAAAAACACTGTGGCGAAATGTTTTTCTTTGTTGACTGTGGCTGGTTGTCTCTGGCTAGGCCACCCTCACGTGGACCGTCAACATTCCCGGGAGTGCCCCCCCGAACCCTAAAGTTGTGTGCCGGGAACCCATGCGTCCGGTTCGGAGGCTGGAGCGATCGAGTTCTCCTTGCTTGCTGCGATTGCTAACCGATTCAACTCCCAATGTTTGCGCTCCACGGCACTGAGAAAACTGAGCCACGTCAATTCCAGATATTTCTGGTAATCATGGTCATCATGTGTTGGGATGACCCATCGAACAATAATTTCCGAATCCCTGAATGCTAACTGTCCATTTCTCCTGGGAGAATCGGGGTAGATTTTTCGCTCATTATTCCAGACCAGATGTTTCAAGACATTCATACTGACTTCAACCATATCAAAATTAAGGTCACGCACTCCAGTTTCCAGTAGCGCAATGAGTTCGTTAATAGATTTCGTTCGCTGAATTCGCATTTCCTTGTATGTGTTGAACGTTGAAAGGAACATGCAATCGCGGCGGTTCTTGTATGCTTTTTTAATCTGCTTGACCCTGTAGAGATTCAGTACCATTACCATGACTCCGATCAATACCAGAACTGTAAGCGATCCAACGAACAGCATCGAATGGGATTCAGGTGTAATGGTGAGCAGTAAGGTTAACGAGCAGAAGACCGAGCTGAACACGTAAAATATTCCGACCACAAGCCGGGGACGCTTGAACATCTCCATAAAACGGTGGTGTATATGGTCCGCGTCTGGCAAGAAAATCTTTCTGCCACTTATCCATCGCCGTGCAACAGACAGTACGACATCTAACATGGCTATTCCAAATGGTAGGAATAGGGCCATGAATGTGGTTAAGTTCATATAACGCTGGCTTGAACCTTTGGTTATGTTACTTATCGCAAGAGCGCTGAGCATGAAACCCAGGGAAAGGCTGCCCGCATCCCCCATAAAGATTGTCGCGGGGGGGAAGTTAAATCTCAGGAAAGCCAACAAACTTCCAGCTATTGTGAAACATATCACTGTGACAAACATATATGCATTATAGAAACCCAATATACCGCATGTAACAGCGACAAAAAGACATATTCCAGCAGCGAGACCGTCCATTCCGTCAATCAGGTTTATCGCGTTAGTAATGAACAGGACGATGAACCCGAAAACCAGATACCCAAACAGACCCAGGTCCACCACACCGTAAAAGGGAACCATTATTTGTCCTATCGTGTTACCACCAACTATCAGAATGCCTACGCCCAGTATCTGCCCCAGAAGTTTCTTTCGCCAGGACAGATTGATCTTATCATCTAGAATTCCAAGTCCAAGAATCCACAATGTGCCAAGAAATAGCGACAGGAACTTATCAATTCTACTATGATCAATAAAATTTGAGTCGGTAGCCAATAGGTAGAGGTAGCCACCCAAAAGGAAGGTTTGCGGAGCGAATATTGCCAGGCCACCCAGTACGGGGATTGGCTCGCTGTGGATTTTGCGCGGGCCAGGGTAGGCCAGAAAGCCATGTGTCCATGCAAGTCTCTTGGTTAAAGGTATCAATAAGTACGTAAAAACAAAACCAAAAGTGGTCGCCAGAACCAAATATTTAAAATTGTTAGCCACGATTACCCCCGATTAATTCAATGATTACTAATTGGCTTAATTGTTGTAACAAGGTTTACTAATTGTGATTCGAAGCTCATAGGAGCAGGCAATTTGCGGTTTGTCATAATACACAATAATGTCAATTTGATCTGTGGGAGCAATCTTTTCTGTCTAAAAATTCACGAATATCCGCCGAAATTCCCACAAATACAGGGGAAAATTTCTCTACCCTCCTTGTAGTAGTCGATGTAACGATCTGCAAACGGTTCTGGTGTGCGTATAGTTAGTGAACTGATCTTTTCCTCTCCAACAACTCCCTCAATATCTCATCCCACCTGTCAAGCGTCGCATTCATCGAAAAGTTATCATGGTAAACCCGATGACAGCGTGTCTGGATATCACGTAACAGTGCTGTTTGTTTGGACAGTTCCTTTAACTCAGCGGCGACTCGAGCAATATCTTCTTGGGAGCTTATTACCCAGCCTACCTGATATTCATTGATCCATCGGGCGATGGAAGACTCTTTTGAACCGGCAAAAAGAACGGGCCGCCCTACCGCCAGGCTACCGAAAAACTTGGAAGGCACAACAGTCCCTGTCCATTCAGGTTTCAGGCTGACCAGATGAATATCCGGAGCGACAAGACGTTTTTGTAGTTCGGACTCCGGAGCAAAACCTGCCAAAGAAATATTTGTGTCTTGCGGACTGATAGCGTCCTTGAAGTTTTGAGCAGCGTTGCCGCGGATGCCGAACGAGAAATGGATACTTTCTCCTTTAAGCATACGTGCCAGGTCAAGAAACTCTTTATGAGAGTGGGCCCTGCCGAAATTTCCGGAATACATCAAACCAAGGCTGCTATCGTCAAATAAGGCTTTCCGAACATTAGCATCGACCGTCGGCAGAGATGGTGGCTCATAGAGCGCCCAAGGGACCAATGTGACTTCCTGAGCTTTATGACCGTAAGCCCTAAGTCGTTCACGCATACATGGCCCAATGTCCGCGACAAGGTCGCAAGATCGATAGGCCGGCTTGAGTATCTTCTTGAACCCTCTGACCGAGATGCTATTCTCGTTTAGCAATCCATCCGCAACAGCCGCTTCAGGGTACAGATCATAGCACCAATGAGTGATGACCATTTTTGGTTGAACTCGTCGCCAAAACCGTGCCACCATGATGCTCAGGATCGGATCTGTTCCCATTATCAGCACGTCCGGCTTGTACCTTAAGGCTGCCAGGCCCCATGCGGCGATCATCCAGGAAGCGTTCAAGAGTCGCCCAAGAGTCGTTGCCTGTTTCAGTGGCGGACGCCAGATACGCTGATAAGTCACACCTTGCGATGTTTCGTGCGATCGATAACCCTGAGATGCGCTATTTGATCCACGATTACAGGGTAACGCCGTCACGTCCCAGTCACGCGAAGCCAATCTGGCGCACAGTCCGTCAAAAAGTCGGGCGCTGATGACATCATCAGGATAGAGGTAATGATAGAGTACTAGAGCTTTAGGCACGAGAATATTGAGTCGGCGCTATGGTGGTTGGTAAAAATAATGTCTTATTGCAAGGATAGACGAACCGTATTGACACAGCCGATTCCGTCTGGACCTTTGACAGTCGTAATATCAGAACAATGTGGGGGACGGCTTGGGGATTTGTTCACATCACGCCAGGTTGAAAAAATTGGATACCGACGTTTAGTTAAAAGAAAGCGATATACGACTTGCTTTTTCAGTGAGAAGTTACCCATTTTTCTCCCATTGCGCGGATAGCATTACACTTTGTTGAAGATCCGAAGAAAGGACTCGCGGATCAAAATCACCATAAGGCGCACGTGGCACTTCTGGTATGCGTCCAGTTCTTAACATCTCTTGGGCCTTAAGTTCTATCATCCTAAGTACTTCAACTCTCAATCTGGTCCAATGGGTTCCAGCGACGCCATCACGCCAGGCTCCTCTAATCATCATGAGATAAATCCAATAAATGATGTATCTAAATGGGATTCTATTGAAATGTTTCTTGAAAAACATACGCCGTTCCAGTTTGTTACCGAACAACTTTGGTGGTATGGGAAGATCATGCCGCTTGGTTTTCATGATTGCTTCCATTGTAGTATAACGATTTTGCTTGTCCATCCAATGCGTTAAATCAGGACTATCATGGTGTTCGATAAAGTTCTTCAGATGTCCTATTTTGCCATGAATGACCATGTGCTCGTTTACAATAACATCTGAAAACTTACATTGGCCTGTCCTCCACAGGCGTGTAACACGGATCGAAGGGCGTAAAGGCTTCCCCATGAACCATGCCCTGATAGGGACATCGTACCCACTTGCTGAATCGGGGCATTGGATTGCTTGCCCAATTTCTTCCATTAGTTTAGGGGTTACACGCTCGTCAGGATCAAGTTTCATAGTCCACGGTGTAGTTACAGGAAAATGCTCAAGAGCAAAATTCCATTGATCTCCAAAGTTTGTAAATCGGCGCTGCGCAATATTTACCCCATGCTGTAACGCAATGTCCACGGTTCGGTCGGTGCTGCAACTGTCTAAAATAAATATCCCAGACGACCAAGGCTTTATATTTTTGATCGCTTCCGCAAGATGATAATCTACGTTTAGAGTTAGCATTATGACTGAGACAGGCAATCTATACATGATTATTACCCCCTGAAACTTGTCCCATCAGGACGGCAATTTGTTCCGCAATATTCTCGTAAGAATATCGTTCAATCATCGGGGCTGCCGTCAGTTTCATTGAGGCAATCAGACTTTCATTCGAAAGGCTTGATATCACAACATCGGCGATACTTTTTGGATCATGGGGGTCAAAATAAACCCCTGCTTCACCTAACACGTCATGCGCATAAGGGAGATCTGACGCTGCCACCGGGCATCCCGCAGCCATAGATTCTACCTGCCCGAGTCCGAAAGATTCCGAAAGGGAAGGGAAGACCATTAGATCAGAATTAGACAGAGCGTAGCGCACCTCATCAGCGGATAATATCCCCAGCCAAACAACATGGTCGGACACAAGTAACGAATCAGCGAGGGTAGCGATTTCTTTAACGAAAGACCTATATCTATGATCTGGAGCGTCGTCTTTCTCTAATGTCAGAAGTAAAGAAGCGTTGGGAAACACTTTTAGGATCCGGGGCAGGGCCTGAACAAGATTTGTATGATTTTTGTGCTCGGCTGGGTGAGTGACGTAAATTAATCTTGAACGCCCGGCGTTATCGATGATCGCCCTTTTTTCAGGTCTGATAAACGGGTTAGAAGGTGTTGTCCTGTAACCACTAGGGATAATGTGTATCCGTCCATTGAGGTCAGGCGCAAAATGCGTCATTCGCTCACGCATGGCCTCAGTCTGAACGATGACCGCTCGACTGGCTCTTGCGCCACACAGGATTTGATAGCGCATGAATCGCAGCCGGACGCGTCTTCTGACGTTGAACATTGGTAAGCCTTCATCAAAAAAAGCATTAGGTTGCTGAACGAATACTACCTGATGTCCAGCCGGTGCAGGGGATCCAATGTTGGCTAAAGATAAAAGGACATCAGCGCCTATTGATTTAACCCTCTTTTGCAATTCCTTTCGCACCCACCATAAACGATCCAGACCTCCATCCCCTCGGTTAGTTTGTTCAATCGTGGCCGAATCAACAGACGGCGGATCATCAAACTCACGCAACTGCCTTTCAAACATAAAAACATGCCATCGCCATTCCGGTCTAACCCTAGGCAGCCATTGCAGTAATTCACAAAGGACGGCTGCCGCTCCATGGCCCCTTATACCAACTGCGTCAATCGCTACAAACATTCTCTGCCTCTAGCCCATGGCCTGCCATGTCCGAATGGTATTGATGAACCTTTGGACATTCTGTTGAGGTGTATATTGAGCAAAAAGTTCGAGAGAATTCTTCCCATGTATTTCAGCAAGATCGGGATCATTGACATAAGCTTTCATAGCATTAGTTAGGGAGTAAATATCACCTGATTTAACTCGAAAGCCATTTTTACCGGGTTCAACGAGATGATACGAGGCGCCTGCCCGATCAGAGCCTATGATAGCAAGCCCGGAGGAAGCCGCTTCGTTTAAGACCACGCCCCAGCCGTCCCATCTGCTGGGCAATACTAGAATCTTGCAGCACGCGAGAATATTTGCGAGATGAGATGGCGCTACCGGCCCCCTAAAAAGCACTCTATCCGAGATGCCGAGTTCTTTTGCTTGCCGCGCGTAAGCGCCGCCTGAAAGATCATTACCTACGAGTACAAGAACTGAATCAGTATTGTCCTGAGTTGCTGAGGCGAAAGCAGACAGCAGCAGGTCAATCCCTTTACGATAGTTGAGACTGCCAAGAAACAAAAAAGCCTGTCGACCCTTACAAAAATCTGAACAGAGTTCATCCGGCGTTGCCTCACAATCGTAAACGGGGGAGGAATAAGGTAACAATGAGATGCGTTCCGTCCGTATGCCCCATCCCTCCAAATCGTGAAGAGCCCTATTCCCAATACCAAATGCCCCTAGCGCATAACGATTAACAAGATTTGCGTACCATTTCTTGACGGGGTAAGTAGCGTACCATCTTAACCCAGGACGCGCAGGTTCGTTCCAATGAACCCATTCAGCGCCTGAAGCGCTGAGTCCTGACGCAAGTTTTCGCAGGAACCTATTCCCGTATCCTGGAACAACATGTATACGTTCGCGCCAATCCTGAACGCTCTCAAAGGCTTCCATCGATTTAGAAACAAACATCTCACCTTTGGGGAGTTGATTGAACTCGTCCCATCCCATCGCCAATCTTTCGGCATGAACCTGCTCATAATAGCAAACGCGCAAATCGATTCCTGCAGACCTCAGGGCATCATGAAAGCTAGCCTGATAGTGATTCGGTATAACAGTCCATATCAAGATTCTCAAATTCACCATTGGCGACATTTGCAAACCCCCAACCCTGTCGATTTCCACAAATCATTTTTTGTTAGGTTTAAATTTTGCTATCGAACTGACGGTACCCAGAATTACCCAGACGTAAATTGGCTGCATTGCTCCAACGGCGGCCATGTAAGCTTCTCCGATCGAATTGATCAGGATTCCTACAAGAAGACCAAATGCGCACATCTCCCATGATATCTGATGGTTGAGTTTTGATCTCGCAAGCTTTTTACGTAGATTTGTGAAGATGGCGAGAAGTCCCCAAAGAAGAGCCATTACGAATGGCGCCCCGCCCAGAACACCCGCAACAGACAAGATATCCGTGTATGAACCCTCGCCTCCAACTCTCGCTCGAAGATCGCTAGCAATACTTTCCTGTATCTCCAATCCGCACCCGATCAACGGGGAAGTTAGAAAAGAATCTATTTGTCGCTGCCAAACAATTTCTCGGGTTTCAAAACCGCGTTCCCTATTGAACAAATTTTGTGAATCTTTTGAGGAGAACGCATACATAACCGCTTGAATTGAGAATAACACCAATATGACAACGAGTGATATCCTCCTAAGTGACTTTTGGTGTCCTGATAGTGACAACAGGGCCAACAACGCTCCAATTGCGCTGATAAACGAAGCACGCGAACCTGTTAGAAATATGACTGAAAATCCGACCGCAAAAAGCGGATAATAAATCACTTTGCGTTGCCCGAGTATTAAACTGAACATACCTACAGTAAACATCATCGAAAATGTTCCCAATGTGTTCGGATTGGAGGTTATCCCGGCTAAACGTCCCGACATATATCCACCACCCAAAAATATCGACGCAAAGCTTGAAAGAGTTACAACAGACGCTACGATGAGGCTGGACACCGTCCAATAGTGAAGCCTGACGCTAGGATCAGAAGGAAAAGGGGCTGCGAAAGCAATTATCCAAAGTAGGATAAATGAGACGACACGTTGTAGACCATTCTCGAGGTGAGCACTAAAAAGCATAGTCGATACCGTAGCAACAATTATGAAAATACCAAAAAGCTTGGGTACAATACCGCGAAGACTCCTGGAGCAAATTCCACTCTGAATCAATGCAAGTAGCGTGAAACCTATCAGGAATCCCCATTTTAGCGATGTAAACTGTTTTACAAGTGGTATTTGTGGGCCCATAACCGACATCGCGAAAGCAGCGAGTAAGCAGGTAATAAGTACTAACGGAAGTTTTCTAAAGCGATGTGATAAAGAGATTTCTCTCGCCGGGCGCTTTATAAATTGCGCTTCCCCAATCCCCAGGTAAGGTCCTTGTGAACCTATGTAATTATCCTTGGTCAGTGTTCCCATAAGATGCCTACGACGCCTGAATTGTAATGAGGTTTAGTAGTTTTTGAACGTACAGCGTCAAGTACGCTTACGCAGGCATCTAATACTTCATGTTCCGGGAGTGACCGCCAAACCAACTCGGGATTCATTGAACGATCCGGAACTAGACTGTCTTCATGCCATACTGCCTTGGCTGTCTCGTCGTTGGGACGGTACGGACCCCATCTCAACGCCTGACTTTCTCCATGAACAATTGACACGACGGGAACCCCCAACGCAGCGGCCATGTGTGTCGGTCCGGTATCATTCCCGAGGTATAAGCTGGCTCTGGAAATAACTGATCCAATTGTGTCGAGCGACATGGCCCCACATCGATTCTCAACACACCCTGTCAATGCGGCAAGTTGTTCTCCAAGGTAAAATTCTTCCTTGGACCCCACAACAACGATTTGTGAAAAGCGGGATCTCAGTTTCATTGCTATATGGGCCATCTTCTTAATGGGATATCTCTTGGTTGGAATATTTGCGCCAGGATGTAAGACCATGAAAGGTTCTGTGAAATCCAGTTTACGATTTGCCGGTTTTGGAGTGATCTTCGGCAAGAAAGGTTTCTCGGGTAACAGGGCTTCTTTGTCCATCGATTTTACAATAAGCCAAAGGCGCTCAACCTCGTGTCGCAAGGGGTCATCATTATAGACAGGACTCGTGAGCAGGAACTCCCCAGATCTTAACCAGTCTCTCAGACCATAAGTATGACTATTGGTTGCGCGATCTACCAACCCCCACAGAGGCTCAAATTGTATCCACGAGCGTACAATCGGGCTGATTCTGATATCAGCCGATGTAAGTATGGCCAGGTCGAAGCTTTGTTTGATCCATGGCGCTCTCAACGCCTGGAAAAAACGAGTCAAATTCTGTCTTTTAAAACTAGTCGAAGAAAAATCGAAACCAAAAAGGTGAGAAATTCTATTATCTCCCGAAAGGACGCCCTTGCAGCGATTTTGTGCTACAAACGTGATTTCACTTCCGGGGAACAAAATGTGCAAGGCGTCTAAAATAGGCGTGGCCAAGACTACATCGCCAATATTGTTTGGATTTACTAGGAGAATTTTCACTATTCAGGACCTTTTACTTATAATGCTCCAGCCAGAGTGTGATGAAATTGAGAGAAAAAATTGTCGGCTTTTCGATGGGGGCTGTCATAGATCCCGGAATCTTGTAGCAGGTGCCGCATGGATTGGTGAGTAACTTACAGTTATAACGACGGAAGGTACGCAGAGTAATCTAGAGATGATCATACAGAAAAGAAGACAACTGCGATTACGCTGTAATCGAAGATCAACAACCTTTGGGTCGGAAACGACTTGCCATCTCTTTTTGTTCAAGCCACATCGTTTCCATTATTCTGTTTTTTATTTTTTGGAATACTCTGTGAATTTTTTTCTGGTCATACAACTGCCTTTTCGAAGAAATCTTGAATAACACATGCCGCAGCGGCAATACGCCCCGCATCGTAATCGTCGGTAAGCCATAAGTTGATTACTGCCTGCCCCCAACGCTCCGCATCGGGCTGACTCGGCAATAGAGCGGGAAAGCTTTGCGCAAGCGGAGGATAGTTGGTCCCTGCGTCGAAACCGGCGGCGCGCAGCTGTGCCACGAGTGGATCACGCCACTCCGGTCGTCGAAGGTACCGCGTCAAACGCCACGGCGCCAACAGGTCCGCCGCCGGGGCAAGTAGATCTTCGGAAACGTGAGCAAGGACCTCCCTCCACATCCAAACCCGTTCCCACCGATGGGAAATTGCCTCCGGAAAGACAGTCATTGCAGCGTCTATACGCTTGCGCGCATTTTGGGGCAAGGCATGGCGGATATGGGCGGCGTCCACCTCCAGTAGCTGTTCTTCTAACTGGCTGCGCCCGAGGGAACGGAGATGGCGGCGAGCCATTGTGAGGTGTTTTTCAACTGCATCGTCCTGAGCGGACAACGGCGGCCACGCCGCAGCGAGCCTGGCTAGTTCAGCGGCGAATACAGAATCATCAGTTAGAACGGCGCCACCAATGCCGGCCTCAATGGTCTTAGTATGGTTGAAACTGACAAGCAGCGCGTTGCCCATGGCCCGGTGCTTTCCGTCTCTGGATGCGGTTGTGCACAAAGTGTCATTCTCAAGGACGAACCATCCTGCAGCGTGGCACCGAGCATGGGGTGTCCACAGGCCGTAGAGATGAGTCGGCATTACGACTCCGGGTATGGGTTCACCTGCCATGGCCTCGGCCAGACGTTCATCGTCGGTGAGACCCGACACCGGCGAAACCGGGGCCGGTCGGGGTAAGGCGCCGGCAGCGGTGATAGCCGCCAAAACCACCGGGCAGAGATTAGATGGGAAGATTACAGGCTTGTCACGGGCTCCAACTGCATCGAGCACGGCCGTCAGACCAGCTCTGGCGCGCCCGAAAAGCACGACATGCCCAAAGCCGAACAGCGCACCGATCCTGTCTTCGAGTCGATTCATGTTGCGCTCCAGTAGCCAAGCGGTGCGCTTACCATTGGCAGTTGAAAGCGGGAAACATCTCTTGCTTTCCATCAGTTCGGTGATCATAACATAGCCGTTGGAACATCGCTATCTCGATCAACAATGTCTTACAAGTAGAAGTTACGATTTGCCATTACCATCACGTCGAACTGGTGAGATCCAGTTAACCTATTCAGGGAGTCTACTCATAAAGAGAAGGTCAGTGAAAAATCTTTGAGTTTGATCGGTTACGTCTACGCTAATCGCCAGCAACATCTCAGAATTCCATGGGAAGACTCAACGCTTCTCGAGGACCCAGCCCTTGACCGCCAAGCGTAAGGATGAATACCTCACAGGTCTAAGACCTAACAACGGTTTAATCAACCATTGCTTTGTCGAGAACCATACCCAGTCTAACCCTGTCAAATCTTTCAAAGGAAAAGGCCCACGCGTCGATATCAAAGTATCACCGGGATGCTTAGGGAATTCAGGATATTGGAGGCGGAACCATTTTGCGAGGCAGTCAATCAAGAGATTGTATCTTGCCACCCCAATTTCCGCATTTCCTCTTAGGTCCAGGTCTACTGTCAAAAACAGTGACCCTCCAGGCCGCAGAATACGTGCCATTTCCTCAACAGTTTTTTCAAAATCCGGGATGTGTTCCAATACGCTTATACAATAAATGGCGTCGGCCATTCCGTCATCAAACGGTAGCCCCTGACTATCGATCAAACGAAATTCGACCTTTCCAGGATGATGGTCAACGCATTCTATGGCACGAGAAATATCTTCTTCGCAGATTGGATCGGTGTCTGCACAAATCACATGACAGCCCAATTTTGCTATAGTAAATGGAAAGAAAGTTACGCCACTCCCGATGTCTAATATAAGGGGCGAATAGGACCCTGCAAACTTAGAAGACCTCCACAGATCTATGTGATGATATATGTAAGGATATTCCCAAGCCCGGCTCCAGGTGCGTAAAGGGTCTCGTGGCCACTTGTATTCTGGACTCGGAAACAGAGGCTCATGCGCTAGAAACTCAGATTGTTCATGTTCCAGGAGGGTGAATAATCCCCTCCACTCAGGTGTTTCAAAGTCCGACAATGCCGCAAGGCCACAACGATTAAAAACGAAAGATTTGTCAGAATTCATTTCGCATTGCTCCGCAAGTGTACTCAGATCTATAGATGGACTACTCATTTTATTCACACAACTGTGGTCCAGAATTTGCCTGTTGATTTATAATAGTTTTTTTGTGCCGATTCTTTGTCAGAGGAGGATTTTTATACCTATGGAACAAGATGAACAAGGCATTGAAGAGGGGCGTTGGATTGACAGGAAGGATTTTCAACCGTTGACAGAAGGTTTGGCAGTAAATAATTCACGCATAGAAATACAGAATATGTTCCAATAGGTTGTAAAGTAAGTTCGAATAATCCAGAAATAATGGCGTAAGTCAGTTTCCAGCAAAGAGCCCTTGGCAATCGAAGATTTTGCGATCTGCTTAATTCGGAGTTTTTCTTCACGAGACAAAGAAGGAACTCGATCTATCCTGGAAGCAAAAGCAGTATACAGTTTTGTGAAAGGTAATACGGATATCGGGAGACGTGTTCCTAAGCAAGTTTGTGGCCCATGATTTTTGAAATCTAACAATACTGCTTTCGGGCCTGTGGGAAGACTCCGGCTCCGCAAGAACTCATCAATCTGGTGTATCTTCCCATGAAGAATAATTTCAGACACATATATTAAATCGGAAAACATAGGTATCGGAGCGAAATCCACAATCTGATCCAAAACATCTCGCCTGATTAGTCCATAAAGACATTCTGTGTAGGCCCCGTTCTCCCAGTATTTCTCGATTCTTTCCAGGACACTGCTTTCTGCCCTCTCCTCGTTAACATTAACTAAGGAAACTGGTATCATCTCTTTGTCAAGGCGAATTACCTTCGTGCAACACAGCGCATAGTCATCGTTTTCTTCCAGAAATCGATGACATTTGCCAACGTACTGACTGTCAAGCAGGTCGTCATGCGCATGCCACATAAAATATTTTGATTTGGTGTTGTTCAAAACGCTGTTGAAATTCCGAATGCATCCGAAGTTTTTCTCGAACCTGTTTAATCGAATACGTTTGTCTTTTGAAGCGTAGTGATTACAAATTTCCCAAGTAGAGTCTGTCGAACAATTGTCAGAGATCAAGAAATCAAAATCACCAAAGTCCTGGGCCAAGACAGACTCTATTGATTGGGCAAGGCTTTTTTCACCATTGTACACGGGTAAACCTATTGCTACTGGCACTATCCTATCCATTTCTCACCTCACTTCCGGGCTAGATTTAATTACAGAGCCTGGCATAAATCGTATCAAGCATAAGAACCTTTTTCGAATAAGTTCTATGACACCATGTCTAATGTCTCTAGTTACCGCTGTAACAGACACGTAGCACACCAATGTTATAAAACTTAGGGTTGCAATTCGCCACGTTGTTGACGAGGCATCGCTAAACAGTAGTTTACCAATCAAGGCAGGAGCCAAGGCTGCCACGAAAGGCAAACCGGTATCATATAGATACCAGCGCCACATTTCCTTCTTAAGTATTCTGCCATGCATTATTGGTATGGCAAAGATGAAATATCCTTGGTTAAGCAGTGCCCAAACGATTCCGCCCGCTATCATTCCGTAAATATGGGTCAGGATTACAAGAGTCGGAACAAGGACGATAATCGAAACAACATTTGTCCAAAAAGCAAGGCTTGTCCAACCATAAGCCAACTGCGTCCAGTAGGGTATGCTCATCATTGCGTTGCATGCCGTCCCCAATACAAGGAGCGTGGCTACAAGATGGACCTGCTGCGCTATATGCGAGTTCCCCGTCCATATAAGAAAGATCTCATATGAGAAGACTGCAAGCACGCAGCCTATTGGTAAAACCATGAGCGACATAAACTGACATGATTTGTGATAAAATTCGGTAAGGGTTTCCATATTTCGGCTGACCACCGCTTGAGAAATACGTGGGAACACCGCAATAGTTGCCGGGCCAATCAAACGGCCCAACGCTCCAGCTAGCGTCCAGGCGAGCATATAGAAGCCATACATCTCCAGAGTAAGCATTTTGCTCAAAAGAACTTTATCCGCTGAATTGGAGATAAAAGCCGCGACATTTATCCCCATTACTCCGGTAGCAAACTGACGGATTTCACGTAAGACTGATTGTTGGAATCTGGAGCGTCGGTCGGCCTTAGGTAAAGAGATCCAGAGGCAAAATGCTATGGCCAAGGTTTCAAAGCCACTAACAATTATCTGCCAGCAAAAAAACGCCTGAATGGTAGGCGAAATCAACCAAAGGACAAGGACTGCGCCAAGACCTCGAAATGTCCCCGAAATCGCATTCAGAATATTGACCGTCACCTGTTTTTGGAGCCCCATCAGACCACCCTCGTAGAGTGTGAACGGCCACCGCAAAACCAAAACCAGCCCCATGATCATCACGGCCTGTCGAACATCGGCTACGGAGAGTTTTTGAGAAGTAATCCAATACTTCGCAATGGGACCAGCCAATCCTATTACAGAAGCGCCAACCAGTACAGCTACCGGCCAATAAATGATTTCCAGTGTACGCAACAAATCGCGGGTGGTTTGTGCTTGACCGGGCAGTGCAGATCGTCTTGCCATTTCGCGATTTAAGGTTGCGCCCAAGCCCATATCCAAAAATGAGAAAATTGACCAAATGGTGCTAAAGAAGCCGACTAATCCATAGGACTCAATCCCCATGAACTTGATGTAGAGTGGCACAAACACCAATCCCATCAGGCCGGAACAGACGGAGCCAGAGTAATTTGCTATTATATTGGTTTTGACTGATGACATAGAAGTTTTAGCCTGCTAATCGACGTCGAGTCTCCCCAAAAAACGCTTAATCATGTTTGATCGATAAAGTCCCGCCAGTAAATTGCGTCAGAAGTTAATAGACAGGAAGCTTGCTTACCGCAATTCGCAATCGCATCCAAAACTGTTACATAAGGTGTAAATTCTCCATAAAGTTGTGGATATGGGGTTTTATTGTATCGCATGTAACACACTTCGATATTATGTTCTTCGAACAACGAATGATCCAGGTAATTTAGAGCGCCAAGCCCTGTAATGTAGCGTTTGGCGCCTAAATGCAGGCAAATATCCAACACTCGCTGCGAGCTGCGACTGGTGACACCGAGTTCAGAGGAGCGTAAAATTCGACGTTGCAATCCAAGCCACTCAGCAATGATTTCAATAGCGTTTTGATTGAAATCGCCTAGATTGTTGCCAGGAAAATCGTATATTGTTTTGGCAAGATCAAACATGATTTTGAAATATGGCGCACGTGAATAGCTATGCCGGAAGGCTTCAAGATGTTGGTACTTCCATTCTTTGCTTTCATCAATTCTTGCTTCACTAATTTTACATCGACTCTTTTTATTTATTAAAGGGACTGTGAGCCACATTGGCCCTTGGGACGTCTTTAACTCAACCTTCCTGATGAAGGATCGACCTTGAGGTAACTGGCAATCGTCGCAATGAACGAATATGTCGGCGAGCCTAATTTGCTCAAACAAACCAAGCCACGGCAAGAAAAACGGTTGAGAAATTACGACATTCATTTAATTATCCACAAAGAGAGTCAGCAATAGGATCAATTCCGAGATGCAACAAAACAAATTCCTTGTGACAGCGGCCCAAATGAGTAGAAAGTACTCTCTTTGGAAATTGTCCATAGCGCTTCAATTATCCGTCTTTGACGGGCGCAGATTTTCCCAGTGGCTACCCAGCCAGTTGGTTGCCTCCGCCGGAACATGAACCGGCCACTGGATGATAATATGTATGGGAAACGCATGAATGCGAAAGTTATTGATGCTTTTCTGGGCTTCCCAAGTGTTGCTCAAGCCGTTCTGCCAGTAGCTTGCCTATTAGCGTGTTTCCCAACTGGTTGTAATGGCCCCCATCGCCTGCCATTGCCTTTTTACCCAAGATTCTGTCTACTTCTACGGTTAGATTGCCCAACCAGATGTATCCAGCGGATGTGGCTGCCCTTTCCAAAAGTTCTGAAGGAGGTGGTTTATCATGAAGCGGACATTTAATCAGATCTCCCACCGAGAAAGCAAAGAATTTGACGCTAGGCCGATTCTCTCTCCCCTTTTCTAAAATCTTCCTGGTAGTAGCCACAGTTTGGTCACAAAGTTGACTGAAATTGTAATCTTTGTCCACGACGAAGGAGCCCAGTTTTAAGTAGCTATGATCCAGCCAGAGATTGTAGATTTTCCAAAATATCCTAGAATTGGTGGCCAGACGCAAGCCATATTGTTCCCGATACGTGACTTGGCCATTTTCGTAATATGGCCTCCGGAGATATAATGGATGTAGGCGTGCCCTGGAAACCAACTCAAAAGTGTTGTCTATTAAATCGTTATCACACATCTGCAACACGATCACTGAGGGTTTTACGACCGAAAAAACTCTGTCAACCAACATGAATTCCTGTAAAGTTCCGAAGCCTGCGACGCCAATACCTGAGATCGGCCACTTAGGTAGTAATTGTTTTACTATGGCGTAGTAAGTGTATTCGTCTGAAGCGTCTACTGCTTGTGTAAAAGAGTCACCCACAAACAGTATGCCGCCTGGATAGGTATCCCTCAATCTGAATCCATGAGCGTCTGTAGAAAAGTTCAGAGAATACGAGTTACCCTCGAGATCCTGAATTATCTGAGACATTCTTACATTTGGCATGATCATCCACCCCAATTCTGAATCGGGTTGAATAACCGTGTAAGCGCTATGATTCCTGTGATGGGGCAGGCCATGGTAAAGTATAGGCACATCGTTTCTTAGACGCTGGATAATCCGATACAAAAATTCCAATCCGAATACCGAAAGACATAAAAAGAAAATTAGGAATAGGAAAACGGAAGCTTTGGGGTAGCGAATGAACAATCTTTCTTTTTGGTTGGTCATTTTGTCCCCTCAGACGCCATTGTGTATGAAAATCGGTGCGGCATATTTTGCTCTCTGAGTCAAAGTAACCGGAATAGCCTATCGGGACTCTCTCTGTAATAGTAGGCCGATAAAAAAGCCGCGGGGTGGTCTTAATTGGAACATCTGTGGGTCATCTGAATCGATTCAGTTTCTGAAGTTATTTCAGCTTCAATATTTTCATACATGGCAGAATTCGGTTACATCGAAGAAACTTCTTGGATCATTCCACGCAATCCGTCATTTAGGTTGGTATGAGGCGCCCAATCCAAAACGGATTGGGCATAACTCGTGTCCATTACAATATTTGGCGCAAAATCCTCTATGTGGCGATGCTTAACTTTGCTCCCAGATCCAAGCAGGCCGATAATCATATTCGCTACGTCGGTTGTGGAATATGGCTTCCCAGACCCAATGTTTACCGCTCCCCAAATTTCAGATTTAATGAGTTTGATCATAGCTGAGACCAAGTCATTTATATGAAGAAGATCCACGGAAGGATATCCGTTAAAGTAATGATGCGTCCAAATATCATCCTCCGCTAAGGCCTTATGGATAAAATTGTAAATAAATCTAGGCCGTTCCACACCACCATAAACTGAAGAAGACCGTAACAAAGAGTAGTTCAACCCATAATTTCGGTAATGGGTTTCTATGAGGATTTCGCATAGATGTTTGGTCTCCCCGTAGGGTCCTTTGGGGAACCTGGGCAATGTCTCCGAAGCCAATAATTGTTGCGATTCATACCCGGAATAAACCTCCCAGCCTGACGGATAAATTAGTCGAACATCATTTTCACGACAAACGTCTAGAACATTTTCTAGCATTGTCAGGGTTTCTCCCGCCGCCTGGTTATTTGTGTAGACGCGGGGCTTCGCCAGATGCACAATAGTATCAATCCTTTTTTCTTTAACCAGGAGGTCAAGCTCCGCTGCTCCGTTAAGTAAATTAATCTGTTGCCGTGTTGGTGTGTACACCTCGAATTGGTCCGCCAACGCCTCTACGAGTGCGCTACCAATAAAGCCCCGCGCCCCTAGAATGAGCAATCTTTGACTTCCAAAATCAGTGTCTGTGTCATGCTGAGCCTCAAGTTCAAGGGCTTCCATGACTTTGGACAACACGTCAATTTTGATCGCCCTTTCTCCTGTGGTACCAATGACCTGATGAGCCGCGTCATAAAATGAAACGCCTCTGAGTCTGGTAAGGATTCCTACGGCAATCGCATTGCTACGAGACATACCGTAATCACACGCTATAACAACTTTCCTGGCGTGCTTAAGCTTGGACAACGCCTCTTCAATTTTTTCCCGCACGACCGCTGTCGTATTTCCACCTTTGTCTACCATGTCGCGCACATCCACGACGCTCAAATCCGCGCGGTCTTTGACCTCGGTCCATGACGCTGTTCCAAGGGTTTCTGTGATCCACCTGATCATGATTTCACCATATCACTGGGCACAAAGGTTTCAGTCAATGACCTGAGGTAAAAACCAGGTCTCAACAGCGGCGTCTCAGGAGCTGTACCATGTGCCAGATGTTGCAGATAAATGTCTACTTCGTTAACACCTGCCATGGCACGCAGGTAGGTTGACGCTGAAAACCTTGGATTTATCTCGAAGGGCAAAAATACCCCATTTCTCACTCTGCCTTGCACATTGAGTGGCCCTGTACTCTTGAATGCCGACGCAATTGCTTCAGCCGTTTTGCGGAATTCGGAAAAATCGTCGATTATACCTTGGCTGTACCCACTGGAAATAAGCCCGTATTCAGTCAGAAAAAGCACTGATAACTTGGAATTAAATAATCTCCTCAACGCAATCGAACAAGCTATATGGCCATTTGATAAAGAAAGGACGCCTATCGTGAACTCCCCTTCATCATGGCTAATGTATTCTTGCGCTAAAGGAGTCTTTCCGTAGTCAATCAAATACTGAACATAGATTGACGCTTCATGAATGTTTCTAGCTAGAAACACAAAGACGCTTCCGCCCGAACCCGTAGCTGGTTTAATAATACAGGGAAATGGCATATCGTCGAGATCTTGTTGCCCATGAACTTCCCGTGTTTCGGGAATCGAAAAGCCGAGATCGCATAAGGATTTAAAACAAGAAATTTTGTCAGAAGACGTTCGAATGAGATCAGGAGAATTCATGGCAATTCTAACGCCATGCGTTTCAAACGTATCCTTCGCTTCGCAAAGCAGCCTCGAAGGCTCTTCCCCACCAGGGATTATGAATTCGCAATTCGTTTCAATACAGGCATTTAAAACTGAATCAATGTATGAATCCTGTTTCACAACAAAAGATTTCTGAAACCCCTCATGGTAATGTCCATATGCAAATGGTGAGATGTCACAACCAAAAACAGTGTATCGGCGTGCTAACAAAAGGCACTTAAGAATCTCTGTACCTAAAGATGCGCCTGCTATTCCCGCTATCATTACGTTTGTCAAAGACATGCTACACCACCAAAAAGTGACCTATAGAAACCAATTGATCCATCTCACAAAAAGATTGCTCATAAAGATGAGCCGGAAATTCTCCAAGTGATATTAATTTATTAACTCTTTTCCGATTCATTAAACCATATCATTTTGAGCGCACTGCTTCAAAGATTCAACTACGTAATTTAATTCAATCATCGTCATATCCGCAAAAAGAGGTAAGGTCAAAATAGACGGCCAGACTTCGTCGATAATTGGAGTGTCATAGTGGTACTGTGAAAACAAAGGGTGCTGTTGTAGTGGCAGATAATGAACACCAGTTGCAATATTACTTCGTTTCAAATGCAAAATGAACTTGTCTCTGTCGGGGCACCTGATTCCGAAGATCCAGTAAGAGGACTTCTCAAGATTGTAAGGCAACAGCGGTTGAACACACGCCAATTCGCGTATTCCCTCCAGGTATGCGCCTATTAACCTGGCTTTGTTACAGTTCATTTGATCTAGTTTCTTTAGCTGGGCCAGACCAATGGCCGCCGCAAGGTCATTCATGTTGTACTTGTATCCCAAATCCGCGACCTCGTAATACCAGTGCCGAGGATCGGCGCCACCCGTTTTGGTGTACCCGGCAACCCTTTTCCATGTATCCTTGTCAATACCAACCCATCGTCGAGCTCTCAATGGTTCTATCAAGTCGGGGTCATGTGAAACAATCATGCCACCATCCCCAGTGGTCATGGCTTTCTTTTCTTCAAAGCTAAAGCAACCTATATCCGACCACGTACCCAATTTTTTTCCTAGATACTCTCCTCCGGCGCAATGAGCACAATCCTCTATGACCTTTAACTTGTATGTCCTTGCAAAGTCCATTATCTTGTCCATGGGCGCTGGATGGCCGGCAAAATGTACAACAATTATAGCCACACAGTCTTTCGTGACCTTTCGCTCCATGTCCGTAAGACTCATTGAAAGGGTCTCGTAGTCTACATCTACGAACACAGGGTCCAATCTGTTATAGAGAATACAGGTAGCTGAAGCCACAAAGGTTAAACCTGTTACGAGCACCTTTGCCCCCGGTTTGAACCCGAAGGCTGCAAGCGCAAGATGTAGAGCCGCAGTTCCTGAGTTTACCGCTACAGACGTAGCGCTTCCTATGTATTTAGTCCATTCCCTTTCAAACTCGGAAACTTTTGGCCCTAACCCCATCCAGGCAGTGTCGAATGTGTCTTTTATGTTTTCAAGCTCTTCTTTTCCTATACTCGGTTTGAACAATCTAATTTCCATGGTTTCTCCAGTAATTTCTAATTCTTGTTCTGGCAAATCGAGGGTTGAGTCTTGGAAGCCGACGAAAGAATTTGGGCAAGGTCCTATTGTGATATCTCTTTTATATTTCAACGCCCCGAAAGTCTTGACCAACCAGGGGAGTTGAATCATCCTTATCGGAAAGCTGGGATACGTTTAACGGCCATTTGATTGAGACTATTGGATCCCCAGGATTAATGGCTCCTTCATAGGCTCCCATATAAGGCGCTGAAACAAGGTAAAAGATTTCACAGTCCTCAGTCAGTGTTTGAAAACCGTGAGCAAAGCCTTCAGGAATGACCATGGTCTTAAAGTTGTCCTCAGAGAGTTCCTCACCATGCCATTGCAGGAAGGTTGGCGACCCCTTCCGAATATCCACGGCAACATCAAAAATCCTGCCTCTGAGGCAACTTACTATTTTGCATTCGGCGTACGGAGTATACTGGAAGTGCATTCCACGGACAGCGCCCTTTTTACGAGTGAGACTATGGTTAATCTGCTGGATCGGCTTGGTTAGCCCAAGTTCTTGAAATGTTTCTGAACAGAAAAAACGTGTGAAAAAGCCCCGAGAATCTTCGATGGGTTTTCGTTGAACGACTAAAAGTCCCGAAAGCCTTGCAGCGATGATGTTAAATCGTTGGCTCATCGATCTAGGGTCGCCTCCGCGATGTGTCGATTTATCTGTTCGATTGAGCTCCTGCCCATATCAGTCCCTTCTCGAAAAAACCTAAACCATTGCATGGTCTCTTCAAGCGCTCGTTCAAGTCCCCATATTGGGCGCCAGTTTAAGTGGCTTCGGACCCTCGAGGAATCCAGTGTCAGAGTGTGGGCTTCGTGTGGCTGTGATCCCTTAGCAATATCCCATTTGGCGCTTGAGCCCCACATTTCGGCGAGCCTTGACACCACCCAGGAAACAGGTTTCGCGTCATAATAGTCAGGCCCGAAGTTCCATGCGTCAGCCAGATCCGATCGGCCTTGCCACAACTGCTCAACCAACATCATGTATCCATTCAACGGATCGAGGACATGCTGCCAGGGCCGAACAGCATTGGGATTTCTGATAATAACAGACTCATCTTTTTGAAAAGCTCTTATAATGTCGGGAATCAGTCTATCCTCAGCCCAGTCGCCACCTCCGATGACATTACCCGCCCGGGCGGAAGCAACCATTATTTTCATGTCGTTGTCAGCGAAGTTGCTGAAGAACGATTTTCTGTATGCGGCTGCTACTATTTCTGCGCATGCTTTGCTACTGGAATAGGGATCGTGGCCTCCGAGCGGTTCATTTTCTCGATACGGCCACACCCACTCTTTGTTTTCGTAGCATTTGTCGCTTGTGACAACGAGAACTACTTTGACAGCGCTATTCAAGCGAACAGCCTCAAGCACATTGACTGTGCCCATGACATTAGAAGAAAAAGTCTCTACTGGATCATGATAGGAACGACGGACCAGCGCTTGGGCGGCCATGTGAATAACTATTTCGGGGTGTCTTTCTTCAATTAAGGATCGCAGATCAGGAAGACTTCGAACATCTCCAATTATTGAATCAATGCGGTCCGCTACGTTGGCAAGATCGAACAGGCTCGGATTTGTCGGTGGCGCAAACGCATAACCAGTGACTTGAGCTCCTAGCGAGCTTAGCCACAGCGATAGCCAACTCCCTTTGAAGCCGGTGTGTCCGGTAATGAGGACTTTTTTTGTTGTGCAAAAAGAGGGAGTCAAGGAGCCCACCGTTTACGAAGATAAAATACGCCAGAGTTCCCATGGCGCAGCCGCGAGCTCAAAAATGTTGCCCAACCGAGTGCGCATACCGGTTCAAGGGTAAATACTTTCATTGAGTGACCAATAATTCTCGCAATTTTTCCTGTAAGGGTTCATGCATCTGGGACCAAAGAATTTTGGCTGCTCTTTCTCTCCCTGCCACAGCCATCTCCCGACATAAAGATGGAGACTTAATGAGAGTGTCAATTGCAAGAAGCCATTCTTCGGGATCATTCGGATTCACGAAAATTGCAGCCCCTGAATCGCCTACCATTTCCCGAGCGCCTCTCAGATCTGAAGATAGTATTGGTTTGCCGAGCGCCATGTACTCACCCAGTTTTATTGGATAAACGCACTCAAGTTCCGGGCGTTTAGGGAAAGAATATATGCCACAGTCTGCGGAACTCAATATTTTCATGGCCTGTGCCCAGCCCGTTTCGCCCGTGAATCTCAAATCAACATGCCCATGCCTCGATTCGAGATGACTGAAAATTGCCGACGAAAATTGAGGGTCATATGGGCCGATAGCCGTAAGCCGCAGACTATAGCCGCGTTCATTTGCCAGCTTTAAAACAGGCTCAAGTATCCGTGCCCTCTCGGCGTCAAAAAAACCGACAAAACAGCAGTGGAATGGTTCTCTCCCCCAAACATGACTGGCCCAATCGCTTCCCAATTCATAAACCTGATCGCAGACACCGTTCATGATGTTGATTTGCCTGTCTAACGGGACATCACGTTCAAAAACATCGGCTGCAATAGATCGAATCAAAAGATCACAGGTTGAAATGACTGGCTTTGCCTGAATTGCCCTGGCTTCATGATAAAGCGCCCTGATCCAATGCTTCCTGGCCCAGGCAATACCCGCCGGTAAACGTATGTCATCATAAAGATCAACCACAAAGCGGCCACCGAAATTCCTGGCAAGCGAACGGGCCAGCTTGACGTCCACCCAGGAAGGTCCACCCCAAAACAATAACTCAGCCCTTTTAATATCAGGGAATTTACAAAGCATTTTTGCAACTGTTGCATGTCCCCAGTCAGGTGTTTGGATATAGAAGGCTTTTCCCTCCAGTCCAGCCGCAATTTTTGTTCTTTGGTCGACACATACCACGGTTGCGATTTCACTAAGAAACGTGGACCGTTGTACAGGTGTGGAATTAAAGTGCCATCCGGCTCCAGTTCCGCCAAGCACACAGATAACAACTCTGCTCACGATAACTCTTCTTCCAGACTGAATTGATACAGATGGACAGTCTTGGTGTGCAAAGATTCAAACCTTCTCAATGTCGTTTCGTACGGTTGGGAGTTAGTCCCTAAGAATATAGTTGATGGAGCCAAAAGAAATTTGAGCCAATTGCCCAAATTGATCTCGAGCTGTGAGGACGGTCATTTCCCAAAAATCTACGCCCAACAAGTAGGCTTTAGAGTAAAGTGACTTAAATACGAATAAAGCATCACCCAATGCGCAACCTACGTCTCGAATCTCGAATTTTCTGGGATAACAGATTTACACACTGCAAAAAGCCTCTGCAAACAGTCTTGTTTGTTGACGTCTACCGTCTAGTTTCCCACCCACAGTGGCAAAATAATTATTCCACCACTTCACACTCGCAAGGGTATATTCTTCCAAGCAGATATTCCGCTAATGTGGGTTGGACGTTGGCTTATTTTGTTTTTTAAAAAAGACAATTCTTGTTAGGTTCCTAAACTGTCATTGGCAAAATAGTTTGCGCACGACTCTACGACCCTTGACGCCGCATGACCATCACCATAAGGATTATGAGCCATCGCCATTGCGTCATAGGCATCCTTCCGTGTGAGCAGTAGCGAAACTTCGGAGACAATTTTAGCGAAATTAGTCCCCACGAGCTTTACAGTGCCGGCGGTTACAGCTTCGGGGCGTTCTGTTGTATCACGCATAACAAGCACAGGCTTGCCCAAGCTTGGGGCCTCCTCCTGAATGCCGCCGGAATCGGTCAGGATCAAAGTGGAACGACTCATTATGGCCACAAATGGCAAATAGGGCAATGGCTCAATAATGTGTATGTTTTTAGTAGCCATGCTTCCAAGAATACGGTTTACAGGTTCTCTCACGTTGGGGTTAAGATGCACGGGATAGACAAATTGAACATTGGGGTGTAGCTGTGCGAGTGTCTTAATGGCATGGCAGATTGTCTCAAACCCTTGACCGAAGTTTTCTCGACGATGCCCAGTTATTAGTACTAAAGGGGCCCCGTTCCACTGGGCCTTGCTGTTAGGGCCAAGGCCAGGAATAGGAGGTGGATTTTCCATAATTTTATCCAACGCAATGAACAGGGCGTCAATTACAGTGTTTCCAGTGACAAAAATCTGATGAGAGCCAACGCCTTCTCTTAAGAGGTTTTGACGGCTCGTTTCTGTAGGGGCAAAGTGCAGCGTCGCCAAACGGGTGGCTAGCACCCGGTTTGCCTCCTCGGGCCAGGGGGAATACAAGTCACCTGTACGAAGACCAGCCTCAACGTGCCCGACCAGGATTCGGTTGTAGAAAGCCACCAAGGCCGCGCAAAACACAGTCGTAGTATCTCCCTGTATTAGGACAAGATCTGGTCGCGAAGCCGAAAAATATTTATCAAGAGCTGCAATCGCTCGTGAGGCAAACCCACTGAGCGTCTGATCAGGGCGCATGAGATGTAGGTCAACGTCCGGCACGATACCGAATACATCGAGCATCTGATCAAGCATTTCTCGATGCTGTGATGTAACACAGACTTTGCATTCAAAACGAGGGTCAGCTTTCAGCGCAAGTATGACTGGCGCCAGGAATAGGAGGTGGATTTTCCATAATTTTATCCAACGCAATGAACAGGGCGTCAATTACAGTGTTTCCAGTGACAAAAATCTGATGAGAGCCAACGCCTTCTCTTAAGAGGTTTTGACGGCTCGTTTCTGTAGGGGCAAAGTGCAGCGTCGCCAAACGGGTGGCTAGCACCCGGTTTGCCTCCTCGGGCCAGGGGGAATACAAGTCACCTGTACGAAGACCAGCCTCAACGTGCCCGACCAGGATTCGGTTGTAGAAAGCCACCAAGGCCGCGCAAAACACAGTCGTAGTATCTCCCTGTATTAGGACAAGATCTGGTCGCGAAGCCGAAAAATATTTATCAAGAGCTGCAATCGCTCGTGAGGCAAACCCACTGAGCGTCTGATCAGGGCGCATGAGATGTAGGTCAACGTCCGGCACGATACCGAATACATCGAGCATCTGATCAAGCATTTCTCGATGCTGTGATGTAACACAGACTTTGCATTCAAAACGAGGGTCAGCTTTCAGCGCAAGTATGACTGGCGCTAGTTTGATGGTTTCAGGACGCGTGCCAAAAACGACGAGGATTTTTTTCATTGGCTATGCCTTGAAAAGCTCTTGTTTAGTTACGATTGCTGTTCCCAGTTTGCCAACTACTATTCCAGCCGCTTCATTCGCTATATTTACTGCCTCCCTTAAAGATTTGCCCTCGGCCAACGTGAGCGCAATAGTGGCTATTACAGTATCGCCCGCTCCACTGACGTCAAAGACTTCCCTTGCCTTACTGGGAATATGCATTCGGCCGCTAGGATCATATAAAGTCATGCCTTCTTCGCCTCGAGTAATCAGGATCGAATCGAAATTGTAATCTAGTCGGCATTTCTCAGCCAAAGACGTCAATTCGTCTTCATTTGTCCAGGGACCGAAGACATTTTTAAATTCAGTGATATTGGGTGTAATTAGTTGTGCGCCGCTATAACGCCTGAAATCAGCGCTCTTAGGGTCTACCAGCACCTTTTTCCCCTTGGAGCGGGCAAAGGCAATCAATGTTTCACAGTTGACAAGGGCCCCCTTCGCATAATCGGATAATACGATCACACCATGTGTATCTACGAGATTTCTGAAGATAGAGTCTCTGAAAACGACCCAGTTGTCTGTCGGCGGTTCTTCAAAATCCAGGCGTATCATCTGCTGGCTCTTTGACATGACACGCAGCTTGATGGTTGTAGTAACTTCTTTATTTATGAAGAGTTTTGTTTCGATTCCCGCTGATGTCAATATTTCGGTTAACCTTACCCCCGCCTCATCTTTGCCCACTACTCCCAAAATGGAACACTTGCCGTCGATAGCAGAGATGTTTCTAGCTACATTGGCTGCGCCACCAGGCCTCTCTTCAATGTGAGTGATCCGAACTATTGGGACCGGAGCTTCAGGGGAAATTCGCTCGACCGCCCCGAAAAAATAGCGATCCAGCATTACATCGCCAACCACCAGAATCTTCGGGTCTGGCGCTGTTTGAGAATTAGTCAGAAATGGCTGGGAGTTAGGCACGTGTCCTCAAAACTTGATGAGATTTGCTTTACGAGTTTTCTGTTTCTACGTACACGCTCTCTTGCAAGCGTTCATAAAGATCAAGTGGTCCAGGATTTTTGATTGAAGTTTCTCCCGGCTGGACCACTTTTGCATTCTTGAATCCGTGTGACGATAACAGATGGCACATGGACCTCCCATCATACATCCATTGATGATGGCGTGTGCCTACCGCCAGGGTCTTCAGCCTTTGCGCGATTGTTCTTGGTCTAGGAATGCACATAAGGGCGCCTTCGATAAATTGATCCGCATCCCCTGTCAACAGGTATTGATCAACCTGCTTTTTAATATCGGGAACAGCTAGTCTCAAAATACCGCCTGACATTAACACTCTCTTCGACTCCTCAAGGAAGAGAAACACTTCAGTTTGATCAAGGTGTTCCAACATGTGTGAGCTATACAGAACCTCTACTGAATTGTCGGCAAGAGGTAAGGCTCTCGTAGCATCGCCGTATTCAATCTGATTCGAGCGTGCGAACTGAATAAAGTCATATTGAGTTTGTTCAAGGAACCTAATTTTCAGAAGCAATCCCGGCAGGGAAGGAATTCTTGCCAATTTAAGGCTCAACGAATTGTCGAAGTTTCTCCAACCCGGTGTTGGAGTTTGACCACAACCTATGTTGATGCGCATGGTTTAAATCTCTATAATTTATTTTGATTGGTTATCGCCTTTTTGTCTCGACGCGACGGAGCGAGCGTATATTCGGAGGTGGGGAGCGGCCGGATTTAACCCGCTGCTCGTGCCCTTGCAAAGACGTTAGCCCAGTTTGGGCAGAGGGGGTAAGGATGTTCAATCCTGTTTATCCCAATCAAGAGTAGTGTTGATAGACCGAAGGAGTGGCTGTCGAAGGATGTCGACCATGGGTCCGCCCAGCTAACACAGCTGAGGGTAGTCGGTCCCACACTTTCCACGGGGCATTCCCCGATGCCCATAACTCTTCGAGCTTATATCGGTCACGGATTGTGTCCATACACTGCCAAAAGCCGTGATGCATGTAAGCCGATACGGCTCCGTCACTTGCAAGGCGTTCCATTGGTTCCCGTTCCCAAATGGTATAATCGGCTTCGATATATTCTGACACTTTGGGAGAGAGGACATAGAACCCGCCGTTAATCCAGCCACCGTCACCTTTTGGTTTTTCCTGGAAGCGTGTGACTTTGGTCTTTTCAAAAGTCATAGCGCCAAAACGACCCGGTGGCATTACTGCGGTCAATGTTGCCAGAGCGCCCTCGTTTCGATGAAATTCTATCAATTTGCTGATATCAATGTCGGAAACGCCATCGCCATAAGTAAAACAGAAGTCTTCCTGATTTAAATATTGCGCAACTCTTTTGAGGCGTCCGCCAGTCTGAGTGTTCAATCCTGTATCAACAAGAGTAACTTTCCATGGTTCGACATTGTTCTGATGAACTTCCATGTAATTTTTCCGCATATCAAATGTCACGTCAGACATATGGAGAAAGTAATGGGCAAAATATTCCTTGATCATGACGCCCTTGTATCCGCAGCAGATGATAAAATCATTTAACCCGTATGCGGAATATATCTTCATGATGTGCCAGAGGATAGGTTTACCACCGATTTCTACCATCGGTTTTGGCCGATTGTCAGTCTCTTCGGCCAACCGCGTGCCAAGACCACCTGCAAGGATAACAGTTTTCATCGGGTCACCTGCAATCGTCGGCCAAGAAGCCGACTGCGTTTCGTATGGTTTTGAACTATCTGAAAAATTATACTGTTAGGGACCAGGGTCCAAGGATCAAGCCGGAAAATATTACGATATGCCTCGGGATGAAGAGGTTGGGGTGCGCCGTATAAATATTATCAATTTTTGACAGGCGCAATTAAAGAAAGCACGGCCACCCACTAGGAATAAGTAATTGAATAAACAATAGAAAACAAATTTACGTCGATTGTTCATTAGCAATTTAAACTCATGTGATTTGGGTTTGGGTGGGAGATTCAGCAAAAAGCATCAGACCGGAAATCTTTCTCACCGATGTAAGTGTATTGCACATCGCCAGATTGAGAACATAATTTCAGATCTGATTACTATATGATTTCCAGGTCGGTGAGGGGGTTTACGTTTAAGATTACGGTGCGGTTGAACATTGTTACTGAAATTGCGAACTGTCCTTTTTTGGCGCGTCTGAGAACAACGCCTTCAAGCCCCTTTAAAGGACCTGAAACGATCAGAGCCGCTCGTCCCTTCAAAACACCTGGTTGGACCAGAAGATCGTGTTGACTCTTGGTGACTGTCGACACAGATTGCAGTTCTTTTACAAAAGCGGCCTGTTGTCTGATCTCAATGATCCTCGCAAAGTCATGTGTGTTGTATAGAAGGCTCTGTTTTTCCCTATCCAAAGCGAAACAAAGATACCCTCTGAAGAGTGGAGCCCTGACAATCTTTTCCCGTCCAAGCGCCCCAAACTTAATTTTCCGATCGTATAATGGCATGTAATAGCTGATTTGCCGTTGTAGCAGATATCTTGCCAGTTTCCACTCCCGGTTGGGCTTTGATTGCAAAACCCACCACTGACCCGTATCATCCTCAATGGGCCGGTCGACTGGAAATCTTGATGGAATGTCGTTTTGAACGGGCATGTTACTAATTAAATTCCAATTCGGAATGGCGATCGTAAAATATCAGGAATCATTGTGTTTGAATTCCAGGCGCCGAGGAGGCCGTTGTGGCAATCAAGACCAAGGCTTCTCCTCCGCAGTTAATTGATAACTAGCTAATTTGCCTGGCTATTTAGTCTTTTGGGGATAGTTTTTGTTGTTTTTTGTTAATCAGCGCTAGGCACGCTTGAACTAATAATTTTAAGATTCGCTCAACAACAATTAATACCAGGATTTAATTGACTTTAATAAATACCAATTGTCTGAAAACTAAATTAAAGCCAATACGGCGCCCAGCTATCGCTAATACCAATATTAAATAAGTAACTTACGTTTCAGCTTGGCTGCAAAATCAAATTCTCATCCTTTATCAGCTAATTAAGATGCATCGACCCTAATTGTCCAATCAGGACAAAAATCTACTTCCCTGCGGGGCCTGGCTTTGATCATTACCAGGCTCTCAATATGGGCAAACGGTTGATCGACAATGCTTATGTCTCCAGGAAACCGCAGCCCTCGATGGAGTCGTCGTGCGAATGAAAAGAAAGGCTTCTCCTTCGTGGCTAATTAATAACTAGCTGATTTCCCAGTCTATTTATTGTTTTGAAGATGCTTGTGATTGTTTTTTGTCACTTAGAGTGACACTCATTTGAGTTAACAATTTAAAATTCAGAAAAATGAGCTTAATACTAAAAATCGGTTAAATTGAAAAATTACTAATTTTCGTCAGCCCAATGTAGGTTCTGTGTTTACCTAGAAACAATTAAAAATCGAATTATAAATAAGTGCATTAGGTCGACTATAAAGGGCAATTATAAAAGAGTTTACTCAGTGTGATACAGGATGTCAAGCAAAAAATCTTGAACCGCGTTCTTTTTTTCCTCTAAGGGTGAGGGTATAGTATTTTAGTGCAAATTAGCACGATTCTTAAGTGCAAGGTGCTTGTTGATCTTGTTGCCATTCGTTTGGGTACGACATCCCAAAAGACATACCAGGGGGTTCTTGTGTCAAGGTTGTGAGCGCGTTGCTTGGAGTTGTGAAATTCGAAACAGCCTTTAAGAGCGGCCCTGGCGTCACTAATTGATCGTAGGCTTTTCTATATGCCTTCGGTAATGACGTGTTGCAACATCGCCTTTTACATCCATGCTGAACCAAATTCCATTGGAAACCATAAAACCAGCGAATTGGATGAAATAATGGCCAAGGGCTAAAAGTCTTGGATTGCGGAACGCGACTTTTAAGCGCAAGCTGCCTGTTCATGCCGCTGTCCTCTGCCGAGGTGGGGAATTCCAGTAAACTTCATGAAGAGTTTTGTCTCTCAAGACCCTGATGATGTCGCTCATAATCGTAAAACTTCAAATACGTGTTTAACCCGGATCCGGCATCAGTCATAGTTTCACAAACTTATGATCTCTCATTATCAGCGCTTCGGGTTCCTGTCCCCAATGTAACCGAGCGAGCCGGACAAAAAATCATTCTCCATAGTCAGCCGCCCTATCTTGGCATGAAGTTCCCGCACAATTGAATCATTGTCAGAAGCCGTCTGCTTGGCGAATATTTCATCAGCCCGATCAAGAAGTTGTTTCTTCCATTGAGCTATCTGATTCCGGTGGACTTGAAAACGATCCCCTAACTCAGAAAGCGTTTGCTGCTCCTTGATGGCTTCCAAGGCGACTTTAGCTTTGAATGCAGGCCTGTGATTCTTCCTGGTTCCCTTTCTCATTTTTACCGCTCCTCTAAATGGGATGATCTAAGAGCCACTTTTACACTTGAGCCAGTATCCATTTGTCTAGACATTAATGAATTTCGAGGCGGTGTATTAGCGACCAGCGGTGATCATTCTATAACGATTGCCAAAAGTTTGGCCCAATCGCAAAAGTTCAGGAGATTTCGTGCCGGCGTAAAATCGGACATTACCTTCGGCAATGGCTATAACAAATTTTGGCGCTAAGATTGCTAGACCACGATAAGCGAAAACTGCTAACCGAGTTCCTGTTGAGGCCTATTATTCCATTCAAATAATCAAAACTGATATAGGATTCTTTTTAAAATAGTTTTGTCTTCCAGCAGACGCTTATGGTGTTCGTTGAAATTATCCAGGTTGATCGGCAACCCTAACTTCACGATTCAAAATTCGCCTATTACCGGAATTTTCAAACAAATCGTGTATCGCAATCAGCGCTTTGCGGTCTTGTCTCCAAGCCGACCAAGCGCAATGGATAGAGATTCATTTTCCATTGTTAGACGGCCTATTTTAGCATGGAGTTCCTTGATGTTTGCGTCACTATCAGAGGCTTTCCTCTTAACGAATACCTCTTCTGCCCGATCCAGAAGCTGCCTTTTCCACTGGGCGACTTGATTTCGATGCACTTGGAAACGATCTGCCAGCTCAGAAAGTGATTGCTGCTCCTTGATGGCCTCCAATGCAACCTTAGCCTTGAACGCCGAGGTGTGATTTTTTCTGATTTTCGTCGTCATTTGCTCCGGGCCTCGCATTTGGACCATTTTAGAGTTGCTTTTGCACTTATGCTGCTGTCCATTTTGTCTATAGCATTAATGAGGACTTATCCGCCCATATGGTAGAATGGGGGTAAGGGCTCATAGTTTCAGATCTGATTACTATATGATTTCCAGGTCGGTGAGGGGGTTTAGGTTTAAGATTACGGTGCGGTTGAACATTGTTACTGAAATTGCGAACTGTCCTTTTTTGGCGCGTCTGAGAACAACGCCTTTAAGCCCCTTTAAAGGACCTGAAACGATCAGAGCCGCTCGTCCCTTCAAAACACCTGGTTGTACCAGAAGATCGTGTTGACTCTTGGTGACTGTCGACACAGACTGCAGTTCTTTTACAAAAGCGTCCTGTTCCCTGATCTCGATAATCCTCGCAAAGTCATGCGTGTTGTATAGAAGGCTCTGTTTTTCCCTGTCCAAAGCGAAACAAAGATATCCTCTGAATAGCGGGGCCCTGACAATCTTTTCCCGTCCAAAAGCTCCAAACTTAATTTTCCGATCGTATAATGGCATGTAATAACTGATTTCCCTTTGTAGCAGATATCTTGCCAGTTTCCACTCCCGGTCGGGCTTTGATTGCAAAACCCACCACTGACCCGTATCATCCTCAATGGGTCGGTCGACTGGAAATCTTGATGGAATGTCGTTTTGAACGGGCATGTTACTAATTAACTTCCAATTTGAAATGCCGATCGTAAAATATCAGGAATCATTGTGTTTGAATTCCAGGCGCCGAGGAGGCCGTTGTGGCAATCAAGACCAAGGCTTCTCCTCCGCAGCTAATTGATAACTAGCTAATTTGCCTGGCTATTTAGTCTTTTGGGGATAGTTTTTGTTGTTTTTTGTTAATCAGCGCTAGGCACGCTTGAACTAATAATTTTAAGATTCGCTCAACAACAATTAATACCAGGATTTAATTGACTTTAATAAATACCAATTGTTTGAAAACTAAATTAAAGCCAATACGGCGCCCAGCTACAACTAATAAAGTACATCTCGAGAAAGCCGCAGACCACAATGGAGTGGTTGCGCGAATGAAAAGAAAGGCTTCTTCCTCGTGGCTAATTGATAACTAGCTAATTTACCGCACTATTTATTCTGTTCAAGATGCTTGTGATTGTTTTTTGTCACTTAGAGTGACACCCCGTTTGCGTTAACAATTTAAAATTCAGAAAAATGAGCTTAATACTAAAAATCGATTAAATTGAAAAATTAGTAATTTTTGTCAGGCCTAAATGTAAACAGTGTGTTTAGCAACAAACAATTAAAAAACGAGTCAAAAATAAGTGCATTAGGCCGACTGATAAGTACAATTATAGATAACTTACTTGGGAGAATACAGAATGTCAAGAAAAAATATTGAGCCATGTAAACATTCAGTGAAGAGCGGTCACAGAGCAAGAATCCTCAATGATTTCAAGAATCGCATATCAAATTTCCGTGGTTAACTGGATAGTGACTACGCGGCGTTTCCTGTGTTGAACACGTATCTGGTCGCACCGTTGTGTCCGGGCAAAGATTCCTAAGGGGTTGAAAGGAAACACTATCCGGATCTAAGTCAGCCGATCCACAACTAAAGACAAAAGTGCTTCTGGAAATAGCGCTATATAACTGAATTCGAAAACTGGCGCTAAGTTCTTGGACAATATGTTTAATAATGACAATGTGTTATAAAGTGGCTTGAACCTGTCAATCATCTAATGTGTCAGCTTACAAAACGTTGAGGTGGCGCCTGCGAGTAAATTTACATTGTTCGACTAAAATCGCTGGAATAAAATGAGTCATGGAATATTTTCTGTTTGTTACAAAAAAGTTAGTAAGCGTCATCATCTATCCGGTTGGTCTGACACTAACGCTTATTTTAGTCGCTCTGATAATTTCGGTAAAAAACTGTAAACGTTCCGGCATGGTCTTGTTTATCCTTGCCGGGCTAACATTGTTCGCCTTTTCACTGGGGTGGACAGGAAACGCGTTGTTAAAACCGCTGGAAGATCAAGCCGGGCCATACGCTAATCCAGGTAAACTTCAGGCAATAGGTGTGAGATACATAGTGGTTTTGGGCGGCACATCCTTCACAAATCAACGGAGCGCTTCAGATATTTGGGACAGGTCTGTCCTCAGGTTGTTGGAGAGCGTGCAGTTATGGAAGGAGATGCCCGGCGCTAAACTCGTTTTATCCGGTGGCGCGCCAAGTTCCGCAGAAGCCATGGCTGCGCTGCCGGCCTGGCTCGGGGTCCCCACGGAATCACTAATTTTGGAAACTCGAGCGCTTGACACGGATGACGAAGCGCGCCTTTTCATGCCAATCGTAGGAAACGAGCCATTCGCTCTGGTAACTTCAGCCAGCCATATGCCCAGATCCTTAAGAATTTTCAGGAGCAAGGGGATGAACCCCTTGCCATGTCCATGCGATTTCAGGGCTCAAACGCGGCAGCCTTTTTTTGTCGCTATTTCCCCAAGCGCCGACGGCCTTTACAATTCCCAGTTGGCGCTACACGAATACTATGGCCAGTTGGCCCTCTATATAAAAGGTCTTGGACGCCACCTGGGGATTTTTAAATTTAAGAATCATTCCTCAAATTTGTACGAGCCTTTCCCATCTTTGTCAAAATCAACCTTCGCTCGCAAATATTTGACGTTAAAACCAGCTTTCTTCAGGATCGCATAGGCCATCTCCGCTCTGGCGCCAGTGGAGCAGTGAACCAGGATTTCCTTGTCTCGAGGTAAATCGGATACTTTGGACTCGATATCATCGAGTGGGACCTGAATCGAGTTAGGGAAAAGGCCATCTTTGGTTTCAGAGGGCAATCTAACATCGAGAATTACGACCTTGGGCGAGGGGTGTTCGAGTTGACGCCTGAAATCGTCGAGAGAAATTTCTCCAGGTAGAAGTTTGCGGACAAAAGTTATTTTAGTGTCAGCCAGTCCAGTAGCAACCGTCATTCCCTCTTTCTGCCATCCTGAAAATCCTTTGGACAGAATGCTGACGTTAGTGTAACCCCAAGCCGATATTTTATTGAATGTGGCTACCGTGGATTCATCAATACCTTTCTGGTCGTAGATAATTATTGGCGCCGCCTTATAACCTGGCAATTGGGATTTTATTGAATCGAGGCTTTCTATTGGAACAGAAACAGCGTTTGGGATGTGGCTCTTTGTGACCATGTCTGTAGGTCGTAAATCCATCAGTATATAGGAGGCCTGCAACTTGTTTAGCCTTTCAAGTCCACCAATTTCTGAGACAATTATGTTTCCAGCCTTTTTCCAGGCTGGTAAGCCGGCATGGTAGACTTTTATGTCCCTGAACCCCAAACTTTTCGCCTTTTTTGCGGCCATGGGGCTGAGTACACATGAAAGACCCGCACAATAGTAAATCTGGAGAACGTTTTTGTCCTTAAGGACTTTTTCCACAAGTTTGTCAAAATCGAAAAACGGCATTGAAACTGCTGTGGGAATATGCCCTTCATTGAACATGGCAGATGGGCGGCTGTCGAGCAGAATGTAATGCCCTGCCTTGGGACCTTTGGCTACAAGCTTTTCCACTTCTTCGGTAGAAATCAGTTCGTGTTTCGGAACCGCCAGCCCTTTTTTGACCTCAATCTCTTTTGCGAATGTTTTACCGTCCCTTTTCTGATATATGACCTTTACTGATTCTCCTTTAGGGATTTCAGATACTGATGAAGCGTTTTTCAAGACGGTTTTGTCGTCAAACAGGAGAACTTCTGTATCTTTGCCTACCTGGACCTGGATGGCGTTAGCCTTGACAGAAACCTCCTTGAGCTTTCCAGCGATTATGTTTGGTTTTTTGTTGTAATCATGACATTTAAGGCAACTTTGGTCGGATTTTGACGGAAGATTATCTTCTGCGTGGGCCAAGGAAAATCCGACAAATGAGACGACGAACATGAGTGCGCCCAAAATTCTGGAGAAAGGAAAACGTTTTATGGACATGAGGATCTCCTGTTTCGTTGATAATATGGGAGTTTAACCTGAACCTCAGATTGATTTTAGTGTTTCTAGCAGAGCCTTTGCTTTAAAACTGAGTAATTGGAATATTGATATAACCCTATTTAGTTTGTTGTCCAAAAACTGTCAATAAAAATGTTATCAATTTGTTAGCTATTCCTGATAATGCAAATAAAATGGCGGCCTGACGAACAAAACTCGGCGCCAGGTTTCTATATCAAGTCAGTGAGATACTCTAACCACACTCGCTAATTGCAGGAAAATATCCTGAGAAAAGAGGGTAGATCAACGCAGTATGTTCGAATCAAAGCAGCAGATCAACCGGGGGGGCGCACAGACACTATCCTTCTGGCGAAGATTTTGGGGCCTCGTCGGACCTTACTGGTCATCAGAGGAAAAATGGAGCGCCATTCTGTTAATTATTGCAATCATGACCATGAATCTCGGTACGGTTTACGTCCACGTATTGATAAACGCATGGACCAAGGATTTCTACAATGCCTTGCAACAGGCCAATAAAGCCGCTTTTTTTAGTGACTTACTGCAATTTGCCAAACTGGCGACGGCTTATATTGTCCAGAGCGTTTACATGCTGTATCTCCAGCAAATGCTTCAAATCCGCTGGCGTCGTTGGCTCACAAGGAATTACCTCTCTATGTGGCTTGGCCAGCAGGTTTATTATCGCATGCAATTTCTTCATGACGCGACAGACAACCCTGACCAACGAATTAGTGAAGACATAGATTCATTTATAGATCTTACCCTGACTCTAAGCATCAGACTGCTGAATTCAGTAGCTACCCTAGGTTCGTTTATAGCCATTTTGTGGGTGCTTTCGGGAAGTCTGCCCGTGTCTTTGGGCCGTATGGGGACGCTGACCATTCCGGGCTACATGGTTTGGGCGGCGATCGCTTACTCTTTGCTGGGGACGTGGCTCACGATGCGTGTTGGGAACCCGTTGATCGAACTGAATTTCAATCAGCAACGCTATGAGGCTGACTTCCGTTTCAGCATGGCTCGTTTACGTGAAAACAGCGAGTGTGTCGCTCTTTATAGAGGAGAAAAAGATGAGAGCGAGAATTTCTGGTCACGGTTTACTTCGGTTGTAAACAATTACTGGAAGATCATGAGGCGTCAGAAGAGGCTGAATTCCCTGACCGGGGGATATAATCAGTTGGCCGTAATATTTCCGGTCCTGATGGCGGCCCCCCGATTTTTCACAGGAGAAATGAAGCTGGGAGGTCTGATGCAGACCGCCTCCGCATTCGGTTCCGTGCATGACGCTTTGTCATTTCTGGTTAACAGTTACACCATGATCACCAACTGGAGCGCCATAATGAATCGTCTCACCGGCTTCACCTCGGCTATTGAACAGGTCAAGACGCTCAAGGATCGCGAGGATCTCAGGCGAACGAATTCCTCTTATGGCGGCTTGGAAGTGGAATCCTTGGATGTGTTTTTACCCGACGAGCGGCTGTTGATAGAAAATCTCAACCTGACCTTGGAACCTGGCTCCTCACTGCTAATAACAGGCGCTTCCGGTTCCGGAAAGAGCACCTTGATCCGCACTCTTGCTGGAATCTGGCCTTTTGCCAGAGGCGAAATTCGTTTGCCAGAGAACGCGAAGACCATGTTTTTACCACAGAGACCATATTTGCCTATGGGGTCTTTGAGAGAGGCTTTGTATTATCCATCTGGCTCATCCGCGTCGGAAAGTCGTTTACGTGAAGCGCTTGATCGATGTGAGTTGTCACATCTGGCGCCGGTTCTTGACCAGACCGACAACTGGTCGCAGGCGCTATCACTTGGAGAACAGCAGCGCGTCGCATTTGCCAGAGTGCTTCTTCAGCGTCCCGACTTTTTGTTTCTGGATGAAGGGACAGCGTCAATTGATGAAAAAATGGAAGAGAACCTCTATAAAATCATAAGATCAGAATTAAGAAATACCACGGTAATCAGCGTAGCTCACCGGAGTACTCTGGTTTCCTGGCATGATTCACAGTTGAGGCTATTTGGTGATGGACGCTGGCAAATTTCGAGCCTGTAGAGGCTCACACGATTACGGTATCTTTTTGTGCTCTATAATAGCAGGATTAACAAAATTTGATCGACATTTGTTTGAGGAGAATGGTTTATGAAACTTTCGGAAATCAGGCGAGTTCTCGTACTGGGCGCTGGCACAATGGGGCAGCAAATTGGTTTTCTTTGCGCTTCGCATGGCTACAGGGTTGTTTTGTATGATCTTTCTTCAGAGATCCTGGATTCGGCTCTAAAGCGAATAGAGAAGCTGGGGGCATGGTTGGTTTCAACCGGACACATGGAAGCCGATGACCTCCCAAAGGCAATAGCAAATATTGAACTCGTTTCAGACTCCAAGAAAGCGGCGATCGATGTGGATTTCGTAAGTGAATCGCTTCCGGAAAATCCTGACCTTAAGGCGCAGATTTTTTCGATGTTTAATGAGCTTTGTCCGGAAAGAACTATTTTTACCACTAACACTTCAACGCTATTACCATCAATGTTTGCGGATAGAACGGGCAGGCCCCGGAAGTTCGCCGCCCTGCATTTTCACGACGTCCGAACCTGCAAGGTTGTGGATGTTATGCCGCACCCCGAGACTGATCCGGAAGTAGTTGAACTAATACGAGGTTTTGCGAAGAGTCTGGGGCAGATTGTGATCATGCTGAATCGCGAAAGCAGCGGCTATGTTTTTAACGCCATGCTCACCACTCTGTTAAATTCAGCTCTGGCCCTGGTCGCAAATGGTATAGCGTCTATTGAAGATGTGGACCGTTCCTGGATGGGAGTGATGGGGATGGGCATAGGACCCTTTGGGATTATGGATCAGATTGGACTATCAACTGTTTGGACAGTCACTGAATACCATGCGAGCCAAACCGGAGACGCTCAGACTCAAACGAACGCTGATTTTGTAAAAAGTTACGTTGATAGAGGAGACTTGGGATTTAAAACCATGCGTGGATTTTACTCATATCCCAATCCAGCGTTTTCGGCGCCTGATTTTCTTGCCGGCAAATGATGAGCGACAAACGGTGTAAGTATTTAAATCTTGGTATTCTTTTGAAACAGATTCAAGAGGCTGGTTTTGTGTTTTGAAAGTACGCTTCCTTTAACCGGTTCGAGTATATAAATTAAAAAATAATGAGTGGCTTGGATTGAGATAATTTGAACAATGACTTTTGCCATTTTTTAGACCATTTTTGCGGCGGGATTCATGACAACTCAAGGAGATTAAAATGGGTGTTCCAGCACCGACTGAATTATTGTTGATTCTTGCCATAGTGCTCCTGGTTTTCGGCTCCAAGCGAATTCCGGAAATTATGAGCGGATTTGGCCAAGGAATTAAGGAATTCAAGAAAAATCTTGAATCGGATGATCCTCCTAAACCGGTGGAAGAGGCGGGTACAAATCAACAGTCATCGACTCAGGAAAATTTGAACGTCAAACCAACTGAAAAATAGTATTTGGTGACAAGTGATCGCCAAACCTCATACCCAAGGCATTCACAGGTCACAAGGGGACATAGCGATTTGACTGAGATTGTCCAGGCTTGGGTCACCACCTACGGATATGTCGCTCTATTCGGCATACTGATGTTTGGTATCCTTGGGGTTCCTTTTCCCGATGACCTTACGCTGGCTTTTAGTGGATACTTAGTGTCAGCAGGGCGCCTGAACTTTTTTCTTATACTGGTGTCAGCATTTCTTGGGAGTGTCTGCGGGATCACTGTAAGTTATGGGCTCGGCTATTTCCTAGGGACTTCAGTTGCAGTCAGGTACGGCCGATTCCTTCACGTAAATCACGAGAGATTGAATAAATTAAACGTTTGGTACATGCGGTTTGGAAAATGGAGTCTGCTCGTCGGATATTTTATCGCTGGGCTAAGACATTTTAATGCGCTGTTTGCTGGCGCTGCCAGGCTACGATTTGCAACTTTTGCGTTGTTTGCATATGTCGGGGCTTTGCTGTGGTCCACTACCATGATTTTGGTAGGATACACACTGGGGAAAGAGTGGGGGCGAATATCGAGTTACACTGGTTACCACTTTCTGATAACCGTTCTAGTCGGTTTCGCTATTTTAATTTATCTCTTGGTAAGAACCATTCCAATCCATCGATAGTCTCTAAATCCAATTTAACTGAATCAAAATTGGTACTAAAATTGGAATTTCTCGTCCGTCGCGTCGGAGCAATTCCTCATTGCTGGTTGTGCATGAAATTGTACCGACGCGACTAATGGCTTTTCAAAGTACGTATAAACTAATTTCAGTTAGGCGCAAAAATATCCTCTATTGTGGACCTAAACCTGAATCCTAATCGCTGAAAAACGCGGCAGTCGGGCTCACGTTCATTCTGATTTCTTTTACTCCGGATATTTTATTGGCTTTAGCTTTTAATTCTTCAGCAAGAGGCTCAGCGATTGCCGGACCTGCTTTTGTATCTACATAGACGACACCGTCTTCCGCACAAACCTGAACGTTTGGGCAACTGACAACTAACTCTGCCTTTACGCGAGCTGCAAGGACCAAATCATCAAGGGCTTTCTGGGATTGCGGAGTAGTCCTGAATTGTTCCGAGCTAACCGCGTTGCAGATAATGTCCACAGCGTTATCAACTGTCAATTTATGGATGTGAATTACCAGATCGTACAAGCTCGGGTCCCAGGTATCTATACCAAATATTTTCAAACCCCACTGACGTCGTTCGTGATCATCCTTCTTCAGGATATAACGAGCTTCGTCAGCAGAAATTTTTTCACGTTCCATTTCCAGACGAACGCGATCTTCGAGGTCGGACATTATCCGAATCTTCAAAACGTGGCTGATACCCTTCAAGAAATAATGTCCTGCCAAACCATGGTAAACGATGTTATCTTTCTGAGCGTGTTCTAGAAATACAGACTCCAAAAAAGTTAAGTATCTTTCTTTTCCATATGTGAACCTTTCGAGGATAGAGGGGGCATCGTGGAGAGCCCTCACGAGTTTAATTTCTGGTATGTTGAAATGTTCGGAAGTTTCCAGAAGGACCTCCCTCGCGACACATTCATACCCAAGCCGTTTAGCTACTTTTTCAGCGACTTCTTTTCCTTTGCTATACGATCCTCGGCTCACGGTTATTATCGCCATGATTGAACTCCTTTCCATAAGAGCGAACTCTGTGATAAACAGAAACAGAACCTCCATAGCCTTATACACTCTTTGAAATTGTCGGAAAAGCGTAATAATAACTTGTGGGGAAAATCTATACTCTGTAAGCTAACCGGCCAGCTGCCATCAAGGGCCAAATCGTCTGAAAAGTGGAGGTTTGGGTAAATGAAAAGACTGTTTTTACCAATGGTTACTGCGATTTTGTTGATCTCAGGTATCGTTCTCGGTCCATACTCCGCATATCCGGATGAGAGTATTAAAAATGTGGATCTAAAGTCAAAAAGATCAGGAGGCTCCAAGATGGAAACATCATACAAAGCGCTATTCCATCTCGATTTGGATGATGAAGACAGGTTCATGATGGCGCTTGGAAACATAAAAAATCTTTTTAAGGAGGTAGCGGCGAAGCAATGTGAAATTAATGTTGTGGCTAATGGCAAAGCGGTTAAATTTTTTAGAAAGGACTCTCTCCCTGTTTATGCCCGGACAATTGAGGAGCTTCACAACTTGGGAGTCCATTTCAAGATGTGTAGAAACGCATTGGCAAATAATCACATGACACAGGTGGATTTGCTTGATTGCTGTGAAACTGTTGCTGCAGGTATATTGGAAATTATTGATTTGCAACGAATAGGGTTTGCTTACATAAAACCATAATTTGGTCAAAAGATGGCAAAGACGTCAAAATCTCTTTCAGAAGTTTACCGGACGGTTGCTGTCCCGAGTCACGCTACCATCTTTAAGCGCATGTTCGCGTTCTTCGGCCCGGCCTATCTAATAAGTGTAGGGTACATGGACCCAGGCAACTGGGCTACAGATCTGGAGGGTGGCTCTCGATTTGGCTACAAACTTATATGGGTCCTGCTCATGTCGAATGCCATGGCGGTGATCCTCCAGGTTTTGTCAGCAAGATTGGGAATTGTTACAGGCCGGGATCTTGCTCAGGCTTGTAGGGAGAATTACCCGAGGCCTGTTGCGTATATGCTGTGGATTTTAGCTGAAATCGCAATTGTAGCGTGTGACCTGGCCGAGGTTTTAGGCACAGTAATAGGTCTTAACCTTTTGCTTAAGATTCCTATGATGTTGGGAGTTTGTATAGCGGCGCTGGATACCTTCGTGTTTCTTGCTATACAAAACTTTGGAGTGAGAAGATTCGAGTTGGTGATATTGTCCCTGATCACCGCTATAGGTCTTTGCTTTGTTTTTGAAGTGGCGAAATCGGGGCCGGACTGGATGGAAGTTTTTAGCGGCTTTGCGCCAACCCTTCCTGATGGAGCTCTTTACGTGGCGATTGGTATTATAGGCGCAACGGTCATGCCTCACAATCTCTATCTCCACTCAGCCCTTGTGCAGAGCAGGGCGTACGACCCATCTTTTGAGGGGAAACGGCAGGCCTGTCGGTTTAATTTTGTTGATTCAGTATTGGCGCTTAACTTCGCCTTTATAGTAAACAGCGCGATACTTGTCTTGGCCGCTGCTACTTTTTTCAAACATGGAGTAGTCGTTACGGAGTTGCAGCAGGCCCATAGCCTGCTGTCGCCCTTGTTGGGTACCGCTCTTGCCGGAATTGCCTTTGCATTTGCGCTGCTTTGCTCTGGTCAGGCGTCCACACTCACCGGCACATTGGCGGGACAGATTGTTATGGAAGGCTTTCTTCGATTCAAAATTCGTCCAGTACTAAGAAGATTCGTTACCAGAATTCTGGCGGTCGGGCCCGCGGCCCTAACGATCGCCATAGCGGGCGAACAGGGGACCTACAGCCTTCTTATACTAAGCCAGGTCATTCTAAGCCTCCAACTTCCTTTTGCGGTGATACCTCTCATCCATTTTACCGGCGACAAATCATCCATGGGCGAATTTGCAAATAGCTCGATTGTTAAGTTACTAGCCTGGGGTGTGGCGACTATAATCCTGGTTCTTAACGCCAAACTGGTTGTTGATCAGATTAATGAGTGGCTCCATTCTGTGAGTGACCCGATGTTGATTTACGGCACAGTTGTGCCAGTATGTAGCGCTTTACTGATTCTCCTCCTCTACATTTCAGTCAAGCCGTTTGTACATTTGCCACCAAGGGAGACTATTCCAGCATGGAAAAAACTGAGTCATTTCATACGGGCGGATGAAGATCGCCTCGACCTTGAAACCCCCAGTTATAAAAAAATCGGTGTGGCGTTGGCTTTTACTGACGATGACAGAAAAGTTCTGAGTCACGCTCTGCCTTTGGCTCGACAGCATGATGCCGCATTATGCCTTTTCCATGTGGTTGAAGGCGCCGGTGGTTCGATTTATGGCCCTGACACATTTGACAACGAAGCTCGTGAAGATGAAGCATATTTGAACAAATTGGCCGTGGCTTTAGGGCATCGAGGTGTGGATGTGGAAATATTCCTTGGGTATGGAAATGTGCCAGGTGAATTGGTACGGTTGTCAGAAGAACAAGGAATCGATGCGCTTGTAATGGGGGGACACGGACACCGGGGTATAAGTGACATCATTTTTGGTAGCACTGTGGCGCCAGTGCGTCACAGGCTTAATATCCCTGTGTTGATAGTCAGATGATTTGTTGTCTACTTTTTTTAATGCCAATTATTTCAAAAGGAGTCAGACAACATCGTATTTACGAAAAAGACGGAAGCGATAAATGAAAGAAACACAAACAAACTTCAACCTGAAAATCCTGTTGATCCTGTCATTGGGGCATCTGATCACAGACATTTATCAAGGGGCTCTACCTGCCATATTGCCTTTTTTAAAGACTAAGCTTTCCATATCATATGCGCTGACCGGAGCAATCATGATGTCGGCGAATGTCGCGTCATCAGTAGTGCAGCCTCTATTTGGTTACTGGTCGGACAAGAAAGCAAAAGCGTTCTTGTTGCCTCTGGGGTGCGTCATAGCCGGTGTAGGTTTGTCGCTTGTTCCATTGACAGTTCATTACAGCCTCGTGTTGGTCTTGGTGGTGATAAGCGGACTGGGCGTTGCTTCATTCCATCCCGAGGGATATAAAACAGCCCGTTTTTTCACGGGAGACAAGATGGCCACAGGGATGTCAGTTTTTTCGGTGGGTGGAAACCTCGGGTTTGCGCTCGGTCCCATCATAGCTATTTACCTGATCATGCATTTAGGTTTCAACTACTTGCCCTTGATCGCATTGCTTTCGATAATCTTCCTGTTTTTCCTCATGTTCGCATGGAAGCCCATAGAGCAGGTTAAAGCTGTCCACGCGCTCCCTAAAACAGCTGCGGGAGGTTCGCAGCAAGGCGCTTATGTGGCGCTTTTCCTGCTGATAGGAACGGTTGTAATGAGGTCCTGGACTCAACTTGGGCTAATGGCATATATACCATTTTATTATATTGATCACGTTGGTGGAGACGCCCTGTACGCTGGGAAGCTGGTTTCCGCCCTGTTGCTGGGGGGCGCTGTTGGAACGATCGGGGGATCGTTAATCGCTGACCGATGTGGCCACAAGCTTTACCTCATAATATCCATGGCAATTTCAAGTATAATGTTTCCACTCATTTTTATGACCTCCGGGGTGGTATTGTTTCTAGTCCTTGGCGTTTTTGGAATGATCCTCATTTCAACGTTCACTGTGACAATAGTAATGGCCCAGCAGCTTCTTCCCGGAAATTTGGGGATAGCTTCTGGACTCATGGTTGGTTTTGCGATTGGCACAGGTGGACTTGGAGTCACGTTGTTGGGAATCCTTGCAGACCATTACGGTGTCGCTACTGCCTTGGAGTCAATAGTTGTGTTGCCAGTTGCGGGACTTGTGCTGGCCCTCCTCATCAAGTACCCATCTCCACAGGTCGCGTAGGATGATCTGGAAAATCCCAAAGTATGATGCATTTTCCCCGGAGGAGAGATGACAGGGGCTGAAATATTAATAAAGACTTCGATTGAGTCAGGGGTGGATGTTTGTTTTGCAAATTTCGGAACAACAGAATTAAATTTGGTTTCTGCCCAGGATTCTGTTCCAGGTATCAGGTCAGTCCTTTGTCTATTTGAAGGAGTTTGCTCCGGCGCAGCCGACGGTTACGCCAGAATGCTGGAAAAACCAGCTATGACATTGCTGCACCTTGGTCCCGGTCTGTCCAACGCTTCAGCGAATTTACATAACGCAAGACGGGCATATTCTCCCATGCTCAGCATCATCGGAGAACACGCTCTTTGGCATAGACAGTCTGACGCTCCAGAAGTGATGGACATTGAAACTCTCGCGAGACCGGTCTCAGACTGGATCAGATTGGCCAAATCTCCCGACACGATTTCACATGACACTGCGAGCGCCATATCGAGTTCAATGCAGGGAAACTCTGCCACTTTGATAGTTCCTCAGGACGTTCAATGGAATGAAAGCCTCAATCCTCTAATTGAATCCGCCAAACCTCACATCGAGCCGGTTGACCCCGTGAATATCAACGAGATTGCTCGTGTGCTGCGAGGAGGCGGAAGGACCCTAATGGTGCTCGGTCCGAAGAGCCTGAGGGAGAATGGATTGAAAGCAGCGGCTAGAATTAGGACGAAAACAGGGTGTGACTTAGTTTCTGAAACTTTTCCAGCCCGGATGGAAAGGGGGTTAGGGATCCCATTCGTGGATAGGATCCCATATTTTCCTGAACCGGCATTTGATTTCTTTTCACAATATGATTCGATTATCCTGGTTGGCGCAAAGTCTCCAGTCGCATTTTTCGCGTATCAGGGGGGGCGCAGTAATCTTTTAACTGAATCTCACAATATATACGCTCTAGGTTCCCGATATCAGAACTTGGCACAGGCTCTGGAAATGCTTTCAGATACAGTGGGGGCTCGCAATCAGGGGTTCATGGCTGAGCCAGATTCAGGCTCACAATTGGCTGACTCCCTCCCAACAGGCCCTTTGACAGCGGAGAAGGCGTGCATGGTTTTAGCTGCTTTGCAGCCTGAAGGAGCGATTGTAGTCGATGAGTCAGTTACCAGTGGGTTTGCTTATTATCAGGCAGCGTCTTGCGCTCCTCATCATGATTGGGTTCCCATAACAGGTGGGGCCATTGGACAAGGCATGCCATGCGCAATTGGGGCCGCCATAGCGTGTCCTGACAGACCGGTAATCAATTTCCAAGCCGATGGGAGCGCTATGTACACTCTACAGGCGCTATGGACTCAGGCTCGCGAGGAGTTAAATATTACTACACTAATTTGTTCAAATAAAAGTTACAATATTCTGAGAATAGAAATGGCCCGCTCAGGGCAGTCTAAGCCTGGCAAAGCTTTTAAGAACCTTACGAATCTGGACAGACCACCAATCAAGTGGACCCAAGTAGGCAATGGTATGGGAGTCCCCGCCGTGTCCGTAACGACCGCGGAAAATCTTTCAAAAGAACTGTCACGTTCCCTTGAGGAAGCAGGGCCTCACTTAATCGAGCTCGTTCTTTCTAGCTAGGCTCCTTTTACAACAACAAGCAACATCTTGAATCGCTTGATGGCATGCACTGAATGCGGAACATTGGCAGGCATAACAATGACCTCACCGGCTTTGACTGAATTTTCCTTGGAATCAATTGTGATCTGAGCTTCTCCATCCATTACTTGTGCGAACGCATCCCCGGCTGCTGAGTGGGTGCTCAGTCCTTCGCCGGCGTCAAAAGCAAATAGAGTTAGACTCATGGAGCTGGTTTGCGCTAGTGTTCGGCTTACGACCCGCCCTTCCTGATAATCCACCAGGTCCAACAAGACTTGAGGTTCTGCAAACGCTATGTTCTTTATAAATTTCCCACGTTCCATAATGACGACCCCCTAAAAATAGTGTGAGACTGCTAAATCCTTTTTTTTTGCTATCTTGACTACGGAAATTCCCCCAAAACTATCTAGTAATTTCACATTCAGACGCTCGACAGGTCCTTTTCGCATCCGATAACATCCTTACATGGTCCATTTCCTCGCAGATGAGCTTGCCAATTTCGCTGATGTAATTGGGGTCGGAATTCATGTCTTTCATTCCAAGCAGGAAATGGACTGAATCCTTTTCAAATTCGATAGCGACCTCAAGAGCTTCTAAAGGGGTATGGACCTTTTTCAGGCGTTCAATAGTTACATCGTGAGTAAAAACTTCAGTATCGGCGGCTGCTTCCAGATAGCTTTTCGCCAACCCCTCCGGGTCCCAGACTGACTCCTCGGGAAAATAACCTGGGAGGTCGCTTCTAATAGTCCTGAAACATTCAGCCTGGGATTCCTCAAGATCAGCAAGATCCGTGAAGAGCTTTTGAATCACGGGGTCATCAGTCATCTTCTTCGCTGCAAGCTGGTAAAAGCTTCTCCCATTCTCTTTGATACGGATGGCCATTTCAAAGACGTCGTCAGGTGTTCCGAAAATCAACATATCGAGACTCCTTTTAGAAGTATTTCAACTTGACTCGTTAGGTTTCTCTGTTAACTTAATCAATATGAGCTCGGTCCTCAACAATTTAATTACTTGTAAACTGCATTTTTAGGCTGGTTGCCCATGAAAATGAAGGCTTAGGCTATGTTTTCGAGTCATTCCATAATCTCAATGTAGACGTCTTTGCGATTTTACGAAAGGAGATGGATATGATCAAAATTCTAGTAGTTTACGCAAGTGATCATGGCAGCGTCGAGAAAATGGCTAAATCGCTTGTCGAAGGAGTCAAGGCGGTTCCGGACTGCGAGGCTGTGCTGAAAAAGGCGGAAGATGCAAAGATGGATGATCTTGTGTCTTGTGACGCCTTGGTTTTAGGATCGCCAGTCCATATGGGTAGCATTGACTGGCGAGTTAAGAAGTTTATTGACACTGTATGTAGCGGGGCGTGGATGCAAGACAAAATCGTAGGCAAGGTTGGGGCGGTTTTTGCCTCCGGCGCTGGTTACGGTGGAGGAGGCGGCGGTTGCGAATTGACGATGCTTGCTCTACTGAACAACCTTGTAGAACTGGGATTGATTATCGTGCCATTACCCAAGAGTACTCCCGGTTATCACGCAGCTGGCCTACAGTGGGGACCATACGGCAGAGCCCACGCTGACGATTTAAGCCCAAAGGGCCTGTCCGATGATCAGCTAGTGTCGTCTCATCATCATGGCAAACATATAGCAAGGGCCGCCAAGGCTTTGAGGGGTTCCGCAATCTTCGGTTGAAATGTCGCTCGTATCGAGTAATATCCCGATTCTTGGAAGCGGATGGATCTTTGAATCTCACCAAGTGTCTTAGGACCTGTCCAACTTGACTATAGCTCCGATATATGGTGGGGACTTTCTCAAGGGTCCCCAGCATGTCTTCCGGTGTTGGGAACCACAAGAATTTTATTGGATCCAGAATAGCTCAGCGGATATGTTAAAGCGAGTCTTGGCCAAGGAGGTAACTTGTTAAGCGCCATTTCACTCATAGCGGTGTTTCTGTTGGTATGCCTTTTGTGGGCAGAGAACACCGGAAGTCATGGGCTTATCCTACTGTTCAAGACACCCCTTTCCTTTTTATTCGTGCTTACAGCGTTCTTTCAAACCCACCAGCAGGCGGCTTATTGCCGTTTTGTGATTGCTGGCCTTATTTTGGGCCTCGCCGGAGATGTCTGTCTTGGGCTACCAGGAAATATAGCTTTTCAGGCAGGTCTGGTCACGTTTGTTTGCGGTCATGTCCTGTATACGATCGCTTTTGCAAAACTTACCAGAATGATTGACTGGATACATCCTGTCGCCTTGTTAATTCCAGCCATCAGTGGGTGTGTCTTTTTATGGCTAACGCCTCACCTCGGAACAATGCTGGTTCCAGTCGCTGTTTATATTGTGATCATCAGCGTGATGGTATTAGGGGCTTACTCGGCTTTCCGCAATCCGAATAACGAAAGGGCAGGGGCGTGGGCAATATTGTTAGGAGCAGCGCTTTTTTACGTGTCAGATATTTTCGTCGCCCGGGACAGATTTGTTGTAAATGATTTTATGAATCGCTTAATCGGTTTGCCGCTTTACTATACAGGTCAGTTCCTGCTCGCATTTTCTGTGGGGTTGGTTAGACAAGATAATGTTGCTACCCATAGTCGCTAAGGGGGAAGAGAACACTAGGTATTGAAATTAAGAATGATCTATGGCAGGTGGGCGGTAGCTGTTTAACCGACCATCGAGCTTTATTATCCGACGAAAGGTCGCATCAGGACCACTTGGCGCAATTACTGGCTTTAGACGCCGGCAAATTATTGGAAGGACATTTCTAGATATTCCGTTCGAACAAATAGGTTTAACAATTTTAGGCTGCTTCACACGAACTGTTAGGCATTTCCAGGGATTAGCTGATTTAATGTACACTATCTTCGGTACAGCTGACGTGCCTTTTCCTGTTGCTGCCACTGCAATTGCTGCTGCCGGTCCAACATTTGCCGCGTTTGCTGCTCGCGCTGCCATTGCAACCATTGCTGTTTCTGATAATTTTGTCTACCTCGCTCTTCTTGGCGCCATTGCTGCATTTGCGCACTCACAGTGCTAGAGAATGCGAACAATATTATCGAATATAGCCCCAATGCCCCGAGTAGGCCTATAGCCAGTCGCTTCATCACAGATCTCATTTTTGTGCCCTTGTATAAATTATTTTATTCCATTCGCTGGCGGAAAAAAGGAATTATATATGGACCGAATCTCCGTTCTTATACTAAGATAGTCTTGTACCAAAGCTTCTCCGTCGCTACCGTAGCCAAGCCTCTTGGCCAATCCTTCCAATTTTGAGCCGGAAAGAGGCAAACGATCTATACTTCGATTTTCCATAATGCGCAACCTGTCTTCCAGGTTTGTCAAGAATCTGTAGCCTGAGTCGAGGGATTTATAAGTTTGATTCCCGATAATGTCGGCGGTTCGCAGAGCGTCTAATGCCTCGAGGGTGTTAGATTTAATTATTTCCGGATGGTAGCGGGCATGGACGAGAATCTTGCCCTGTGTGAAAAACTCAACATCCACAAGGCCACCTTTGCCAGTTTTTAGATCCACATTTGTTGAGTTTTCCATAGCAATTTCCTTTTCCATGCGTTCACGAATTCTAGCAATTTCGGCAATGTCATGTTGATTGATATCGGCTTGCAGAATACATTCATGAATCACTGATTGAACCTTGTTACGCAAGTCAGGAGGCCCAGTGACAACTCTTGAACGAATCAACGCCTGCTTTTCCCATAGAGCGGACGACTCCCTGTGGTAACTCTCGAACGATTCCAGGGATGACACCAGTGGTCCTTTGTTGCCAGAAGGCCTCAGGCGAGTGTCTATAGAAAATACAGATCCCTCGGATGTGGGGACGCTAAGAATCGAGATTATTCTGTTCGCGAGTCTGGCAAACCATTCTCTCGAGGTTAATCTTCCTATTTGTTCGCTGGGGGGATCAAAAACGAAGATTACATCAAGGTCAGACAAATAAGTCATTTCCATACCGCCAAGTTTTCCCATGCCTAAAACCACAAACGGAAACGGAGATGTCAGGCCTTCCGACCCGAATTTTTGTTCCATTTCGTTACGGGCGATCTCCACGGCGGCTTCGAGACATACATCGGCCAATTCGGCTATGAGCTTTCGTGCCGAGGGTGAATCTATTTCTCCATTGAGTTGGCGGACCCCTGTGAGTAACGTTTCTTCATTCTTGAAGGTCCGGAGCACGTTTAGTTTGTCCTCATAGCTCTCACAAAAATCGAGACGTTCAAATAGTTCTTTTTTAAGGGTTCCCGAGCTTTTGGCGGAATTCTCCGACCCTCGGCCTATAAGGGAGTCAATTGATTCAGGATGCCTGATCAACAGGTCAGTAAAAAAACGACTTTCACCCAGAATACGTATCAAGAATCTAAGAGTAGCCGGGTTTTCCCAAAAAGTTGAATAGTAGTTAGGGGCGGCTTTAAGTGAGCCTATGTACGAATCAAGGCCGATCAAAGCCTTTTCCGGTTCAGGCGTTTTAAGAAGCTCATCAATAAAAAGAGGAGCGAGGCGCTCCAGTAATTCCTGTGACCTTTCAGAAACGGTCCTCCCCAGTGAAGGGAATATGAGGTTTCTTAAAACAGGATATGCTGAGGAAGGATTACGGAAACCCAGATCAGTCAGTATCGCCACAGACTCGTTATGGTCTTCTATGGATTCAATCAGATGACGAGTCACCGATGACACATTTTCAAGGCTATCCTCTGGCGAATGATAAAACAGGGATGCAAAAAGCTCTTCAACAAGTTTCCGGCGCTTTTCCAAATCATCCAGAAAATTGTCAAGAGCTCCAGGTCCTCTATAACCCATTCGCCTGGCAAGTTCTTCCTGTTCTTCAGTTGTCCTGGGTAAATCATGTTTCTGTAGCTGATGATTAATCTGTATCCGATGCTCCACCTTCCTGAAGAACAAATAAGCGTCCTTAAGGTCTCTTGACGTAAGACGACTCAGGTGCCCACCGTCAATCAACAATTCGAGGGCAGCCACTGTCGACGGAGAACGCAACCTGGGATTCTTGCCACCATTAATCAATTGCAACGCCTGAACGAAGAATTCAATCTCACGTATGCCTCCCTGACCCAGTTTTATGTTCACCCCAGGTTTCTTCTTGATCTGGATTTCGATCTGTTTTTTCATGGATCTCATATCATCGAGAGTAGAGTAATCCAGATGCTTTTTGTAAACGAAAGGCTCAATTCCGGAGAGAAACTGATGTCCCAGGTCAATGTCACCAGCTATTGGAAAGGCTTTCATTAGCGCAGCCCTTTCCCACGTCCTTCCCCAAGATAGATAGTACTCTGTTGCGTTTGAAACTGACGGGGCCAATTCCCCCTTATCTCCTTCAGGTCGTAGCCGAAGGTCTACACGAAATACGAAGCCATCTTCGGTGATGTCGGACATTGAGCGGCTTATGAGTCTGGCGAGAGACTCGTAGAACTTAGCGACAAAGGTTCTTTCTGAGCCGTCTGTGTAGCCTTTTTCAGGACCACGCAGGTAGATTAAGTCTATATCAGAAGAAAAATTAAGCTCTCTACCGGAAAGTTTTCCCATGCTTAGGACCACGAATCCGTATTTTTTCGGAGCCAATCCATTTGGTAATCCGTGTTTTTGGACTAGCCTAACGAAATGATAGTCTAGGGTTGTATTCAATGCGGCTGCAGCAAAGTCCGATAATTCCGCCATGATTTCCATCACATTGGCTATCCCACTGAGATCTCTACATCCAATCCTGAGGAATTCTTCTTCCTTATAACGTCTCAGTTCCCGACAAAGGTCGTCCTGAGAAGGGTTTGGAATCGAAGATATCCGATTCCGTAATTCGAGCTCCTTCTCAGATCGAGTTTTGGTCCTTTTGTATGCTCCTTCAACAAAAATAGATTTTATAAGCTCAGGCGAACGTCTAATAACCGAGAAAAGGAAAGATGAAGCGCCGATGGTCTTTAAAAAACAATCCCACACCTCTCTGGAGTTTGAGAGCCTTTCAATAAAGCCTTCGGAGTCAACGCGAAGCAATTCCTCCAATCTAATCACCGTTATTCTAGGGTTAACGGCGTCCGTAATACTCGAATCTGTCGCGGTGATCTGGAATGATTTCGAGTGGTCAATTAAATCGGAGAGAAGAGGGGCCTCTGTTTTGATGAAATCTTCGAGAATATGTTGATCCATTTTAGAGAAAAATACACGCTGTGATAGAAAAATTGTACTATTTGATAATGACTTTTGGATCCGACTGATTGGTCCGTTCTTTGACAACGCCGATTCTCAGTACGTCCAGTTTGTTTTCCCGCAATATTTTCATGGCCTCGTCAGTATCAACTTCTGCGAGGATCATGATCATTCCTACTCCCATATTAAAAGTCTTAAACATTTCAAAGTCGTCTAGACCAGCATGCCACTTCAGTATTTTGAATACTGAGGGAATTTCCCATGCCTGTGAATCGATGTGAGCGCAAACGTTGTCGGGTAAAACTCGTGGAATGTTTCCATAAAAGCCCCCACCTGTGATGTGGGCCATACCATGTACAGAAATTTTTTCCAGGAGAGAAAGAACCGGTTTAACATAAATTCTTGTAGGAGTTAGAAGTTCTTCGCCCAAGGTTTTCTCTGAGTCTGGAAATTTATAGTCTAAGGAATATTTTTCTTTTTCCAATAACGCCTTTCGAACAAGGCTGAAACCGTTGCTATGCAACCCCGATGAAGCGATACCCAAAAGGATATCTCCACTTCTGACCTTTGATTGATCCAAAGCGTTTGACCTGTCAAGAATGCCTACGCAAAATCCCGCCAAGTCATATTCACCATCCGGGTAAAAGTCCGGCATTTCAGCGGTTTCGCCACCGATTAAGGCGCATCCTGCAATGACACACCCTTCTGCGATTCCTGAGAGGACGCTGTTGAAGATTGACGGTTCAATTTTACCAGTAGCGAAATAATCCAGGAAAAAAAGAGGCTCAGCCCCTGTGACCAGTAAGTCATTGACATTCATAGCCACTAGATCTATTCCGACCGTGTTGTGAATTCCCGTCATGAAGGCGATTTTCAGTTTGGTTCCAACACCATCAGTAGCGGAAACCAGAATAGGGTCCTGAAATTTTTTCCAATTAGGACGGAACATTGCGGCAAATCCGCCGAGGTTGCCCAGCACTCCCGGAGTAAACGTAGACTGAATTTTACTTGTTACTGAGGCTAATGCCCTGTCAGCCAGGTCTGTGTCAACCCCCGCATCACGGTAAGTTATTTTTTTTGACATGATCAACCTTAAATCAAAAACAATTTTCGGCCAGTATCTAACGCAATTCGACTAGCCAAGTCTAGCAGGCGTGGCCGAATGTCAAT